>CALLZZ010000455.1 GCA_937858235.1 uncultured Clostridia bacterium
TCACATAGTTTTCAAGCTGGGCTGGCGGGGCATCCCGCATATATTGCGAGGTGAAGATAATTTTAGGCATGGCGGCCTCCTTTCCTGTTTTGGGTTAAAAGAAAAGAGCGACTATTAAAGCCGCCCTTTTGCTTAATTGTATGTTAGATATAGTCTGTAAATCCTATACTTCGTTGCTCATAATATGCTTTGAATAGAACCTCACAAGTCATGACAATATTCCATTTTTTAATTTTACTAAAAAATCTCTCTTGTTCATTTATTGTACCTCGCAATATTAATTTATGATATTCATTTGATCTCTCTTTCTAATCGAGTTATGCCTTGAGAGAAATAATCTAATTCGCCGTTAAAATGTGAAATCTCCCAAACTTTGAATTGATCATAGATGGCAGAAACACTCTTGCGCTCTAATGGTGTAAGACTACTTTGTTCAATGAGACACTTAATTATCGCATGACATTTCAGATTATCATAAAAATGCAGATAGAGTAATATTTCAAACTCTCGGATTCTCATAATAAAGCAGCGCGCATCATTATTAAAAATTCGTGTCATTGACTTTTGTAGAATAGCAGTATTGGAAAAATCATCGTACAGTAGAATTACTTTGATAATCGGTTTGCATTCTTTCTGTTTGTCTATAATTTGATTATAGCTACTCTGTAGCTGAATATAAGCCTTATCAATCGTATTGTACATAAATTTATCAATTGATTCTCTATTGGGAACTTGCTGCTTACCATCCAATCCAATTAAAGAAGCCTTAGATTCTATAATTACGGATGCATCGCCAAAGTCAAAGAAGAAGTCTGCCCCTTTTTCTTTCCCTTGAGGTATAACGTGCCACTGTTCTGGTTTGCAATAGGTATTGGCCAATTCTTTTATATAATCCTCATAGAGATGCCCAAAAGCATTTGTGAATCCTTGTCCTCCTTGTATGCGATAAAAGTCACGAACAGTCCAATATAATCCATTGGCTATTAGCATAGCAACCAGATAAAAATTTGAAGATAAATACGCTTTTTGCCGATCTGTTTTTATAAACGGCTTTGAGTATAAGAGTTGCTTTCCCAACGAAGTTACTCGCAACTCCTGATAAGTGCAAGAATAATAATCCACGAACTTTGATACATTTTCTTTTGTTAAAATTGTTTCTTCTTTTTTTCGATATAGCGCCTCTGGTGCTGTTAATGGATCGGGATGTTGCATACACAGCCAGAATACAATGAGCATTATCGAAATATAATCATTGGCTGAGAAACCAAACACTTTCTGCACCACATCGTCTATACTTAAATCTGCACGATGTTCAAAATTTGGAGCAGCAAGCAAAATGTGATAATTACGATTGAATGTATCGAATATCCAAGAACCATTCTGATATTGAAATTGCTCCGCCGTCATACCCATAATTAAACGGAAGATGCCATCCAAATCTGCATCTTTGATTTCTTCTGCTATGGAATGTTTGTTGTCATAATCACGATATAAGTCAACCAATTCACCAAAGCTAAAAGGCTTATCTGATTGACGATAGTCATTGCTATTGCATATTGACAAATACTCTATATTTTGAATATCCCATGCAGATAACGCAACAACCAACGTGCGTTGACGGCCATAAATCTTAACGGGCACTTGAATATCTCGGCAGCATTCTTGTTTTTTGAACATATCTATCGACAACTCTGAAAATTTATAGATAATCCATTCCGGACTGATTCTCTTTATCAGCGTGATAAAATCTCTCATTAAAATTGACCTCCTAATGTTAATAATTATAACATTAGAAGGTCGATTTTTCATCCTTGATTTGTGAATGATTTTACAGCGCACCTAACTTTTTCAACAGCTCCACACAATCCTTTGCGCCCTGCACATAGAGATGCTGGAATTCGTGATCAGCAATCAAATTTGTTTTCTCAAAGTAATCGGCGAGAATTTTCTGCTGATCCTCCGGCAGTGATTTCACAATATCACGAGCCTGCAGACTGAGAGCCTTTACCTCAGTATAAAGCTGCAGCTCACTGTCATCCAGCGTTTCCTTACGCTTTTCGATTGCAGCTTCCGTCAGTTCCCGGATTGCCATTTCAAAGATTTCACTTTTGTCCATCGCACATTTCCCTCCTTTCGCAACATACCATAAACGAATGTATTTCTATAGTCCATACTCAAAAGAAACAAATTAATCTTACATTTTTAGGTTCGCCGCTTTTGATAGTTATATGCATCCTCAAAATCAACTGCACCGTTGATCCGTTTGACTTCCTCCACACATTTTAAGTGTAGGCTTTGGAGTGCCTGCTCGTCAACCGCATGAGTATATGCCACCACATGAGAGAGCTTGGACAGCTCGGTGGCAATTTTGAAATCCATTCTGGCCAGACGATTTTCCGTATCCCGGATGGTGCTGACGAGAACGGAGGATAAGCTTTGCAGCAGATAGTTCTCAATCTTCTGCGAGGTGAGATATCCGCAGTAAAACTTGAGCGCTTCGGTGACAAATTCATTGCGGGATTTCACATTGGCCTGTGCCAGCAGCTCATCACACCGATCCAGCACTTCCTTTTCGATATAAAAGCCGGTGCGGACTTTTTCCGGTTCCTTTGCCATACTGCCTCCTTTTCTCTGTGAATTCTGCCCTGGTATACAGTGTAAGCCCCGCAAATGCCCAGATTTCCTTGCTCTTTTCTGAAACCAGCATAACAAATGAGGGTTTCGGGCAGAAAGTTATGTCACTTCGCAATCCCCGAACGGCTTTGCCGGTCGGTGTTTTTCGGGTTTAGGCTGCCAAAGCAGCATAAACCCTTTAACCTGCACCACTTTCGACCCTACTGGAATGCCTTGATTTTGAGCATTTCATATCTCATCCGGGGCTTTCTCACATTCTCCCCACACGGGCGCAACGTGGGCGGTACGATGCTAATGGGTATCAGGATGCCATCCTCCTGCCAAAAGGCTACACAGGGCAACACAGTCGCCCACATGCCCGGACAGCGTTCCTGTCTACGCCAGCCTATTATCAGAACCGCCTGCCGCAGCAGAGAGAACAGGTCTTTTGGGCTTGGGTTTGGCGGCGGCCTCACGGGAGAGCTTATCGTCAATGTACTCACGAGTGGTCTGTGGAACGTGCTTTTCATAGAGCTTCTGGACGGTATCCTCCAGCTCCGTCTGCAAATCCGTATCCTTTTTGCTCATGTGATAGGTCAGGGCATCCAGCTTTTCGCTGTCAAAGCTGACAGTCAGTGTTGCTTTTTTCATCGTAGCTTCCTCCATTTCACAATTTCATTTGGGGTGACTGAGAGAGTTTATCATTCTCTTGTGTCACCCATTTTTCATAATCCGATACCGAACAGTACCCGGCAAGCATGGACGAGAATTCTTCCAAGCGGGAAGGCTTTACCTTATCCAGCTCCATCTGCAAGCCGTAGTAACCGTTGTAAACCTTGACCACCTCAGCATCCAAAACATCAGCCCATGCCTCTTTCCCGGCATCGGTCAGGGTTCGTTCATCCAGCTCCACGATGGTGGCAGGCTGTATCTCCACGTCCTTGTGGAGCAAATGGACATCCTCCCAATGGACATGGAGCAAATCTTTCAGGCTGCTGACCGGGGTGATCAGTCCGGAAATGTCGGGAACATAGGAGGCGTACCGGCAATAGCCATAGCCCTCCGATTCCACCAGCAGTCCGTCATTTCTGCCCTCGCCGGTAAGCAGCAGGCAGTGATACACACCACTACTGTCGCAGTGCATCTGATCTATATTTTTCTGAATAAAGTCATACTCCCGCTGAGGATTTTCCAGCACAGCTTCAAAAACTTCAGCGGGAAGCCGAATGATTTTTGACACCTCAAGGCTCTGCAAATCGAAATCCGATGGTTTTCTTTCAAAAATTGCTTTCATATTACGCTGCCTCCTTTACGGCAAAAACTGTCTTGGATTTACTTTCTTACCGCCGATGCGCACCTCCAGATGGAGGTGGTTTCCGGTGCTTCGCCCGGTGCTACCCACGGCGGCAATCACTTCGCCCTGCTGCACGGTCTGCCCGGAACGAACATAGACCTTGGAGCAGTGACCGTATAAAGTGACCATGCCATCTCCATGATCAATAACCACATGGTAACCATAGCCGCTGCTGCCGGAGTCTTTTACATAGCTGACCACACCGGTGCGGGCGGCCTGTATCGGTGTTCCTTTTGGTGCGCCCATGTCGAGGCCGGAATGACCCTCGCCGCCACCGCCGCCGAACGGATTCGGCCTCCAACCGAATTCTGAGGTGACCATACTACGCCAGTTAGCTCCAAGGGGGCTGGCAAAATCACCGCCACCAGTGTAAATCTCACCGTCAAACACACCGCCAGACCATTCATCCTCGCCGATGCTTCCATCTCTCGGCAGACCGTGTCCATAAAGCACACGGCTGTAAATCTGAGCGGCATTTACTTTGTTTTCCTCTGTAATGGTTCTGCCGAGGGAGCTTTCAAGGTTTGCATATATCTCATTCAGATCGGTAATGAGAACAGCTACCGTATAGGTTTCCTCCGTTTCATTGCCGTCCTCATCGGTGACGGTACGGGTGCGTTCCTCGTACCGGACAAAGCAGTCCGCAAAGGTTCGGTAATCGGAAGTATTCATTCGCAGATTTTCAGCGCCGAAATACAGAGAATAAAAAATGGACTTCATGCGGGTGCTGTCGATGCTGCCGCTTTCGATCATGGGCGTAACCTCAGACACGGCTCCGTCCAAATCAGAGAAACTGCTCCGCATATCCTCAATGTACTGCTGGTACTCAGCGGGAACCTGTGAGGAGATGCCGCCGCCGTAAAAGGTCAAATCCACAGCGCTGTTGTTGTGATCGGCTGTACCAGACATAAGGCAGCAGATCAGCACAATGATTAGAATGACCGGGGATAAAATGGCGGTAATTAACCAGCCCACGGCCTTTCTGGTTTTTTCGTTGGATAAAACAGCAGCCGCAGCCTTTGCGACTGCTGCTACAGGTACGGCCAATAAGACACCTTCTTTCGTTTGAAATGTGTTGTCCGCAAACCAACAATCGTGATATACTTAAGCAAAAATAGATTGGAGATATTGATATGCACGAGATAAAATCTTCTTCAAGAAATGTTGAAGGAAAAGAAGTTCAAACATGGATTGCAGAGTTCCTTAATGCAAATGTTCTGCAAGTAGAGGTTGGAACTACGGGCTATTGTGGTGGGGACTTCGGTCACGGCGGCAGGACATTTTTCAAAATCAAAGATGAAGGTGGAACAGCTCTTTTTGTTAATGGCGAGGAAGTCGAAGAAGTCGAAATCGCATTGGGTGGTGATGCAGAGCTATCTACATTTATTCAATCTTTAGAATTTGCGCTTAAAGTATTAAAGGAGCAATCAGAAGAAAAGTAATTTTACCACCATTTCTGCTGCCAAAGGTTGAACTGCGCATCCTCTACAGCCTGCTGCTCCTGCGCCAGACGGATGGATTTTTCCACCGCCTGATCCAAAAAATCCGTATCAAATCCTGCGGTTTCATAACCCTCGGCGATGGTGTGGAGATAAAAATCCGAGGGTGCGCCGAACTCCCTGCCGTCATTCATGATGTAGACCATTGCATTCACTGGCTTGTCGTTCAGATCCACCTCCAGCATTTCCTTGCGATAAAAATTGGGGTATCCCTCATAACGGTCGAGGGAAAGCTCATCCTGCGGCCTGATTTTCCATAAAAGCACAGGCACAGAGTTGCCCTCCAGCGGCTCAATGGTAGCAACGGCACCACGGCTGCCGCCACGGAACAGCAGTTCATATCCTTTGATCTCGCTGGCTCCCACCACCTTGGCGGTGGGGCAGCGGAATGCCATCTGCGGCAGATTCAGATTGCTGCCATAGGCAATGTATAAGCGGTTCTTAGCCATATTTCCTCCTATCATTCACATTCTCATAGTAAAAGCCGGGGCATCTTCTGCCTCGGCTTCGGTTGGTTCGGAAACAGTCGGCTGGGCTTCCTGCCGTGCCTGCTCCAGCTCTTTTTCTTTTTTCTGCCGCATCCGTTCCTTTTGTTTTTCTGCCTGAGCCGGATCACGCCAAGCGATGCAGCCGTCCAGATTTTTCAGCAGATGCTCACGGGCTGTCTTGAATTCATCGCCGATTAATCCCAAGCGCAGCAGCCAAGTCCGGAAGGTGTACTTTTCATTGGTTGTCTGTGTCTTGGTTCGACTGGCGCAACGCTGGTTGAGCGCCTGTGCGGAAATGGCCATGCACAGCTGAATATAGGCCTTGATTTTACCGGCATGGGTGGTTCCGTTGAACAACCGGAACTCCACCGTGCCTT
>CALLZZ010000456.1 GCA_937858235.1 uncultured Clostridia bacterium
CGTCAAGGAACTGCGGAAACAGCAGATGCGGCGCAATCGGAATGTATCCCTGTTCGACTGCGAACCGGCAGTAGCGGCGTGCGGCCTCCACGTTGTGTTTGATGTCTCCCGCGTACGGTGAGCAGACGTAGATGATGGGCCGGAACGCACGGAGCGCCTTGCGTTCCTCCATTTCGATGAGGCTTAAGGCCTCGCAGCATGTCGGGTCCGGATAGCCCTCAAAGTTTCTGTAATCCAAACCGGTATCCTCCTTTCAAAAAGTCAGGCGGACAAACAAGAAAGCGGCCCGCCTCACTTTCCACTGGAGGAGACGGACCGCTTTTGACGAAAACCGGTTAATCTTTCTTATAGAAATCGCAGGCATACCCGTCCGCACGAAGCACGAGACCATCCGCCCATGCGGGGACGCGGCCCATCTGCTCACACAGGGCTTCGAGGGAGACGCGTGGATCGGCTTCGATGACAAGCTCGTCATGGATATGCATGCAGATATCACAGCAGCGGAGCGTCTTCATGCTGTTGCACAGGATGTCACGGCTGGTGGCCTGCACGATGTTCTCCACGAACTTCGGACCGTACGATTCGAGGCGCTCCCATTTCTTCGTGCCGCCTACGCCCTCATAGGTGATGCACTCGCCGCCGAAACGGTTCATGCCGACCTTCGGCTTCACATATGCAAGGTTCCGTCCGGACGGCAGGGTGATGAACAGCATGCCCGCCTGCCAGAAGAACACGAGCTTCCCGAGCCGGGTGGTCTTGTGGTTCTTGACGGCGGCCATGACTGCCTTGTCGACGTCCCACCAGAATTTCACGATCTGCTGGTTTGCGTCCCGCCACGAGGAGACGATGTCCGGAAGCTCATCTTCAGAAAGTCCCATCTCCAGTGCGCCCATCGCCTTCAGCGCTCCGGTCGAGCCGCCGTAGCCGCAGGCCAGTTCCGCGATCTTGCCCTTGGCGCGGAGCTCGCCGTTGATGCCATGCTTGACGACCGGCTTGTGGAACATGCGGCTTGCCGTGCTGCAGTAGATGTCCTCGCCGTTTGCGAACGCGGCGGATTTCCACTGCTCGCCTGCATACCATGCGATGACGCATGCTTCGATGGCGGAGAAGTCCGCCACATAGAACCGGCAGCCGTCCCGCGGAATGAAAGCCGTGCGGATCAACTGGCTGAGCGTGTCCGGCACATCCTCATAGAGAAGCTTCACTGCGTCGTAGTCGCCGGACTTCACCAGAGCCCGCGCAGCATCCAGATCCGGCAGGTGGTTCTGCGGCAGGTTCTGCAGCTGGATCAGGCGTCCGGCCCAGCGCCCGGTGCGGTTTGCTCCGTAGAACATGAACATACCTCTGGCACGATTGTCATCGCACACGGCACGCTGCATCGTCTGATACTTCTTCACACTGGATTTCGCCAGCTGCTGTCTGAGCTCCAGAACCTCTGCAAGCTCCGGCGGCGCGGTCTTGAGGAGGGCTGCGACGGCCTTCTTGCCGAGGCTGTCGACCTCCATGTCGTTGTCGGAGAGCCACTGCTTCATCTGCTGCACGCTGTTCGGATTGTCGAGATTGGTAAGCCTCTGCATCTTCTCGGTGAGCTCGCTTCTGGAGCGGGTGTCCATGTCGATGGCTTTCTCCACAAGGTCCATGTCGATGCGCACGCCGCGGTCGTTGATCTCCTGGTCGATGTGGTACTCGTCCCACACGAAGTCCGGCACCGGGAAGTTCCGCAGTTTCCTTTGGATCATCATCTCGACCTCGACGTCGCGCTGGTTGTACTTTTTGAATGTCGCCCATTTGCCGGGATCATCCGATGGCAGGTTCCGAGTGCGTCCGCCGTTCGCCTTGGTGGGTGCGCAGGGGACGGAGAAGTATTTGATGAGGGCCTTGCCTTCATCCATCTTCTGGTCGGCAAGCTGCAGGACTGCGCCGACGCCTTTTAAGCTGAGCGGGAGTCCCATTGTCGCCGCCCAGACCATCGAGCAGCGCCAGCCCTCCGGATTCAGGAACCGGGCATGCTCCAATGACAGCGGATGATTGTCGTGGAACGGGTCAAGGCTCCGCCCCATGTCCCGCAGGTAGCGTGACAGGCAGACGCGTTCGAAGTTTGCGTTAAATGCCCATTTGAGAACCGTGTCATCGGTCAGCGCGTCGAGGATGTCCTCCGGGATCTTTTCACCGCAGGCAAGGTCGACGACTTTCACCGGACCTCCGTCCACGCTGTAGCCGAACAGGAGAATCTCGAAGGCAGGCGAACTGCAATAGC
>CALLZZ010000457.1 GCA_937858235.1 uncultured Clostridia bacterium
GGCTTGTGGAACATTCGTGAAGCCGTGCTGCAGTAGATGTCCTCGCCGTTTGCGAACGCGTCGGACTTCCACTGTTCGCCTGCGTACCATGCGATGACGCGCGCCTCGATGGCGGAGAAGTCCGCCACATAGAACCGGCATCCGTCCTTCGGAATGAAGGCAGTGCGTATGAGCTGGGACAGGGTGTCCGGGACATCCTCATAGATCATCTTCACGGCCTCGTAGTCGCCGGACTTCACAAGAGCCCGTGCCGCATCCATGTCAGGCAGATGGTTCTGCGGCAGATTCTGCAATTGGATGAGCCTCCCGGCCCAGCGGCCTGTGCGGTTCGCGCCGTAGAACATGAACATGCCTCGCGCCCGACTGTCGTCACAGACTGCTCGCTGCATCGTCTGGTACTTCTTTACACTGGATTTCGCAAGCTGCTGCCTGAGCTCCAGCACCTCGGCCAGCTCCGGAGGAGCGGTCTTGAGAAGCGCAGCCACGGCTTTCTTGCCGAGGCTGTCGACCTCCATGCCGTTGTCTGAGAGCCACTGCTTCATCTGCTGCACAGAATTCGGATTCTCCAGATTCGTGAGAGCCTGCATCTTCTCGGTCAGCTCGCTTTTGGAGCGGGTGTCCATGTCGATGGCCTTCTTCACGAGGTCCATGTCGATGCGCACGCCGCGGTCGTTGATCTCCTGGTCGATGTGGTATTCGTCCCACACGAAGTCCGGCACCGGGAAGTTCCGGAGCTTCCGTTGGATCGACATCTCGACCTCGACGTCGCGCTGGTTGTATTTCTTGAATGTCGCCCATTTGCAGGGATCATCCGTTGGCAGGTTCCGTGTCCTGCCGCCGTTCGCCTTCGTGGGAGCGCAGGGAACTGAAAAGTAGCGGATTAGTGCCTTGCCTTCATCCATCTTCTGATCCTGAAGGTTCAGAACAGCGCCGACGCCCTTCAGGCTGAGCGGGAGTCCCATTGTCGCCGCCCAGACCATCGAGCAGCGCCAGCCCTCCGGATTCAGAAACCGAGCAAGCTCCGTCGACAGCGGATGATTGTCGTGGAACGGGTCGAGACTCCGGCCCATGTCCCGCAGGTAGCGCGACAGGCAGACGCGTTCGAAGTTCGCGTTAAATGCCCACTTGAGTACAGTGTCGTCGGTGAGCGCGTCGAGGATGTCCTCCGGGATCTGTTCTCCGGAGGCAAGGTCGACGACCTGCACTGAGCCGCCGTCCACGCTGTAGCCGAACAGGAGGATCTCGAAGGCAGGCGATTCGGAGTACTTGTAGACGCCGCATTTGCCGAGATCGACGTCGCTGAACGTCTCGATGTCTATGCTGATTGTCTTCACATTTTTCACCTCAATTCACGAATAAGGCGGCAGAGAGATACGTCCCTGCCGCCCGCCAATAGCTGTATGGGTTACGGTTTAGTCGCGGTGCGCTTCGAGCTCCTTCATGCGGCGCTCGTGGTACTCCTTGTCGCGCTCCTCCTGACGCGCTTCACGCGCCTGCTCCTCCTTGCCGGAGCGGATTGCGAGGACCGTCATGCTGAGAAGGAGCACGATTCCGGCGATGCCGCCGAGCGCCATGATGATGTAGAGAACTGCTTCCATAGTGTCTTTCATTGGTTTGCCTCCTTAGTTCAGGAAATCGTCGTCGCTGTCGGTTGCGAAGTCCGCGAAGTCGGATTCTGCGCTGGCCTTGCTGCCGAGCGGCTCGCCGTCACGGATCTTCTGCAGGTTGTTCAGGCCGCAGGCGATGCCGCGGTTCCCGGAAGAGTTGAACGCGTAGAACGTGATGCTGGCTCTGCCGTACACGCCGCTGTACACCTCGCTGCGGGAGAGGATCGGGTTCAGGTCCGCATCCACGATTCCCGGAGCGGTCGTCGCGTTGGCGTTCACGAAGTAGGAGCCGCGGTAGGCCTCGTCGTCCGGACGCTCTGCGTCGCCGTCGCGAAGCGGCGTCTTGATCGCGGACAGCGCGGGTACGGACTTGCTGTTGCCCTTGAGCTTGGCTTCGCCTTCCTTGTAGGCGGCTTCGATGGCTGCCTTGATCTTGGCGACCGTCACGGTGTCGG
>CALLZZ010000458.1 GCA_937858235.1 uncultured Clostridia bacterium
CGCTGACCAACATCCTCGAAGCCAAGGGAACGCTCATCAAGAAGGCGCTCGGCATAGACGACCTGCGGTTTGAAATCAAAGAGGGCCGCATCGCATTCCCATGGTTTCCGGAACTGCCGGAGCCGGACGAGGTCAAAGCCTACACCGAGTTCATTTCCCTGCTCTGCAAGCTCTCGAAGGAACTGAAGCGGGCAAGCTCCACGGAAACGCCGGTGACGAATGAGAAGTACGCATTCCGCTGCTTCCTGCTCCGCCTGGGATTCATCGGCAGCGAATACAAGAAGGAACGCAAGATTCTCCTGCAGAACCTCTCCGGCAACTCAAGCTGGAAAAACGGCGCTCCTGAAAAGAATACCAAGAACAGCGAGGAGGTGCAGGCATGAGGCTGATCAGACCAGAGGAGCTTGAACGGCTTCGCAAGACTTACCCGAACGGCACCCGCGTGGAGCTTATCAAAATGGATGATATCCAGGCTCCGCCCATCGGCACGAAAGGCACTGTTTACGGCATTGATGATACCGGAAGCCTGCTCGTCCACTGGGACAACGGCGGCGGACTGAACGTCATCTACGGCGAGGACATTGTGAGAAAGGCTGGTAACTGATATGGATGAGAAAGTCAGAGAACAAATTATGGCCATCCGGGATACCGGCAAGGTCAACATGCTCTCAGTCATCGAGGTTCAGCGGCTGGCGTTCGATTCCGGATATTACGAGCTGGTCCTCTACATTGAAGAACACCGCCGCGAATACTGGCACTTCATCATGACCGGCGAGACGGAAGAATCCTGATTTTTAAGACACAGAAAGTTATCAATTTATCTTGCAGAATTGACTTGCTATATGTGCCAAACAGAGTGATATATGTACACACCGAAAGGGAAAACCACAGAAAATCAGGAGGAAAGCACGATGACAGAGAACAGATTTTTCGAGGAAATGAGAGCCACAGCAATCGCCTACAACGAGGCGCAGGCCATCCGGAAGGAACAGCGCGACGCGATGATCGAGGCTGACGACTGGGACGGCGTGAAAGCCTTTGACGAGCGGGAAAAGAAAGAGTTCCCTTACCCTTTCACCTCCGGCGAGAACAAGGCGCTGGTACAGTACGACAGATCCTTAAGGAACGGCGCAGACGCATTCGAGGTCGAGGACCTTCCCTGGGATTACGAGCTTGCAGACTTTGTCGAAACGCTCCGCAAGGCTGACATCGACAGGATCACGGTAACCGACCAGAGCACCGGCCTGATGGACGGCATCTACGGACTTACCGCCCTCGGCTGCAAAATGAGCGGACTCAAGACCGTCACCAGAGCCAACGACCACCGCTTCGGCAGCAAGGAGCCGGAACGCAAAAACGGCATCGAGTTCATCATCGAGGAGGCTTAACCATGTGGGAAAAAGGATCACTGCTCATCGAAGGAACGGTCGTTAAATACTGGGTAAAGCACTACGAGGAGCCTTCCGAGGAATACGGAATCGAAGGCGGACGCATTTCCAAGATGGAGCTCAGAATTGGCGGCGAAGTCACGCTCAGCTACGAACGCGGCTGGGGCAAGGAACCCGAGGACGAAATAAGCCAGCTCGCTTACGCGATCCTCATGAAGAAATACAACTAAAGAAACACCACTGAATTTGAATATTCCGAAAGCAGAGCCTGAGAACGGCTCTTGCTCTCGTACTGATAGACAGATCGCTTCGGCGGTCTTTTATTTTGCCCTGAAAGGAGGTCTGGTCCGTGGCAGTAAGGAAACTGAAAAACTATAAGACGACGCGGTTCATGGAGCCCAGCTCCCACTACGACGAGAATCTCGCCGATTACGCCTGCCTCTTCATCGAGCAGCTCTGCCATACCAAAGGAACCTGGGCGGGTAAGCCGTTCGAGCTGATCGACTGGCAGGAGCAGATCGTCCGCGACCTGTTCGGCGTGATCAAGGAAAACGGCTACCGGCAGTTCAATACAGCCTATGTTGAGATACCCAAGAAGCAAGGCAAGTCAGAGCTTGCCGCCGCCATCGCGCTGCTCCTCACCTGCGGCGACAACGAGGAACGCGCCGAGGTGTACGGCTGCGCAGCCGACAGAAATCAGGCCAAGATCGTATTTGATGTCGCTGTCGATATGGTGCGGTTCTGCCCGGCACTCTCCAAGCGTGTGAAGATTCTGGAATCACAGAAGCGACTGGAGTACCTGCCGACGCACAGCTTTTATCAGGTGCTCTCCGCCGATGTCGCGAACAAGCACGGCTTCAATACCCACGGCGTTATCTTCGATGAGCTGCATACGCAGCCGAACCGGAAGCTGTTTGATGTTATGACGAAGGGCTCCGGCGACGCGAGGATGCAGCCGCTGTTCTTCCTGATAACCACCGCCGGGAATGACACCCATTCCATCTGCTACGAACAGCACGAAAAAGCCCTCGATATCATGAGCGGACGAAAGCATGATCCGACATTCTATCCGGTCATCTTCGGCGCGGATGAATCCGAAGACTGGACTGACCCGCAGGTCTGGAAGAAAGCGAATCCTTCTCTTGGCATCACGGTCGGCATCGACAAGGTGAAAGCCGCCTGCGAGTCGGCAAAGCAGAATCCCGGCGAGGAGAACTCCTTCCGGCAGCTGAGACTCAACCAATGGGTGAAGCAGTCCGTCCGCTGGATGCCGATGGACAAATGGGACGCCTGCGCGTTCCCTGTCAATGAGGATGAGCTGGAAGGCCGCGTCTGCTATGGCGGTCTGGATCTGTCCTCCACCACTGACATCACGGCTTTCGTGCTTGTCTTTCCTCCGCTTGATGAGGACGACAAGTACATGATCCTGCCGTACTTCTGGGTACCGGAAGAAACGCTCGACCTTCGTGTCCGGCGCGACCATGTTCCGTATGACCTGTGGAACCGTCAGGGAGTCCTCGAAACGACCGAGGGAAATGTCATCCACTACGGATATATCGAGAAGTTTATTGAGAACCTCGGCGAACGGTTCAATATCCGCGAGATTGCCTTCGACCGCTGGGGAGCGGTTCAGATGGTGCAGAACCTTGAAGGCATGGGTTTCACAGTCATTCCCATCGGACAGGGCTTTAAAGACATGAGCCCGCCGACAAAAGAGCTGATGAAGCTCGTACTTGAGAAGAAAATCGCCCACGGCGGGCATCCGGTCCTCCGGTGGATGATGGACAACATCTACATCCGCACCGATCCGGCAGGCAATATCAAAGCCGATAAGGAAAAATCCACAGAAAAGATCGACGGCGCAATTGCGACCATCATGGCGCTCGACCGGGCGATCCGCTGCGGGAATGACAATGCTGCTTCTGTCTATGACAGCCGCGGCATTCTTTTTATCTGAGGAAAAACAAATGATTCTGATTTCACTCTTGGGCTTCCTGATTATTAAGGAAGCCCTTAATCAAATGGAGGTGTGGCAATGAGCATATTTAACAGATGGTTCAGAGGGCGTGATGCTCCCAAGGACTCAACGACCGGCAGCAGCTATCGCTTCTTCTTCGGAGGCACGACCTCCGGCAAGACGGTGACGGAACGCTCCGCCATGCAGATGAC
>CALLZZ010000459.1 GCA_937858235.1 uncultured Clostridia bacterium
CGGCATCGGCAAAGAAAAGCCGGAGGGCTTTTATGCCGCCCAAAAATATCTGGAAGAACTCTATCGGTCTGACAACTTCGCCCACAAGTTTCTTGCTGTCCGGCTGTGGGAGGAATATC
The DNA here is from genome assembly GCA_937858235.1 of uncultured Clostridia bacterium. Classification (GTDB taxonomy): domain Bacteria; phylum Bacillota; class Clostridia; order Oscillospirales; family Oscillospiraceae; genus Onthomonas. The sequence goes on from CALLZZ010000459.1 coordinate 120, forward strand.
AAAAAACCGCTTTGGCTTATGCCAAGCGGTTCAAGAGTGCAGAAGATAAGAAGCTGCTGGGCGGTTTCATGGACAGGATCGAAAACCTCACGCTGCCTTTTCGATTCTCCATCAAGAACGATATTATGGAATGGCAATGCGACCACCCGAAATTCCCCATGCACTTTTTTGACCGTGAGTATTACGAGTTTCCGGGCGGCCTTCTGTGGGCGGGGGACACGGAAACCTCCGAATACGGTTTCTGCACCGTGTCGCTGATGCCGTTACTCACGTACAGCCTGAAACAGCTTTACGCGAACAAGCTGTACTTTCAACACTGTAAGCTCTGCGGAAAGCTGTTTCTTGCCAGAACCGCCAACATTCCCACCTTTTGCAGCGAGAAATGCAAACGGGAGCAGGGGCGGCGGAACAAGCAGAAGTTCGACGAGCAGGCGCGGCTGCTGAAACAGCGCGGAATTATTGACGAGTTGAAACAGGACGATTGAAAAATCAAAGTCAAGAAATACTTGATGAGAAAATATCTCAACTTAATGTATCAATTTTGTATTTTTGCCGGTAAAAGGCTTTTGCAAAACTCAATATGCACAGTATAAATGCAGCAAATATTCCTACAAAGCCACAGACGAATCTCCACTCATGCCCAGAAAGCTGGAAACCGGTCACTATTCTGATCGGATTAAAAATATTCCACGAGTTGAATCGCAAAAATCGTCCTATATAAATTGCTATTCCACCCAAAATTGAGCATATAAAACGTAATAGTAGATTTTTACCTTTCCCATATTTATTTATGAGGATGTTTTCAAAAATCATTTCTGAATTAATTCCATTCATAATTCCATATAAAATCCCTAAAACAATTATGACTCCTTTTGACCATAATAGAAGATTATCTGAATATATGATCTGAGGCTGTTCAACATAGGGAATACCTTTTACTACTTGAAAAAAAGCATCTCCTGTAAAATGAACAATATCTGTTGCCATATAAAACGTATTGGGCCAGAAAATAATCCAAAGTAATGCCCATAATATCCAAAAACGCTTATGATTACTTAAAGAAGAAACAGTAAATTGTGAAAAAAGCACAGGTAAAAATGATAAAAAGGCATTCCAAACTAACATAATAAAAAGGCCGCCATTATCTGATAAATACCATAGTACAAAATTGCATAACGAATACAGTATAAAGAAAATTAAATGCGGCCTTGAATGCTGAACTTTTATCATACCGACCTCTCCTTATTTGTTTCATTTTACTACTTAAAAAATTATAGTAAAGAGGTCAGAGGATCATAAATCCACTGACCTCCTGAAATTATCGAAATAGACTACTTTAATCCAGTCTTGTCCGTTGGAACCAATTTATTTTTCACTATTCGTCTTAATTTCCCGAACTTGACTAATGACTTAACAGAATTAACAATGCTCGATTCACTCCCTGACACATTTATTGATCTCCCAACATTGTTGTTAAATAAATCCATTTGTTTATCAACGCCGCTTGAATCGGCTTCATGTGCCGTTCCCCATTCTTTAGCTGCCGCCGTTCCAATCGACTGTTTCATTAGAGCACTCCAAAGGCAATGCCTAAATGCATCACTATTGTCTTGATATCCATTATGCCCATAATTTGAAACAGTTAGATCCGTTGCTCTTTGGGCAGCGTTATAAACTTTCACAGCTTGAACCGGATGCCTAAGTGCAAGTTTCTTTTCTTCAGCATTTAGGTCGCCACCGTATCCATATCCAAGAATGTTAGCGTCAATTCCATTTTGAGTTATCTCAGAAGATTCTGCTTGACGCAGATGTCCGCTTTCAACAAAGTTAAGTAAAAACTTATTTTGCTCAGCTTCCGTACTCTTTGGGTAACTGGAGACAAAGTCTTTCCATGCCTTGGACATGATTGCAATGTCGTTCCAATCGTTCACTTCGCCAACAAAAGAATATGTAGTTTCGGTCTGAGATGTAGAAGAAATCTCAGCCGCTTTTGCAGGAAGCGATGTACCAACTACACCAAAGAGAAGTGCACATACTGCCAGAAGTGATAAAACTGTCCTCTTCATTTGAACAACCTCCTTTTACAGGAAAACTGACCGTGAATTTTAGGTTTCTTCTCCTATTTCACACCACATTATGGACTTGGGAATTTTTCACCCTTTTTAATAAAACATGGGACTCAATCCTGCTTTCCAAAATTGTCCAAACATACGCATAATATTTTTCTTCATAAAAGATTATATATCATAAAATAAATTTGTCAATAGCAAATTTATTTTTCTTGATATTTATTTGATATAAGTATAAAATATGAGTATAAAATATGTTCAAAGGGTTTTAATATGGAACAAATCAGCGGTAGTGTAGAAGGTTTGGAAGAAAAGATGAAAAAGGCAACCTGTGAGATGCTAACTCTATTTCTTTTTGAGAAACATGAAATGTTTGTCAATGAGGTTGCAACAGAGTTAGAAAGTCTCAGCAACGGGGTGTTTACTATTTCATTCCCATATGCCGTGATCTATCGAATGGAACGGCATGGGTATGTGCAGCTCAAGGATAAACATATCGCAAAAGATGGCCGTTTGCGACAGTTTTATGAGATCACGGACAAGGGCCGCAGCTATCTTGCGGAGCTGTTGGATAGTTACGACAAGATAAACAAGGGGATTTCTGCAATTTTACATTCGGACGGGGGCATAGAATAATGGAAACCATTGCCCAGAAATATAGAAAAGCAGTAAAAAAGCATTTGATGTGTCCTAAGAAATACCGACAGAAATATCTACAGGTTTTGAAAAATGATTCAGACGCATGTTTGGAGGAAAACCCCGGCGCTTCCTTTTGTGATTTGGAAACCTGCCTCGGTTCACCGCAATCAGTAGCAAAATCTTATTTAGAAGAAATATCACCTGATGTACTAAACACCTACTTGCGAAAACGTAAAAGGAAAATATGGATTGGCATTGTAAGTGGCACCGTTTTACTTGTATTACTAATCGCTTTAGTCATTTACATAGGCCGCATGCATTCGGGATTCACCGAAGAAACTAAGGTGACGGTTTATACCTCGTCAGATGTTTCTGTTCCCAGCGTTCCATCTAAGGCAGTGCCTTCATAGATAAATCCATATATTTACAAGGAAAGGTGAGATTTCAAATGAAACGGATTTTAAGTTTTCTGTTAGTGAGTGCCCTATGCCTGTGTTTTGTCGTACCCTCTTTTGCTGCCGAGACCGTTCCACAACAGAACAATAAAACAATCGTCAGCGTGTCTGAAAAAGATTTGGGCAATGGATTCACAATGAGAACAGTTATTTCCATCCCGAAAACTGGCAAAAGTATACATTCCAATACTTCGACACAGACAAAAACCGCCAGTGCAACAAGTACCGTTAGACACGATGGCACTTGGGTTGGCTCAATAACGCTAACTGCAAAT
>CALLZZ010000460.1 GCA_937858235.1 uncultured Clostridia bacterium
CGAAAAGCCCTGACAGGGGTTTTACAATATCAGTTTTTGTTTCATTTATCATTTTTACGACTCTCTTTTTTGTTTTTCATAACTTAAACCGAATTACTCTGAAACATGCAAAATGGATTGATGTCAATCAAAAATAGAAAAGGAGCTTGAGAAAACCAAAGAAATGTATTACAAGCCGAGTGCGTATGCTGTCCCGCTGTCTGAAAGGGTATAACCGCAGAGATTGAAAGGAAAAGAAATGGATTTGAATATAGATTTGTGGATGGAAAAATACTTAGAAAAATTAAAGGGTTTGTTTGGCTCGCGGTTGGAATTTGTAGGGCTGCAAGGAAGCTATGGCCGGGGCGAAGCCACGGAGGAAAGCGATATTGATGTGGTGGTCATTCTCGATCACGCAGCTCCGAAAGATCTGGCGGCATACAGCAATATGCTGGATACCCTGCCTTACCGCAGGAAAATGTGCGGGTTTATATCTGGACATGAGGAATTGGAAAATTGGGAGCGCTCCGATTTGTTCCAGTTTTATTATGATACAACACCCATTTTGGGTAGCATGGAATTTCTAAAAGAGAATATAAGCAGAGAGGACATTCGCCGTGCGGTTCGGATTGGCGCCTGTAATCTCTACCATATGTGCGGGCACAACATGATCCATGAGAAAAGCCCGGAAATTTTGAAAGGCCTTTATAAATCTTCGGTGTTTACCGTGCAGGCGATTTTTTATCTACAGACGGGAACATATATCAAGAAAAAGACAGACTTGCTTTCTCTTCTTCAATCTCAGGAACAGCAGATTTTGAAGATAGCAATGGATATTAAGAAAAAACCAGAGTTGGCTTATGCGGAGTTTGAGACCTTGTCCGATCAGTTGTTTCGCTGGTCCTCACAGTTAATGAGAGCTGATTCAGTGAAATTGACAAAGTGACTTTGAGACAAAACAGTATGAAATATCGGTACATTGTGTAGTTGCGGGAAATATGGTATCGGTAATGACTTATGGGAAGAAGGGAACGAGAAATAAATTATTCCGCTATTGCGCTGCTGATTGTTGCCGGACTGCTGGTTTATCATAAACTTTTAGCACATAAGAGAAAAATCAGGTATTTAGAAGAGCAGATGTAACAGTTGGCTAAACTGGCGGGTTATGATAATTTATGTCCTTTCTGGTAATGGGGGCTGCCGATTCGACTATTGTGTCGCCGAACGAAATAAATAACATCTATGAAAAATAATTAGGAGAAAAAGATGATACAAAATACTACAGAAATCAATGATATAAAAATAAATCGAAAGGAGCTGCTTAGATGCCGACATAAGTCTGAAAGACGCTGGTACATTTTTATGGTGGCGCTTAACTTGCTTATTATCGTGGGAATTACTGGTTTGTTTATATCTGAGCTAAATAGCAACAAGGCTTATTTTGATGAATTGGGTAATACAGCTTATACATATATGAATGAGGATGAAAGCGATTTTAGTGAAGTGGAAAAGAAAATGGATGAGTCCCCAGATTCAGTTGTCGCATTTCTCTCCATTCTTGGAATACTTTTGCTCTTGCCGTTGACAGTCAGCTACGCATACGCCGGATACCGAAGTATGTCGGTTAGAATTACGGAAAAGAATTTTCCAGAGATATATGCAATTGTTAAGGAGTTTGCAGAGCGTCTTGGGCTGAAAAAGGTGCCTAATGTTTACTTGGTACAAGGAAACGGTATCTTAAATGCATTTTCTGCCTTTATTCCATTTAAGCAGTATGTTGAATTGTATGCGGATTTGGTGGAAGTAGCCTATCGTGAGCACCATGACATGGAGGCGCTGCGTTTTATCATCGGACATGAAATGGCACATATCTATTTGGGACATGCAACGCTTCATTACAGTTATTCCATTTTGTTTTCCAATATCATTCCAATTCTTGCATCAACCGCGTCAAGAACCAGAGAATACAGCTGCGACAGAATTGCGCAGCGGCTTTCCGGCAGTGACGGTATCAATGCAATGATGTCACTAACAGCCGGGATTCATCTTTATAAAAATGTTGATCAAGATGATTATATTGAAAATGCAAAACAAGTAAAGGGATTCTTTGTTTGGTGCTACAACTTGGTCAGCAGCCATCCAGTTATGTCAAAACGGGTACAGGCATTGGCTATGCAAGAAGGCAGTGGCAAGCTCTATTAACAAGTAATGAAGGAGGCTGGAGTTGCAGTTCCATCATGCTTTAACGCATATTTTCTGTGTTTCTAAGCAGATAACTATAAGTAAATACAATTATAGGGCAAACCTATTGAAAAGTAGGGGCGCAAAGCCATAGGGTCTAAAGCGTGTACACGCTATGATAGCCTGGCCGCCAAAAACCATTGAAGAGCCTGCCCTCAATTCCAAAGGGGCAGGCTCTTGTTATACATACGGTGGCTTTTGATAGGATATCCCGATACCGGCTTTCGTTTTGTCCGGCAACACGAAAGGGGTATCTATATGAATCGTTTAGCTTTCAGTATTGACATTTGCTTTGCGATAAATGGTGCTTGCTGCTTGGATTAAATGATATATTCATGTTTCAACCTTCCACTTTAGGGTAGTCCTACGGGATGCTATTCCATTACATAAGTCGAATGCTGCTTTCTGTAAGCATCATTGTCTTTCATGGTCAGTTCAGAGTCTAACTGTGATAGTTGAGATTCTATTTCCTTGCGCTTATCCTCATCATCGCCAGCGCTGTTTAGCTGCTGTTCAAGCTGCTGCCTTTTGTCCTTCAGCTGCTTGATTTCACGGTCAACGCTGTCTGTGTTAACCGTACAGGAACCTTCCTTTTTACTATCTTTTTCTTCAGGGGCATCCGCTTTTTCCGATGGGGTATCCTCCTTAACCGGTTCGAATGTTTTGTCGGAATCATTCACCGGCTGTGTTGGAGTGGCCTCTGCCTGTTCCGGAGTCTCTGTTTTTTCGGCTTGGTTAGGCCCGTCAAATACGATTCTTTGCTTACCATCCTCGGTTTTCTCCAGCTTATAGACTCCGGCCGAGCTTTCGGGCTGATCTCCGCTTGGTATATATTCGTCGCGGGGCATTTGAAGATCTGTGGCTGATTCAGTATTTGATTCTGTTTTATTGTCAGCAGTCTTTTGCAGGGATGCCGCTTTATTCGCATAAATATTCTGCTGAGAAACTGAATTGGTGATTGTTTCTATCGACATGATAAGTCCTCCTCCGGTTATAAAAGTTTAAACATCTTCCACTTCATTCTACAATTATGACCAGATTTTTCAATAAGATTGTTGTGGAATGTCATTAGGGTGTTGCGGAATGACGAATAGCATATTGAGCTGAAACGTGTTGTCCGCAACTTCCACATCCATATTTCCATTGTATTTTTTGAGGACTGCTCTGATATTTGAAAGGCCAATTCCTTCTGTTGGCGCAGCCGTTCCGGTTTGGCAGTTGTTTTCCACATTGAGAAGATAGATGTTACCCTTGCGAATACCGGATAAGACGATACGCCGGGATGTTTCCGACACGGCGGCACTGGCCTTGATCGCATTGTCTATGGCGTTGGAAATGACAATGCACCAGTCCATATCGCTGATCAAGCTCTGCTTTGGAATCAGGATGGAACAAGTGACAGGAATTCCTTTCTGCGCCGCAATACTCAGCTTGCTGCCTAAAAGAGCATCTACAGCGGTGTTGCCGGTGTGTACCGGAAATGACAAAGAAATAGAGGTCGATTCCAGCTTTTCCAAGTATTCATTGGCTT
>CALLZZ010000461.1 GCA_937858235.1 uncultured Clostridia bacterium
TACCGGTGACGGTTCCAACCTGTCGCTGTCCCTGAGACAGGTTGGAACCGTCACCGGTAACCATAGTGTGATAACCGTCAGGGAGCCGGCGGATAAAGCTATGGGCGTTGGCGGTTTTAGCAGCCTGAATACATTCCTCATCGGTGGCCTCCAGGCGACCGTAACGGATGTTGTCCATGACCGTACCGGTAAACAGATGGGTATCCTGGAGTACGACGCCAAGGCTTCGCCGGAGGGAATCCTTTTCGATCTGAGTGATGTCGATGCCGTCGTATTTGATGGAACCGGACTGAATCTCGTAGAACCGATTGATCAGATTGGTAATGGTGGTCTTGCCGGCGCCGGTAGAGCCCACAAAGGCAATTTTCTGACCGGGCTTTGCGTAGACGCTGACCTTGTGCAAAACTTCCTTTTCCGGCAGGTAGCCGAAGTCCACATCCTTGAGCCGGACGTCACCCTTCAGCTCCACATATTGCACGCTGCCGTTGGCCTGCGGTACCTTCCAACCCCAAGCGGTGATCCGACCGGATTCCCAGGCATGGAGGACGCCATCCTGGTCACGCTGTGCGGGAACCAGAGTTACCTTGCCCTCATTTACCTCGGGAGCGGTATCCATGACTTGGAAGATTCGTTCCGCACCGGCCAGAGCCGAGAGAACATTGGTCATCTGCATGGAGATCTGGTTCATGGGCTGGGAGACCTGCTTGGAGTAGGTCAGATAAGCCACCAGACCGCCGATGTCAAGGCCACCGAAAATTGCCAGCGCACCGCCGAAAGCAGCAGTAATGGCATAACCGATATTGGACAGGTTTCCGGCCACCGGCATGATGCAGGTGGAGTAGAAACCAGCGTTGCTGGCGGCAACTCGATAGTTCTCGTTGAGTTGATCGAATTCCGCCTTAGCTTGAGGTTCATGGGTAAAGGCTTTGACTACCTTTAGACCCTCAATGGTCTCCTGAATATTGCCGTTCATTTCCCCAAGCGCTGACTGCTGCTTAGTATAGTAGGTACGGCTGCGGCTACCCAGCGTCTTGAACACCAACAGGGTGATCACCAGCATAAGCAGGGTAATGAGGAAAAGGAGGCGGCTGAGATAGAGCATCATGGCAACGATACCGACAAAGGTACAGACAGCGGAAATCATCTGGAGTACAGACTGCTCCAGGGCTTGGAGGACATTGTCCGCATCGTTGGTGAACCGGCTCATTAACTCTCCGTGTGTATGCCGATCGAAGTAGCTCAGGGGCAGGGTTTGCAAGTGATTAAACAGATCCCGACGCAAAGCATTGGTGCCTCGCTGGGCGATCTGAACCATCATAAAGCCCTGGAGGAAGTAGCCGCCGGCGGCAAACAGGTAGAGCAGGAACAGGCGCAGTACGTTGCTCCCCAATCCCGGCAGATTAAGCTGACCGGCGGACACCGCTTCCGCTAGGCTATTGATAATGGGACGCATAATATAGGTTCCCGCTACTCCGGCCAGAGCAGAGGCGATGACGCAGATTACGGCCACCACCAACATCACGGGATGGGTGGCAATATAGCTCAGGAAGCGCTTGACCGTTTTCTTGGTGTCCTTAGGCTTCTGGAATCCGCCCCGGGGACCACTGTGAGGACCGTTAACGGTTCTGGGAGGTGTTTTTTGCTGTTTAGCCATGGTCTGCGCCTCCTTTCAACTGAGAATAGTAAATTTCTTGGTAGATTTTGCTTTCCGCCATCAACTGATCGTGGGTACCGATGTCGGCAACGGAGCCATCATCCAGAATCACGATCTGGTCTGCTTCCTGAACGGAGCTGATCCGCTGGGCGATGATAAAGACAGTAGTGTGTTTCAGATTGGTGTGGAAGGACTCCCGAATCAAGGTCTCGGTGTCCGAGTCCACAGCGGAGGTAGCGTCGTCCAGAATCAGGATGGAGGGTTTCCGCAGCATGGCGCGGGCGATACAAAGCCGCTGCTTCTGACCGCCGGAGACATTGACGCCGCCCTGTTCCAGATGGGTGTCAAAGCCGTCGGGGAAGGACATAATAAAGTGATAGGCCTGCGCATCTTTCGCTGCCTGAATCATTTCTTCCTCAGTGGCGGTTTCATCGCCCCACAGAAGATTTTCCCGGATGGTGCCGGAGAAGAGAATGTTGCCCTGGGGGACCATGCCCACCCGTTTGCGCAGGTCGTCTAGAGGATAGTCCCGCACATCCATTCCGTCTACCAGTATTTTCCCTTCGGTAACGTCGTAGAACCGGGGGATCAGATTGACCAGGGTTGATTTTCCCTGGCCAGTGCCACCGATTACTGCCACCACCTGACCAGGTTCTGTGGCGAAACTGATATGTGTGAGCACGTCGTCACCGCTGCCGGTGGCGTTATATTTAAAGGAGACGTCCTGAAACGCTACGCGGCCGGTTTTCTCAGGGAGTGTGGGGGCGCTTCCGTCCTGGATGTCGGAAACCGTGTCGATGACCTCAAAGATACGCTGGGCGCAGGCTCTGGCCCGGGTGTACTGGAGCAGGCACATGGCCACCATTATCACGCTCATCAGAACCATCATGACGTAATTGATCAAGGAGGTGAGAAGGCCGATTTCCAAGTCTCCCGTAAGAACCATCTTGCCACCGAAGTAGAGGATCAGAACGGTAGCGGAAGAGATGCCGATCATCATCAAGGGCTGCATGAGAATAATGCGCAGACTTACGTTCAGACCGGACTGGGTAAAGGCATCGTTGGAGACTTTGAACTTAGTCTTTTCGTGTTCCTCACGGACATAGGATTTGACCACGCGAATCCCCACCAGGTTTTCCTGTACGGTTTCATTCAGATCATCCAGCCGGTGCTGCATCACACGAAACAGCCCCATACAGACCTTCATCAGTACGCCGATAAACAGGGAGATAATGGGGACCGTGACCAGCAGGATCAGAGCCAACTGCCACTTGATGTAGAGAGCCACGGCCAGGGAGGACACGAGCATCACGCCGCTGCGAACCAGCAGGCGGAGGGACAGGGCGACCACGTTCTGAATATTAGTAACGTCATTGGTCATGCGGGTGATAAGGGAGGCGGAGGAGAAACGGTCGATGTCTGCAAAGGAGAAGGCATTGAGCCGTTCAAATTCTGCCTGCCGGATGTTGTAGCCCAGTCCCTGAGCGGCGAAAGAGGCGTTTTTGGAGGATAGTACGCCGCAGTACATAGCGATGGCAGCAACGACCAGCATCAGCGCACCTAACTTCAAAATCACAGGCATATTACTGTTGACAATCCCGTTGTCAATGATCTCCGCCATGAGCAGGGGGAGAATCAGTGCGCAGATGGTTTCCAATGCGACCAGAACAGGAGCCAGGATAGCCTGTTTTTTATATCCCTTCAGATAAGGGAGGAGTCGTTTGATCATATTGAGTTCGTTCATTCCTTTCCGTTGGAGAATGGGATGGGGGGAGGCGGACAGTGTCTGTGTGGGAAGGGGTCCTTGTCGCCGCCCATCTGCCGCAGATTTTCCAGCATACGTTGATGGAAGTGCAGGAGTTGATTCTGCTCTGCCTCAGAGAAGCCACTGAGCAGTTGATCATCTACTGCGTCAAAAATCTGCACACACCGGGTGACGGCCTGCCGTCCTTTTTCGGTGATGAATACCCGATTACACCGGGCGTCCTTAGGATCAGGTTCCTTGCGGATATAACCGCCGCGTTCCAGAGATTTCAGGGAGTTAGCGATGGTAGCAGGAGACACATGGAGTAGCTCAGCCAGTTTTTTCTGAGTGGGGATCATTCCACTTTCCATGTCATTCCCTTCCAGGTCGCGGGACAGAATGAACAGAATCATGGGGTTCCCCACATCCTGGAGGTTGTGGCAGGCCATTTGCTCCACTGTAGCATTGCGATGGGCTCGGTTGAGCCGGTGGAAGATTAGGATGACGGGATTCTTACGCTGATGATAAAGCAGCATGATTTCACCTCCTGTTTGCCCTTTTAAATAGTTTACGGGCTAATCATTAGCATGCATACTATTCTACTCGTTTTACCGTTATCGTCAAGAAAAATTTTTTAAAAAATTGGAACGAATGTTTGTAGTTTTCCCCAGCCTGTGCTATACTAAATCAAATAAACACTTGGAACCAGCCCTGCTACAAGGCAGGGAAAAAAGGAGTGGAACAGGTTGGAACAACTCACCCCAAAACAAAACCAGATTTACGACTACATTCTAACCTATATTAACCAGAAGGGGTATCCGCCTTCGGTGCGGGAAATCGCGGTAGCAGTGGGTCTAAAGTCCCCCTCCACGGTTCATTTCCACATGAAAGCGATGGAGAAGGCAGGGGTCCTCACCAGAGGCGTAGGCAAAACCCGATCCATTACCCTGCTGGAGGACAACCAGCGTGAACGCGAAAACCGAGTGCCCCTAGTGGGCAGCGTAGCGGCGGGTACGCCAATTCTGGCCGAGGAATGCATTGAAGACTACCTCCTCTACGACACCAGCGGCCGAGCCGATGAGCACTTTGCCCTGCGGATCAGGGGAGATTCCATGGTGGATGCCGGGATTTTGCCCGGGGACTATGTCATCGTTAGGTGCCAGAACGTGGCCGAAAACGGTGAAATCGTCATCGCCCTCCTGGGCGAGGAAGCCACCTGCAAGCGGATGAAGTGGGAAAACGAAAGAGATGTGGGACAGCAGAAGCTCTGGCTGATGCCAGAGAACGATGCTTACGAGCCCATTGACGGTACCGAGGCTCAAATTTTAGGAAAAGTAGTGGCGGTCATCCGGAAGTACAGCTGAGGGGATCAGCAGAAGAGGCGAAAAGCGTATGAAATTGTATCTAACCCGCCACGGGCAGACCGACTGGAACGTCCAACGTAAGGTCTGCGGACAGGTGGAGGCACACCTGACAGATCTGGGTAGAAGCCAGGCCGCTGAGATGGCGGAAAAGGTTGCGGAGACCAGCGTGAACCTGATTCTCACCTCACCGCTGGAGCGTGCCCGGGATACGGCCCGGATTGTAGCGAGTCGCACCGGCGTACCGGTGATGATGGAGCCACGCCTGATCGAGCAGGCATTTGGAACCTACGAGGGTTGGGATATGGACGAAAAGAGCTACCTGGAGAAGCGGGAGAACCTATTGTGGCACTTCCCTGGTGGTGAATCTGCCGTCCAGGTGATCCATCGTGCTTATTCAGTACTGGAGGATGTGAAACGTAAGCATGGGGATCGCACGGTGTTGCTGGTTACCCATGGCTGCTTCTGCCGGGCGGCGTGCACTTACTTTAAGGACATTGCGCCGGGCGCCTTTTATCAGTTCTATATGAACAACTGTGATCTGCTGGAATTCGAGCTGTAGGCAATCAAAAATAAAAAACCACCCTGTCGAGGGAAACTCGGCAGGGTGGTTTTCTATATCGTTGTGGTTATCCAACTCGTTTTCCACCGTACTGTGCGTTGTCGATGAGCAAGACGCTTCGTCCCAGGAACCACAGGGCGGTGGAGGCCAGCAGTACCTGCTGATATAACTCCGCCCGATCCGCAAGAGCGGTGATGCACAGCACCATGGTCATGAGGCAGAAAAAGGTGGTGCGGCGGGGGTGTGGATTCTGGAAAGCGAAACTGGCCATGTGGTACCAGGCCATACAGGCGGAGATCACAGCTAGAAGCTGCCAGACAAAGGAGAGTACCGCAGGGTTGGAGGCGTTGCTGTGATAGGTAAGAACCAGCCAGACGCAGCAGGTAAAGCCAGGCAGCAGGGTGGCCAGAGAGCAAATTCCATTGTCCCCGTTGTGCAGGGTTAGGATAAAGGTGGCCAGACAGCCAAAAATCATCAGCAGACCGAAGAAGGAAAGGAAGGGTTGTGCCAACAGATTTTTAGGAAAACCGGAGGTCAGCAGAGATTGGAAAACAAACGCAGTGCTGACGGCAAAGCCCAGGGCAGCCAGGAAGGAGAATAGGCGAGGCAGTGGAGTAGCAGCATGGAAGGCAGCGTACCAGTTTTGAGCCTCGTTATCCACAAAAAGGGAGAGGATGAGGAGGAGCAGAGCAGAGCCTACCGTCAGCCCTATCGCAGCATAGGTGAGGGGGTGGTTAAAAACAGGCAGGCCGGTTTCCGGAGCGATAGCGGTGGCCAGTTGGCGGGTGCGAAGCAGGTAACCGGCAGCCCCCAGCAGCAGAGCGAGAAAGGGGTAGAGTATTTTCTTCATGGTGACCTCCCATGAGTGACAGGACAAAAGACAGAACGTCCTGATGATGTGTAAAAGATTCCTTTATTGTACTCCAAAAGTCAGAGAATGTCAGTAGATATTTTGCCTGATTTCCTGGGAAATGCTCTCGGAAGTCACATAGGGAGGGGAACCCTGCATAGAATGGAATCATATAAAAGGAAAGGACTGGTCTGAATGTGTGGTATAGGTGGATTTTGTGATCTTACCCGGGATAATCGACAGTGGAAGTGGGAGAAGACCGGGGAGCGAATGTGCCGTACGTTGGAGCGGCGGGGGCCGGATGACGGAGGGATTTGG
>CALLZZ010000462.1 GCA_937858235.1 uncultured Clostridia bacterium
ATCCCACCACTACCTGACGGTAACCTTGGCTCACAGGGCCAGGACGAATAGGAAAATGGGTCGGGAGGGACAGCAATCCCTTCCGGCCTGAGAAAATCAGGAGGAAACACCTATGAGCAGAAAATACTACAGCCTCCGTCTCGGCGAGGAACAGTACCGGTTGCGGTTGACCATCCGGGGGCAGAAAAACCTGGCGGAGCGATTCCATGAGGACACCCTTCAGACGATCCTCACTGCGGCCACCGACAGCCAGCGCATGGCGGCGCTGCTGGAGGAGGCGCTGAACTGGGAGGGCAGCGGGAATCCCAACACCGACGGTGAGGCATTTTATGACTTGCTGGTGGATCAGGGCTACTGCGGGCAGATTCAGTTCAGCGCGTTGGCCTTTGACCTTGCCGTGACCTCGGGGCTTATGACTGCGCAGCAGGCAGGTCAGCTGAAAGCATCGGTATCGCAGGCAGTGGCAGATGTGTTTGCCCACCTGGATCAGCCCCAGGAGGTTGGGGAACCGGCTGTCCCTTTCGACGTCCAGACGGACTGACGCCGGAACAGCTGGAGAAGATTGCCTGGCAGTACGGTGTTCCCCTGAGGGAGAGCGAGGATTGGACCTGGGGGGAATTAGTGGATGGTGTGGACAGCGCCCGGGAGCGGGAACGCCACTGGTTTCAGCAGGAAGCCCTCATCGCCTGGGGACAGGCGGTACTCCACGGCCATCAGCTCTCCGGCAGCACCATGCCCCCACTGTACCAGGTGTTTCCCTTCTGGACTACAGATGAGGTGAACGAGATGAAACTGACCAAATATCGGAATATGATGGAACGTCAGGCGGCAACGGGAGGTGGCAGGAATGGACGGGAATAACCAGATGCTCCAGGAGGCACAGCAGCTAAACCAGACCCTGGCGGAAACCCAGCAGCGCATAATCTCCCTGGGGAATCAGTCCATGCTGGTTCAGGACAACGTGTCTCGGGCATTGGGACGGGTTCGCAGTCAGCTGCGTCAGTTGGGGGATGCCCTGGTTCCTGTCGCCAACATTGGCCTGAACCTGTTCAGCAAGCTGCTCTCCCTAATCCAGCCTGTGGTAAACGGATTAGCCTCTTTCCTTACCACCCTCTTTGGCATTAAGTGGGCAGGGCAGGCGAAGGGAATTTCCCAAAGTGCCTCGGCGCTGGGGAAACAAACCGCTGCGCTGAAGAAAAACGCCAAGGCGACCAAGTCTGTGGCCTCTGCTACCAAGGCGGTAGCCAAGGCTCAGCGGGAGCTGATGAGCTTTGACGAAATCAATAAGCTTACCCCTAAAACCACTTCCGGCACAAAGGGGGGCGGCACCAATGCCGGCAGCGGCTACGGCAGTGGGGTCAGTCGCGGCGGACGCTCTGTGCTGGATGGCATGAAGGTGGCCGTTTCCAGCTGGGCCTTAAAGGTACGCAAAATTTTGGAGGACATTTGGACACCATTCCAAAAAGCCTGGAAGCGTAAAGGGGAATATGTCCTGAAAAGTGTCCGCACGGCGCTGGACAAGATCATCCGAGCGGGGAAATCTTTTGGTTCCATCTGGCTGTCAGTGTGGAAGGACGAGGCGGGCACCAGAATGGTGGGAACCATTTTGAATATCGTGGCCAAGATCTGCGACACCGCAGGCAATTTGGCGCAGCGATTCCAGGTGGCCTGGGAGAACTGCGACACCGGCAGAAGCATTGTGGAAACCATCTTCGGTATCATTCAGGACGGTTTGGAGTGCGTAGAAGAGCTGGCCACGGCCACGGAGAAGTGGTCGGAAACCCTGGATCTATCTCCCGCCACCAGCAGTGTCTCAACGTTTCTGAAGGCGCTTCGCAACCTTGCGGATCTGGTAGAGGGCGTGCTGGCAGAGGCTTACGAAGAGGTGCTGCTGCCTCTGGCCAGCTGGACCATCGAATCCGCTGTACCTACGGTGCTGGATGGAATGGCCAGTGCCTTCGATCTCCTGGGCGGTGCACTGGAGGTAGTGAAACCGGTTGCCGCAGTGGTATGGGACAACTTCCTTCAGCCCATGGCGCAGTGGAGCGGCACGGCGGTGACCACAGCGCTCAGTGATCTCAACTCCGTGATGAGCAAGCTGGGGTCGGTGCTCAGCGACATCGGCGATATACTCAACGGCTCAGGTGACTGGACTGATAAGCTGGTGTCCATCGGTCAGCTGCTGGTAGACAGCCTGAAGAGCGGAATCAACAGTGCCTTTTCCGGCATCGAAAGCTGGGTGAAATCCAATGTCATTGAGAAAGTGACCGGTGCGATGGGCAGTCTGGGCAGCCATGTGAAGGCCCTGTTCGGCAGTGCTTTTTCCGGAGCGTTAAACACATGGGATAAGATTGGAAGCAGCTTTCAATCCCTGGCAGGAAAAGCAGTCAGCGGTTTAAAAAGCGGTCTGGGCAGCCATGTGAAGAGCCTGTTTGGTTCCGCTTATTCTGCCGCCTGTAGTGCTTGGAAAAATATCGGCAGCAAATTTAAATCCATTGCCGGCAAGGCCGTCAGTGGGGTGAAAAGTGGTCTCAGTGTCAGTAAACTCCGCGCGGCGCTTACCGCTCCCTTCCGCACTGCCCTTAACGCAGTTATCGGTCTGGCAAACAAGGTTGTGGCCAAAATCAACGGTTCTTTGCATTTTAGCTGGAAGGCGGTAAAGGTAGCCGGAATCACTCTGGTTCGGGCAGGCAGTGTGGTATTGGCACACCTGCCACGGATGAGCTATCTGGCTCAGGGCGGCGTACTGACTCGAGCGACTCCGGTGGTGGCCGGAGAAGCGGGAGCAGAAGCGGTGGTGCCGCTGGAGCATAATCTGGGCTGGCTGGATAAGCTGGCCGGGATGATGGCTGGAAAGTTGGGCGGTGGCAGCGGAACGGGACAGCCCATCGTTGTACAGTGTGTACTGGACGGAAAGGTGATTGCGACCAGCACCGTGAACTATATCAACCAGAGGGCCAGGGCGACGGGGATCAATCCCTTGGGCGCCTACATTTGACGGGAGGCAGATCATGGAAAATATCACAGTGACCGATCTGTATATCAACGGAACCAAAATGCCTGATCCGGCTCTGGAAGGGGTGACGGTGAACCAGGAGAAGATCTGGTCCAGCAACACTGGCCGTACCACTGCCGGTAAAATGGTGGGAACGATTGTGGCAGTGAAAACGACGCTGAAAATCAAGTGGCCTGTGCTGACTCCGGCCCAGGTGTCTACGATCGAAGGGGCTGTGTCCGATCCAGACAATCCCTTTGTATCGGTGAAATATACCGATGTTACCGGGGCTTCCGTGACCAAAACCATGTACTTTGGCACCCCTACCTACACGGTTTACTCCTGGGCCAATGGAATGCAGTATATCAAGGGTGCCAGCGTAGACGGAATTGAACAATGAGGTGAAGGAATGTATACCGGATTGACAGACAGCATCTGGAAGGGTTCCGGATTAAAAGCAGCGGCACTCTATCTCAATGGCACCGCGGTGACCCCAGATCTGCTCTCTCTGACCATCAGTGGAAGCGTTAACGGGGATCAGGAGCAGATTACGGTGGGGTGTACCTGTGCGCGGACGGTGACCATTCAGTTTTCCAGTGCCCAGGGCGGATTCGCAGACAGCCAGCTGCGCCTGGAAATCAAGGCCGGGGAGGAAGTGCTGCCGGTGGGACTCTTTCGGGTCACCGAGGCTGTAACCAAGGGGGGACAGACCACGGTGACGGCGGCTGACGCCATGCTCTACCTACTGGATCAGGACTACATCCCGGGAACCGGTGTTTCTGACGCCTGGTCAGTGCTCTCGGACATCGTTAGCAAGAGTGGTATTACGCTGGGAACCAGTGTGATCGGATTCCAGACGACGTTGACCGCTGTGGATATGAGTGGGATCGCCGCCGGCAGCACCTATCGTACCGTGGTTGGCTGGTTGGCAGCCCTGTGCGGACGCAATGCTGTGATCAGTCGAACCGGTACGTTGGAATTCGTCTGGTATACTGCCAGCGGAGTTACCCTGCAGCAGCAGGATTGTTACGATGGGATGGATCAGGTTCAGGATGGCAACCGGGTCTTTTCTATGCTGGCGGTTACCGTTACTGATGAGGAGGGAGAGACCCAGACGCTGACACCGGCCAATGGGGCGGGCAGCAGTGGAGCCATTGAAAATCCCTACATGACTCAGGGTCGGCTTGACGCGATCTGGACAGACATCGGCGGGCTGACCTACCGTCCGGCGGATCTAACCTTTTTAGGGGATCTGCGGCTGGATGCGGGGGATTTGATCACCTACACCTTGTCCGACGGCACAACCTGTACGGTACCGGTGATGAGCTTGATCCATACCTTTGACGGCGGTGTGACCACCCAGATTGTATCGGCCGGCCTGTCGGAAACCGCCGCTGAAGTCAGTGGAGGCGGTACCCTCACCGGAAAGGTCAAGCAGTTAACGGCGGATATAGCGCTGCTGAATGCCCTTACCGTTACCGATAACAATGGCACCACCAAGATCAACGGCGGTCGAATCGACACTGACAGTCTGTTCGCCCAGAACATCACCGCTAGAGGAACGATCAACGGGCTGAAATTGCGGGGCGGTGATATTTCTATAGACGGTTCCCACAGATATGGAAATCTTTATTCCAACGGCAAGCTAACAGGCGGCGTTTTAAAGGATGGTATAAATGAATACTTCCGCTTTGATTTGACTGCGTATAGCAACTATGCAGATAGCCATATCCAGCGCACGCTATCCTCCATTGATGTGAATGGTTATGGTGGGATTTCGCTGTATTCAGATGGAGAAGATGGGTGGATTGTTTTAGAAGCGCCATCTATGATACTGGCTTCGTCCACTCCAATGGAAATACTTACTCCGAGTATTGTGAACACCTACACCAGTTTCGACGGGGGCGTAGCCTCGGAAGGTTCCGTTACCGTGGTCAAAAAGATGGGGTGGTGCCTGGTGCATGGCAGCGTTAAGTTGACCAATACTGTGTCCGACATGACCAACGTACTGGACAGCTCAAAGGTCCCGGCGCCGCAGACAGGCGTGGGCATTTACACAACGGCGGCATACTGGGCCAGCAGCTATACGCGCAATATGCGCGTTGGTGTTGGTGCGGGCGGAAGCCTGCGCATCCAGTACGGCGGCGCTGGGACGTATACGTTTTCCATCACATATCCGATAGCGTGAAGCGGTCTCATGGAATCAGATATGGAAAGTGAGCATAGGGTTGTAGGGGAACTGCGAAGAAGGGAGGGACTGCATGAAAGGAAAAGTGAAAACACTGCTGACAAAGGATTGGATGATACGCGCCATGAAAACTTTTGTACAGGCTAGCGTAGGCGCAGTTGCTATTCTGGTGCCGACCCAGGACTGGACAGCGGTGAAATCTGCGCTGGTAGCAGTGCTGATCGGCGCAGTATCTGCCGGCGGCGCGGCAGTCTGGAACCTGCTGATGGCACATTTCGGCGTGACGACGGGGACTGTTGTACCGGAAGCGCTGGAATCCCATCAGAACGAAGAAATCAAATAGCGATTTGCGGATCGAATATGCTATATCGTGAAAAGAAGGCATCCCGATTGGGATGCCTTCTTGTGCGTAACCGTTATTTATCCTGGGATAGCTGGGTGCGGATGAGCGCGAAGATCTGCTCCATGGCTTCGTGTTCATGCTCTACGTCGGTGTTCAGCAGATGCTGGTGCTGCATGAAAATCTGGGAGACTGCCTGTTCACCGAATTCGTTGCACAGGGCGAACAGTGTTTTCTCTTCCTCCTGCTTCATTGCCAGATACTCTTTCCACCAGTTGTAATCATCCAGGGGTGCGATATAGTTACCGGACGCCTCATCCAGAGTGAAGCATCCGTTGGTCAGGACACCGAAGGTGTTGAGGACATCCTTTGTGCACTCCGTGCCGGTCTTGCTGTCCACATAGATCAAAGGCTTCGCTACGCCGGATTCTTTGATGATAATATCCATAAATAAATGCTCCTTCTATCAGCTTGTGCTTATCATTGTACAATCTTATTTAGTTTGCAGTGTCTTTTCCGGAATGTCAAGCCCTTGCACTAAAAAGGCTCATATTTTTACCAAAATGGAAGCCGTAAAAAAGGCACAAGATAGCAGTGCAGAACGGA
>CALLZZ010000463.1 GCA_937858235.1 uncultured Clostridia bacterium
TGTCCTCATAGAGCCTTTGGATAATATCATCCAGCTTGCTGATACGAGCCTGTGACTGCTCTAATTCTCGTTTGCCGTCACGCATACTTTTGTCAAGGTCTGTCCTTGTTTTCTTGGTAACCATCTGTACAAATTCATCCTCATAGTCTCTTGCATAAGCGGTTACCCGGCGGATACCGTCAAGAAGCAATTCCTCAACGACCACATTGCGTATCTGGTGAGAACTGCAGCCACCTTTTATCTTACGATAGGTAGCACACACGAAATGCTCCTTGTCATGCTCCCAACCTCTATGACGCACTTGGTAAAGTTTTGCACCGCAGTCTGCACAGAAGAGCATACCGGAGAGGATTGGCATTTCTCCCATTGGTGTAAGCCTGCGCCTGCCATCTCGGATTTTCTGCACTACCTCAAACACTGGTTCTTCAATAATTGCTTCATGGGTATTCTCAAAAATTACCCATTCTGACGGGTCATTCTTCATTTGCTTTTTCTGCTTATAGGACTTGCGATAGGTTTTGAAGTTTACCGTATGTCCTAAATACTCCTGCCTTGAAAGCATATGAACGATTGTACTGCCTCTCCAGATATAATCATCGTCATGGCCTCTGTTGTCCGGAATATTGATTCCGTTTGCCTTTGCGTGAGCCGTTGGATTCATTATACGGCGTTTACTAAACTCTTTAGCTATCTGAGTAGGGCCATAACCTTGCATACACAAGTGAAATGCATCTTTTACCACTTTAGCGGCTTCTTCATCAACAATCCAGCGGGTCTTATCTTCCGGGTCTTTGATGTAGCCATAAGGCGGATTGGTGCAGAGTGGCTTGCCAGATTGACCTTTTGATTTAAAAACGGAGCGGATTTTCTTGCTCGTATCCTTGGCATACCATTCATTGATGATATTAAGGAAAGGTGTAAAATCGCTGTCTTGCTGATTGGCACTGTCCACATTGTTGTTTATGGCTATAAATCGAATATCAGAGCCGGGGAATAATACCTCGGTGTAATAACCGACTTTAAGGTAATCTCTACCGAGACGACTCATGTCCTTTACAATGATGGTGCCGATGCTCCCTTCTTCAGCTTGAGATATAAGGCGCTGCCAATCCGGGCGATCGAAGTTCGTACCGCTATAGCCATCGTCTACAAAGAATTCAGTGTTTGCAAATCCGTTGTCATCAGCGTACTTCTGTAAAATACTTTTCTGATTTTTAATGCTGTTTGAATCACCCTGTAGTTCGTCATCTCGTGAGAGACGGCAGTACAGAGCAGTTATTTTATCGTTATTCTTCACAGTAGTATAAGACTGTCTGTTATTCATGTTTACCTCCTTTCCGACAGTCTTCAAGCGGTACTCTATATTCCCGTACTACTGTGAAGAAGTCAAGTTATTTTGGCTAAGAAGCCTTTTTTATTTCAAGGCTTGCAGTGTCATTAAGTATCATGCGTTTCAGCTTGTCATAAGCGGTTTCCTTGGCGGTGCTGCTGACTGCTGATTCTATAATGTAGAGCGTGTCACCGATGACTTTTTCGGTTACGCTGATGGTCTTTTCATCCATTGGAATTCCTCCTTTCAACATGGTGTAACGAATCATTACTCTCTTTATATTGTTTATAGACCGGTAGGGGGAGGTAAAATCTCCACAGCTTTTTAAAGCGGACAGCGGCGTGGGGCTTCGTATAAAAAAACGCGGATTCAAATAGGGTAATAGCCCCAAAGGGGTGGTGAAAGTGCCTATTTTTAATGAGTTTAGGACACTTTCACCGTTTATAAGGTATTTAATTGCTCGTTTTACACCATCATCTGAAGTACCTTTATAGCTTCTGGACGAATCAACTTGCCATCGAGACGCTCGTAACCGAGATAAGCCTTAAGCTGTGATAATACATATTTTTCAAACAATGGCCTTACTGTGAGCGGCATACGTTCCACAATCCAATAATAGGAAAAGTCGCCGAAAGCAACTGGCTTATTTCCTGCGGCAATGGTTGGCATATTGTTTGAGATAATCACAGGCCTGCCGAGCAGATTAGTCGAATTCTCAGGCCAGAGATAGTTTCCTCCATTGTCCTTGAGTGCACGGAGTGCCAGAGCTGTGGTGTCGCTCATAACCCATACAGCCTTTTCACGGTATTCCGGCTTTACGGAATGGAATAACTTCATTATTTCATCAAGAGTCACTGCTGTTGCAGATAAAGTCGTTACTCCGACATCTGCTCCATTTGTGCTGTTAAGAATTCCCGTTGGGCGTCCGTTTCCATCTCCGTTGATAAAGGCGTTTTCCTCGGCTTTACCAAATCGGCGGGCAAAGTCTCTAACTAGATATTTCTCTATATCAAACTGTTTGTCTTCGATGAAGTGAACATGGAGTTTGGCAATAGAAGCCAGCTTATATGCTTCAAAGTCGTATTGGCTGAAGGTGTCATTGTCTTCTGGAATAGCGCTGCCTTGTGGTATCCAGTCTGCTACTGAAGTAGCAGAAATAGCGTGAACAGTGCTGTCAAGAGTAGGTGTTTGTATTATAGTAGCGAGCCTACGGAAGAGGTTTTCTTTATTGAGAGCCTCGTTATAGAGGTTATCAGCTTCTTCCGGTAGCAAGTATGTTCCAGTGGTTGTGTCTGCCATCTCGCGATACTGGCCGGCAAGATTTTGACCTCTGCGTATCATATTCCAGAAATCAGTTTTGTAGGTTGTGTTTGACATGGTAATAATCCTCCTTTATTTACTACATTTTTTACAGGTGTAGACCGGGGTTTCGTGCTTGTTTGCTGGGAATATAGGTTCCATTACGAGCTTGCATCGCGGACAGTACACCTGATAATTTCTTACGCAATGCTCTGCCGTAATCTGATTTTTGCAATTCAGACGGTAGATGCCATCCATAATTCGGGTAAGCCAGAAAGCGCTACTTTGGCCTGTTCGTTTCTGAAGCTGCTCTTCGGTCATCGTGGTTTCGCTTGGAATCAAGCGACCGTGACCGACTGTGATAAGAGTGTAATTTTGCGACATATTCATGTCCTCCTTTGATTTTTTAATTAAGGGTAACTGGGGGTTAGGTTTTTCAGCACATACGCACCACCGCCTTTCATGTTCACAGTGGGGCAAGCTGTGGCAGGAAATATATATAATCCTCTATAGAGATATTGATTTTTGAAACAACCATATTTATTTGCCACATAATGCCCCATGTGTTTATGTCAAGAATTCAGATATCAGCTTGTAGCCGATAACCATTGTGGTTTTCTCACCGCCGGAGCGTGGACGCTTTCGTTTGACTTCGGCAACGGCAGCAAGACTTTGCTTGAAATTCTTCATGCTTTCCGGGTATTGACCATTTTCACCGCACCACTGCCTGTATCGCTCGTAAACGGTTGAGGTGCGCTCCTCGGCAGTTCCGTCCTGTCCCATACAATCCTCAACGAAAAGTTGGATTTTATTGCTGTCATGGTGATACTGAGCAGTGGCGTTCTTTACCGATTGGGGCAATGCAAGACCTTCTGCATTTAGCATTCGATAACCATCCAGCAACCAGTTGAGGATTGCCGATTGTGCTTCCGGTTTGGCAAATTCATCTTTCAGCGTTCGATCTTGCTCGGCTTCCTCAAAATGCCGTTCAAAGGGAACGATGATGATACGCCCACTGGTGAAAATCGTCATATCGTTAATAACGGGCAGATAATTTGTGTTGATGTAAAGTTTGAACTGAGGTTTAAAATCAAAGCTGTTTTCATGCAGGAACCTTGCGTTAATGGTATCATTACCCGTCATGCTCTTTACCTGCGCAGCATTGAGCACCAAGCCTTTACCCGGCTCCGGTATATTCACAAAGCGCACTCTTGCAAGCCTGGCAATATCCTCGCTTGGCTGGGAACTGTTGGTGCTGTTCTTCATAGCGATGGTTTCCGGCTTTGCCGAACATCCATAGCTGCCAAAAACCTTTAATACACTCTCGCACAGCGTCCCTTTGCCGTTGCGGGTACTGGCACCGTAGAGGATGGTCATGCATTCATGCCGGGTATCTCCCGTCAAGCCGTAGCCGAGGATTTTCTGTAAGAAACTAGCTCTCTCTGCATCACCGCTTGTGATTTCATAGATGAATGAATCCCAACGCTTGCAGCGAACTTGCGGGTCAAACTTTACAGGGGTTATCTTTGTCAACTTATCCTCGCTGCAATGCCCGGAAAAGGTGCCTGTATCCATATGCAAGGTGCCGTTTTTGCAGTTGAAAGTATAAGGGCTAGAGTCAAACTTTTTAATGGAAATGGGATGGTGAACCTGTGCATCCTTAAGGATATTCACGCGGTAGCCATGGGACTGCCACTTTTTAATGTGATCGATGTAGCCTTTACGCTTATGCTCGTCCTTTATATTCAAAGCATACATATAAAGGAGGTCTGCCAAATCCATACATCGTTTCATGGCTTTTAGATTTCCTACATCTGATTTCCAGATACCATCCTCGTAGCAGAACCACATCCTGCGTTCCGGAACATAACGGAGAATTTCTTTATAGAAGTCCGCAAACAACCTGCCTGCACCAATATCTGTCCAGGGATATTGGCTTGTGTTCTCTGGCTTCATTCCCTCAAGTCGGGGCATACGTTCGTCAAAGTCCTCGATAGCACTGTTTCGCATTATGGGTTTATAGAAATTTGTCACACCGCTGATGGCATTACGAATGGTGATGCTACCATAGGTATCACCGCCGCGGCGGCTATCCCACTTGTCACGCATCAAACTGGACTACCGAAACAGTCTGTCTATCTGCTCGTAATTTCCATTACAATAGAAAGCGAGAATAGAACAGAGTGCCTGATCTGCTTCGCTTTGTGAGGGATAGCCTGTTATTTCTCCCTCCCACAGTTTTTTGAACTTCTCCCCGTTCTTTGCAGTCAAAGCCTTATCCAGTACGCTCTCATCGGATAAGTAACTTTCTCTCTCCATGATTTCCGCAGACACTTTTGGAGTAGGGCGCTTCATATGCGTGTCGAGCAGCCATTGCAAGGCTTCTGTGCATTTAACAACATCACCGCTTTGATACACATTGCCTGTGACGGTCACAAAGCGTGTGGTGACATTGGGAACATAGACTTCGATATTACCGCGCTTGATGTAGTAAATTTCCGTATCGTATGTGTAGCCATCCGGAGCTAAGCAAAGAATGCGTAAGCCTGTGCCACTTGGACTTATCTCGATATATGCCTGTGGAAACATCTGCACAATGGCAAGTGCCCACGGTAGTACTGCTCCGTCTTTAATACAGTGGTCAAGATCGATGCCGATAATGCAGTTTGACACACGGATACCAATACCGCTGTAATTTACAGATGCCGTAACCGCTGCAGCAAAGTTGGTAAAGGTTGCAGGTGCAGATACGCTGGCTCTGCCTCCTGTCTTTGGATTATACGGAACCTTGGTATGGTTGTTATTTACGGTTTCGTACCGCCAACAGCAGAACTCGGCGTTCTCTTTGACATACTGGGGAATGTTATCAAAATTCATTTAATTGCTCCTCCTTGTGTATTTCTGCCGCTCTGCTATTCAAAGGACAGATGATGTGTTCAGAGGGATTTTCTTTCATCTACTAATAGCCGAAATATTTAACCCCTTCACTATTCACAGGACAGTTATCGCGAACTTGAACGACTTTATTGGAAAAATATTTTTGCTCCTAACTTGTAGCCTTGGGAAAGGAACAAATCTGACGATTTTTGAAAAAATAATTTTTTATGTATGCAAAACCTAAAAACCGATCTCCCAATATAAAAAAAGAATGTTAAATCCTCAGAATCTCAATTCTGTGGATCTAACATTCCTGCCTGCTTGTGGCAAATACCTTGTATGGCATTCATGCAGTCAACTATATTGTGACAGTTAGGATTGCCGAGCTGAGCGTAATCGTAGAAACAGACGAGCCAGCTATGCTCGTAAAAAGGCTACATAAGTAGAAAATAAAGAATAAAAAATAGGCCTCGCTACCTTGCCTGGTGTGGGTACAGTAACGAGGTCTATTTGTTTGTGATGATTTATCTGAGATTTTTCTTGATAAAAACTATATCCTCCTCGGATAACACCGTCATTACTTTTAAGTAGCTAAAATGCTCCTGCAATTGCTTTTCTAATTCTTCCTTACAGTTATATGAGCCACTGATTGTAATCAGGCTATTATCTGCGTCCTTGCAGTAAGCTATGAAGATGGTCTTATTCAAATGTTCGCAGAACTCATCATAACTTAAATGCCCGGCGGCTTTCATAGCTTTGCTTGCAGCTTGCAATTCTTCCTGTGTCCAGTCTCTACTCATAGGGGCACCTCCTTCACTACATATATTGCTCTGAAAGTAGGAAATTGCAAGGCATTCCCCCACTTTCCATTACTCAACTTGGAGTAATAAGGTGGTCTATACAATACTCTCGAGTACCATTTTGGTAGGTTGGATGACTGCAAAACATACATCTTAATATTGTAAAAGTCACTTTTGCGTGATATAATTTTTCTTGAGTTTACGATGGAGGATAAGGCTATGGCTGTAAGCTACAAGAAACTTTTTCATTTAATGATAGAGAAAGATATAACCGCATCACAGTTGCAGAAGAAAGCCGGTTTCAGTGGCAACATTCTCACGCGGCTCAGACGCAATAGGTATGTTTCTTTGGAGAGCATAGAAACCATCTGCAGAGTCTTAGACTGCAAGGTGGATGATATTTTGGAATTTATTCTGGATGAGGAGGATGTGTAATGTTTTATAAAATGATTGAAAATGCTTGTAACAGATGGTATTCCTCATCTGAATGCACTGTGAACTCAATAATTGACTACATAGAAAACAACGGCAAAATGCGTGATGCGCAGACTGATGCCATAAAAACATATTTATATTTGAAAATTGCTTGTGAAGGACAACCTCTGGCAGATCTATTCCAAGCAGGTAAATTTAATACGCTTGATTTGGATAGCATTGAATTGTCGAGTTCTGTGCATCAGTATTTGCAGAATAACAAGGCCGCCGCTGCACTATTCGAATATGCGTGTCTAAAAAATGAAAAGGGTGAACAGGTTTCAGAAAAACTGGAAAAAGCGATAAAAAAGGCTCCGGAAGAAATTGACTACATTAAATTTTTCCAAGATGCCTTTTATGGTGTATCATATACAGATTATCTGTTCAGCCTTCCAATGGGTGCAGGTAAAACATATTTAATGGCTGCATTTATCTATCTTGATTTGTACTTTGGTATTAATGAGCCTAATAATCCGGCATTTGCACACAACTTTATAATATTTGCACCGTCTGGTTTGAAGTCTTCTGTTGTTCCAAGCCTTAAAACCATACAAAAATTTGACCCGTCATGGGTTTTGCCAGAGCCAGCAGCATCTGATATTAGGCGAATAATATCCTTTGAGGTTCTCGATCAGGGCAAAACTACAAATAAGTCTAATAAAACGAAAAATCCGAATGTACAGAAAATAGCTAACCATCAGCCGTTGTCTGAGCTATTCGGATTAGTGGCTGTTACAAATGCAGAGAAGGTTATTCTTGACCGTATTCAAGAAAAGAATGGACAGATAAGCCTGTTTGAACAAAGTGACGATGAAAGGGATAGGCAAGCAAACGAACTCCGCAACTTAATCGGGAAGCTTCCTTCATTAGCGATATTTATCGATGAAGTTCATCATGCTGTGAGTGATGAAATCAAACTCCGTGCCGTTGTAAACAAGTGGGCAGAAAACAGGACAGTAAACTCTGTCATAGGTTTTTCAGGCACTCCTTATTTGGAAAAAGCCGAAAAAATCTCGGTTACTGATAAATTGACTGTTGCAACAGCAGAAATTACAAATATAGTCTATTACTATCCTCTGATAAAAGGCATAGGTAATTTTCTTAAGCGACCTATTGTTAAAATATCAGAAATAGCTAATAGCAGTCGCATTATTGAAAAAGGTGTCAGAGAATTTCTTGATAATTATAAGGATACTTTATATGAAGGTAACCTTGTAGCGAAACTGGGCATTTACTGTGGCACTATTGAAAAGCTGGAAGAACTGGTATACCCATTGGTTAATCGTATAGCTTCAGAATACGGCATTGGTAATGATGCTATTCTAAAATTTCATAAAGGTAACAAACAATATCCACAGCCAATTGATAGCCAGCTTCAATTTGACACGCTCGACACATCACTGTCTAAAATACGTATAGTTTTGCTTGTACAAATTGGTAAGGAAGGATGGGATTGCCGCAGTCTTACCGGTATTATTCTTTCACAGGAGGGCGATTGTCCTAAAAACATGGTTCTCCAAACTTCATGCAGATGCTTACGACAAGTGGTCAAGGATGAGCCAGAGACTGCATTGGTTTACCTCAATGGGGATAATGCTAAAAAGCTGGAATCGCAGTTACAGCAGCAGCACCACATCTCTATAAAAGAATTTACAGAGGGCAATGATGATAAGGTGACATTACACCGCTATGACCGTTCTTCTTACCTTAAGCTGCCTAAAATCGATTTTTATCAGTTTAAAATTAAATATGATACGCTTGTTGTTGAGGAAGCAAATCCAGAAAAGGATATTCTGCAAGCAGCCGATAATGCACAGTTATCCGCAGACATTACAAGAGTTACTGATTTCTCATTACAGACGATAACAAGGGAAATTGATACTACCGAGCGTGGAGCTACACAGGCAACCTTCACGTCATGGTTATATGCGATAGCTAAAGAGAGCTTTTATACACTATCTGTTGAACAGCTGATGAAATACGAATTGCAGCTTCAACGTGTTTATGATGCGATAACATATCAACGGGGCGATGCTCGTTATTTTAGTTCCAAGTATGACGTTTCTACTGTTAATGCAAATATCAGGAAGGCTTTTACTGCAAAGAGGGATTTCACTTCTACAGAAGAACTGATACCACAGCAGTCCAGTCTGCTTAATATTGCCAACTTCTCACCAGAAGTACGCACGGTTAATCCGAATATTTACTATCCGGAACAAGCAATTGTTGAAAATATCATACTCGATGATAAGGGCAAGCTGAAGGTTAACCCTAAAGTTCAACAGTTGATTCAGTTGGCAGAAGAAACCGGTAATCAAGCAATGGCAGACACACTACGCAAGCAGAATGCATCGCACCCGCAGAAAAACCGCTCTTTCCATTACCTGCCATACCGTACTGATAGTGACTACGAGCAGACATTCTTAAAGGAAATACTTACTTTTTCCGAAATGGAAAGACTTGATCTTGAAGTGTATTACAATGGTGACCGAGCAATGACAGAATTTAAAATCAAATGCTATAAGCAAAGCGGGAGCAAGTGGATTTACATTGGCATTTATACTCCGGATTTCCTTGTTATTCAACGCAAAAATGGTCAAATCCATAAAGTAGTTATTGTTGAAACGAAGGGTGAGATATATGCTAATGACCCAACATTCAAGGATAAACGCAAATTTATGGAAACCGAATTTTCAAAGCAGAACAATACAGCCTTTGGCTATGAGCGTTTCGATTATTTGTACTTAGAAGACACAATGTCTGAAAATGATAGAATTTCCGCAACGAATAGAAAAATCACAGAATTTTTTGGGGGTGTACAATAATGCCGATTAAATATGTACCATTTATACCGGAACCAATTGAAGGACAAGCGGTTCTTGGCAATTTTAACAGAATACTTAGATATCGTGGTGCAGATGAAACTTCGATGATTTTGCAGCACGGTATGCCACTCTATGATATGGAGAAGATAGAAACTGTTGGTGAAAATAAAAATGGTAATATGGTTATCCGTGGTGAGTGCGTTTCAGCTTGTGCATATTTGAAAGAGAAAGGGATAGAAGTTGACCTTGTTTATATTGATCCCCCTTTTGCCAGCGGTGCAGACTATGCAAAACAGGTTTATGTTCGCCGCAATCCTAAGTTGGCTGAGACTATTGCAAAAGCAGAGGAAGAACTGGATATTGACGAACTAAAAACTTTTGAAGAAAAAATGTACGGTGATGTTTGGGATAAAGAGAAGTATCTAAATTGGATGTATGAAAATCTGGTTGCAATAAAAAGTGTTATGAGTGAATCCTCAACTATCTATGTTCACTTGGATTGGCACATAGGACATTATGTAAAAATCCTCATGGATGAGATATTTGGAGAAGATAATTTCTTAAACGAAATTGTGTGGGGATACAAGGATATTGGAGCAAAGGCTGTTCCATATTTCAAGAAAAAACATGATACCATTTATGTTTATCAAAAAACAGATGACGAAAGACGTGTTTTTAATATTCAGAGGCAACAATTATCACAAAGTACAATTGACAGATACGGAACATATTTTGATGAAAATGGGTGCATTACATATCAATGGTTAAAAGACAACAATCCAGGCGTCTATGCAAAGTTAAAAGGACATCCAAATGATTTATCTCAACCATGGCTTGATATCAATAAAGGACAACCATTATCTGATTGGTGGGATGATATATCTCCACTAAAATCACACTTTGATGAGGCAGTAGATTATTCTACTCAAAAGCCAGAAGCTTTACTTGAAAGGATTATTAAAGCATCTTCAAATAAGGATATGCTCGTTGCTGACTTCTTCGGTGGTAGTGGTGTCACCGCTGCTGTCGCAAACAAATTAGAAAGAAAATTTATTCATTGCGATATAGGTCTTAACTCGATTCAAACGACTCGCGACAGGCTGAAGTCTGAAGGTGCAGAATTTGATGTCCTTGAAATCAAGGATGGGGTTCAACTGTACCGCAATCCAGTACAAACAATGGATAAAATTAAATTTCTCATACCTGGTTTAAAGAATGAGGATTCATTGGATTCGTTCTGGGAGGGAGCAATTTCTGACAGTAAGCTGGGCACAATTCCCGTATATGTTCCTAACTTGATGGATAGTTCTACTAAGTTGCTTGATACTGTTCTTATGAATCGTATTATTCATCAGGCAATACCCGAATTAGACAATAATATTAAAAAGGTAATTGTTTACTATGTTGATATTACAAATAAGGATGAAATTGATAATTTTATTGCCGATGATGATAGTACAACCGTTGAAATTGAACTACGAGATTTAAAAACAATTCTTGATGATGTTGTAGTCGATGATTACGCTGAATTTCACGTTGAAGAGGCACACGAAGATTTATTCGGCGATTATGCTGTTACTATAGATAAATTCGTTAGTGATCGTGTTATGCAAAAAATTGCCGAATTCAATCAGAAGGCGTTTCTTAATTCATCAAAAAAGAAGCCATACAAGCCAATTGAAATCAGTGAAGAAGGACTGGAACTTATAGAATATTTAAGCCTTGACTGTACTGCTGCTGAGGGCGAATGGCATTCTGATAGTGAAATCAAAATCGATAAAAGCGGCTATGTTATCAAGGATGGTGCTAAAACAAAGGATTTCTGGGATTCAACAATTCGATGTAGAAAACAACCACTTCGTCTTAAAATCCGCAATATCTGTGGTGACGAAACCATTTGGGCTTTCGAATAAAAACAATAAAGAAAGACTGCACTAAAGGTATTATCCTTCGGTGCAGTCTTTACTTTCGAGTCTCCGCTTGAAGAGAGCCGGTCAAAAATTTACTTGTTTTCGTAAATCCCTAAGTTGAACTCCCTTTTGCTGGGGCATTTTTTAATTAGAAAAATAATTACATTTTTCAAGTATTT
>CALLZZ010000464.1 GCA_937858235.1 uncultured Clostridia bacterium
CTACCCACAACCCACGAATATAGCGATCGTAGAATACGCCCGTAAAAGCCGCTTCCGCCTTTGCCAGTTCTTCCGGGCCGATAACAGGATTATCAGACATCAGAAAATGCAGGTGCTCGCTTCCGTCCAGTTCGCAGCGATCTGTTTTTAGCACCCATTCCAAGTAAAACCAATGCCGGTTTCCCTCTGGGTTGCAGTTGAACCAGATTTTCTTGTTTGCATATGTCAGGGTACGTGCGATCACCTGGTCCACAAAAGAGCGTGGCATCAGTGCCACTTCGTCAAGCAGTGCCCCGGCAAGTGTGATGCCCTGAATCAGCTGGTAACTGCTCTCATCTTTTCCGCCAAACAGGTAGAAATGATTTCTTTTCGTGCCGCATTGCACCGTCAACGCCCGATCTGAAATGCGATAACTCCGTTTATATGGGATCTCTTTCAGTCCCAGCAGCGGGCGCATAATGTTACGCTCCGCACTCTGAACAGTCTTTCCGCATATTGCAAAATTGCAATCGTCAAAATACTCCATTGCCCAAACAACAAAAGCAATCGCCATTACCGTTGTTTTCCCGGCACGGACAGCCCCGTCGCAGATCAGATAATTACTTTCGCTGTCTATAAAGTCCAGAATCTGAGCCTGTCGCTCTGATAGCTGACTAATCATGCCGTCTCGCCCCCCGGATAGCCTGAATCAAAGCTTCATGGCTCTTCTGGCTTTCGGCGTC
This sequence comes from uncultured Clostridia bacterium, assembly GCA_937858235.1. Lineage (GTDB taxonomy): Bacteria > Bacillota > Clostridia > Oscillospirales > Oscillospiraceae > Onthomonas. The sequence continues at coordinate 723 of CALLZZ010000464.1, forward strand.
ACCGCCGCCATCGATTGGCTTGTCCCGATATTTACTGGGCATCCGATTTTTGAGCCAAAAGATCTGCGCCGTAGTATCCGGAGATACATGCTTAGTCACACGTTTGGTTTCTATAAGTCCGGTATCTCGCGTGGTCCTCGTTGCCTTTATTGCTGTCGAAAACTGAATATACTCAATTATTTTTTTATATCGTTCTTTGCTATAGTGCTCGTTATGTATATACCAATCTGCCCATTGGTTATCTTTTTTGGAGCTATTGCATTCCCTGCAGGCCGGGACTATGTTGTCAATGGATAGGGGTCCGTTTGCCTTGAGCGATTGTAAGTGGTCTTTAGTAAGCTCTCCGTGACTGCCACAATAGCAACATTTATAGTCAAAAAACGCCTTGCACATTTCCCACTCACCCTCTGTTAACTCTTGTTCGCCATTGTGGCGTTTCTTTTGCCCCGTATCAGCAAGGCGCTCGCAAGTGACTTCATCGTACTCATATCCGAGCGCCCGCTTCAGTAGCGCGTTCTCCACTTGGATATCCACAACTTCTTTTCCCTTTTTTAGGGCCTGCGAAATCTGCGGATATTTTTCCTTCCACTCATACAGTGTGCGCACCCCGCAGCCGCAGTTTTGTGCTATTTGGTCATCCGTAAGCCCGTCACGGGCCCACCCCTCCAACAGCAAGAGCCCATCCGATTCCAGCCACCGTTGATATTTGCCTTTAGCCACAATGGGCTCACCACCTTTCTTCTATAAAAATAGCGCAAATCGCAGACAATCCACAATTTACGCAAACTATTTTGATTTATCGCTTGACTTCCATACGTGCGTATGTTATAATTTAAACATGGAAAGGAGGTGAACAGATGGGGAAACGAGAAATAAAGAAGCCCGAGGGCAACGGGTTAGAAACCTTTAAGACAATCGTTGAAATACTTGCCGGTATCGCCAACATCGTCCTGGTTATCTATTCGTTGCTCAAGGGCTAAAGGAAACGGGGAGGGAAACCTCCCCCGACCTCAAGCCTATTATACCCCATCTGTACCACATGAACAAGTTTAATTTCAAAGGTGCCGCAATCTACCTGCTGGCTTTAGCAAACTTGGTGTACGCCATCTTGCACGGATTCACCTGGCTGCATATTCTCACCTTTGCGCTTACAGGGCTAGCCATCATCGTTGATGTATTGGAGGCGATCCGCCGTGGCCGGTAAATATGAATCACAGCAAAAAAACTTGAGAAAAAACTACGTCCGCTTCCCGCTTGACCTGAAGCCGGACGTACTGGAAGCGTACCGTGCTGCCTGCAAGGCGAACGGCACAACCCCAACCACAGAGATCAAGAAGTTTATCGCCTCGTATATCGAAGCCAACAAGCCCTCGGAGTAATCCGGGGGCTTGCCCTATCTTTAAAACGCCCAGCCGCAGTCCGAAAACATACGGCTCAATTAGCTTGGTGCCGAAGGGCAGGTACTCCCTGCCGCCGTCTAGCGTTCTCTCCGGCATATGTGCGGGCGGCAGCATAGCCACCGCCCGCTGAAAGGAGGCACTCAAAATGAACGAAAATGAAAGCAATCATCCTCTGTCCGCCTTGGGCATGATACTATTTTGACACAGAATAAAGTGCCGCAGTGCCACATTCTAGATCATACTCATGTGTTCCGCGATTTCCACCAGGAATTTCTCTTTCCTTCTATAGAAGTCCCTCTGGCTGATTCCCTCCAGCCCCAAATAGCGAAACGGATATTCATTTCTGCTTTTGCAATTCAAAACGATCCCGTCCGCCAGTCGCCGTCTCAACTCTTCATTCTCCAAGTCAGCACCGATATGTATCTTCGCCTGCGCAACCGCCCGCATCTTCCTAGTCTCTGGCCACTTCTCAATGGCAAGAAGCTTCTCTGCCTTGCCTTCTACGGTTCGGCTGCATCTAGAGCCGGATGGCATACCGGCATTATCGTTACTACTCCCATCGGCAATCTGCCGGACGGCCTCATAGTACGCCTTCACCCGGCGATCATAGCCACGGACAATCCACAGACATTCCTGCCGGATATCGTAGGGCAGTGTTGCTTTTCGGCTCATTTCCGCCTCACCTCGTACGCGCTCCCATACCTACGCTTCCCGCAAATGGCGCAGGTGATTTTCTCGGTTCTGCCCAACTGCATCTTTAGTGAATAGCTGTCCTTGGCGCCCTCCGCACACGGAACGCACATCATCCAAATTTCTGGCTTGCTCTTCTCGTTCATGTTACACCTCCAAAATCCTGATGCCATACCGGTGCAACATCAGCTTCCGCTTGATCACAAACTTTGCATAACCGGAAGAGGAAGGATCCCGGTATCCCTTCACATCCTCCACCACGGTCTCCCCGTTCTGCTGATACACAAAATCAGCAACGTAGCTCACAGCTCGCTCCACGCATTTCCCGTTCACGCGCTGGGCGGGGATCAGCTCGTACTTGACCTGACGGCGCAGATCAGCAATCTTGCCAGCGCGTTCCAGCAGCTGCAATTCCTTCCAGCGACGGTATTCTTTCCTGGAGTCGAACGTGCCGCATGGCAGCACGACTTTTCGATTCCCGTACTTAGTCCGCATTTTTCTTCGTCTCCTCAGCCTTGGATTCGTCCAAGAACTCCCGCATCCATCGTTCGTTTTCCAAGATTTCCTGTTCCTTTTCTGCGTGGGAGACCGGGGCTTGTGCTGCCGGAGCCGGGGCTTTTGGCCCTTTTCCGGCTCCACGTTGCTGCAGCGTTGAGACCTGGTGTTTTTCATCCAACGCCTGCACATCAGCGATGCACTTCACCCCTTGCCCGCTCCAGTTGCGCAGAATCCCCCGTATGTACGTCCACCGCGCCGCTTTCTCGTCCAGCGCAATCTCCATGGCACGTATACAGACCGCTGTCCCCATCTCCGTCTCGAACGCCTCAAGCTGAGACAATGATAGCACAGAAGGCGTTGCGTTGATATGCTGGCAGTAATAAGCCACAGATTCCGACCTTTTTCCATGCAGACAAGGACGAGATGCAGCTGCACCCTCCGCCATAGGTAGTACGTTCTTGTCCTCTTCGTACTTGTCGTTATGGTTAGGTTCTGTTTGGTTTGGTTCTGTTTGGTTTGGTAGGGGCGTTACAGTGGCGTTATTAACGCTTCCGTAACGCGTTACGCTTACGTTATTGTCACGCATTACCGGGTTCTCGCTACGGGCGCTTCCTACTGCCTTTTGCTTGTCACGATAACGCTGCTGACGCTTGCGGTTTTGCTCCCTCTGGTTTTCTCGCCGGTCTATCAACATTCCAACGTAATCGTTCCAGTCGTGCAGTTTATCGTCCGGGTCTATAAATCCAGCTTCCATCAGTGCGTCAACGAAATCATTTGCGCCCTTTGTCCATTCGCAGGCCTCTGCGATATCTTCCGGATCCAGCATGGAAAGGTCGCCGTCCGGTGTATTATCCACGGCCCAGAGCCACAGCATGGCTAAGTGACCTATAGCCTGTGGTGTTTTGATTTTTAGCAATCGCTTTAATTTTTTGACTTTTCTGTGCGCCGGAAGATTTTGGTGTAACTCAATCCATGCCACGCTCACGCCTCCTTAATCAAAACGGCAATTCGCCGTCATCTTCCTCTAGTTCCTCAAACTTGCCGGGGCTGGCGGTCGGAACACCTTCCCGCTTTTTATCACAGAAATAAACACTACCGGCCACAACCTCAGTCGCATACCTGCGGTTGCCGTCTTTGTCGTTGTATTCCCGCACCTGCAGGCGCCCTTCTATCACCGCCATACGGCCCTTGGTAAAGTAGCGGGAGACAAACTCTGCCACACCCCGCCAGGCAACACAGTTGATGAAATCCGCCTCACGCTTGTCGGAATCCCTGCTCTTGTAGTCTCGATCCACCGCCAGGCGGAAGGAAGCCACTGCGGTTCCGTTGTTGGTTTGCCGCAGTTCTGGGTCTGCCACCAGGCGGCCTTGTAAGAATACTTTGTTTAACACACATACACCTCCGCTCCGGTTTCCTGCCGTACCGCCCGGCTGATCTTATCGGCATTTCCATGATCATTACTCATGTGACAAATGTAGATTTGCCGGAGTCGGCACGTATCAGTGGCATCCAGAAACTCCAGGAAGGTGTCAAGGCTCATGTGACTGCTGAACAGCCGCTTGGCTCTTGCAGCGGGCGTGCTGCCATCCTCTATATGATCCCATACGCTTTCGTTGTCATAATTGACTTCGCCGATGATATGCGTCAGGCCGGTGAAGCGATAGCGCAGATAGTAGCTGTCCGTGAAATACAACAGCTTCTCTCCTGTGCTCCGGGAGGCGATCAAATAACCAACCGGAGCAGGGGTATCGTGTTCAACCCGGAACGGAAGAATATTAAACGTGCCAACTGGAAAGCTGCTATAACCATCATCACGATGCATCAGATAGTGCAGCCTGTGGCTATGAGGTATGCCGCAGACTTCCGCTTCCTCCCTTGGCATATAGACATCCACTCCGGCTTTTAGAAGGCTCTTGACGGACTTGCTGTGGTCTCCGTGATAGTGTGTTACCAGACAACCAGATACACGACTCAGCTGAAATCCACACCCCACGTGGATTGCCTTAATGGGAATGCCTGCGTCCAGCAGCAGTGACGTTTTGCTGTCGTTAACGTGATAACAGTTGCCCGTGCTGCCGGAGGCCAGAATTGTAATATCCATCAGAAACCAGGCATAGCAGGTTCAGGCTCCGGCTCGATCACCTCTCCTGTTGTGCAATCAACCTCTACGGGCTGCAGGTCCGGAAGATCCAGCAACGCGGTGTTGGCATTTTCATCCACTACACTCTTTGCCTGACTCTGTGCTGCAGCTACCTCATACTGTTCCGCAGCCTGCATCTCCGTGGACATGGGGCCAAATTTCAGAAGCTGTCTGACAACCGTTTTCTTCGCCATAGCGTCAAATTCAGTTTGCCACGGACCCTTACTGTACGCTTTGGAATACTTCTTCCCGTAGGCCTCCAACTCTTCCCGCGTCATGTACAGCATCTTTTCAAATCCGTTTACCAGCTGGAAGTAACCGAAGTACCCGATTGCATGATCATTTTCAGGTGCACCAGTGATTTCAAACTTGCCCGTCAACCGGTTGGTTTTAACGCTTTCACCCTTGTAAACACAGTCCGCATTGATTGTTGCGTACTGACCGGATCGAAGTGCTAACTGAACCAGTCCTTTCCATCCAACCATAAAGGTCGGGACGTTTTTATACGGCACCACATAGGCAAACCCAAGTCCCTTCGAAATGGGCAGCTTCAGCGACGCTGCTTTCATACATTCCATGGCGACTGCATTGGGATCGCAGTTCTGCAGATAGGAATCACCAGAATATAAATCTAACATCGAACTGGTGAACGCCCCCGCAGCATCACCAAGACAAGCCTTGATTCTATTGCGGATGGAACGATCATTCAGGACGTTTTTGAACCCATCCACTTTGGACAGTGCGTTTTGATTCATAATAAATCCTCACTTTCTTTTGCATGGTCAAAGAGATTGATCTGGCCGAAAATGGGCAATGCTGCTGTCTTTTCCTGCAGCATCTTTTTCTTACAGACATGACCATAGCCCTCGTCTATACCATTTTTGCTGATCAGGATACCGCCGCATCGTTGGCAGCGGCGCGCCTGAATCATAAATGTTTCATTCTCCGTCTTCATGCGCTGACCTCAAGCCGAATGGAATCAGCGCCTTCCAATACGACCAACCGAATAACCTGCTGCTTGATGGGCGTAAGATGCGTAATGCTTTCGGCATTATCCACAAAGACCGGCAAGTCTGCATGAAAGTACCCGGACAGGGCTTGAATCACTTCCATGCCGGCATTGATCTTTGCTGCGCTGTTTGCGTCAGGGTAGGCAACCAGAGCGCCGTCCGGCGATGGGATCATGCCTTCGCAGCAATCCTTCAAACCACCGTTCAACTGCTCTTCGCACAGCTTAAAGCGCACGCTGCTGAACATCCCATTGATCCGTTCATCCAGCAGCGTCACTTTTCGGCGCACAAACTGCTCACACAGGAACAAGCCGCGCTCAACCTGCTCATACTCTTCGGCAAGGGTTTTTTCCTCCCGCTCCAGTTCTTTGATGCGTGTGCTCTGGCGTTCGGCCAATTCAATTTCCATCAAATCGTGGTTCAAGCTCTGGACGTAGTGCTCCAACTCACTGATGCGCTCATCAACCTCTATCGTCCTGCTTGCGACAGTTTCGTTAATATCTTTGAGCCGCATGAAAAGTTCCTGTTTGCGACGATCAAAGTCAACGCTGTCAAACGGTGCAGGGTTGATCTGGGCAGTAAGGTTGTCCCGCTGTGCTTCCAGCTGCACCACGCTGTCGCGCTCTGCTGCAGCGGACTCCAGGCAGCGCTTGATTTCATCCGCCATCTTGCAAATGATAGTCTCACTGGCTTTACCCTTGCCTTTTTGGGTGATCTCCTCCAGACGGTGGGAACGCTGCTCATTGAAATCTGCCCGGAGTGCCTCAATGCGATCCTCCTGGAGGCGCTGCCCACAGGTGGGGCAGATCTCTGCCTCTGGATTCCACACTTTTGCGTAGGTGTCATTCCAGTCCTGCAGAAGCCTTTTTCGGGTATGAGCGATCTCTTCTTTGCTCCGGCTCAAAGCTGCTGATCTGTTCTCCATTTCCGCTGCATTGGCGGTATGATCTGCGATTTGACTGCCGATCTCAGTGACCTGCTTTTGCATATATGCAAAGCGCTGTGCTTCTTGTTCATTATGCCTGGATCTCGCATCTTCCCGCTCTGCCTGCAGTTGAACCAGCTCCGCGTTGATTCGATCCGCCTCGGAAGAGGCCGTCAACATCTCACGCCGCCCGCGCAGCTCGTTCAAATCACGGTTGACTTCTTCTATTGCCCTGCGGATCCCGTCAACTGAAAGTGATTCGGCAAGATCGGGGATGGAACGAGTGGCCTCATCAATACGCTCCGGAAGATTATCCAGGCGTTTATTGATCTCCGCCTTCCGGGCTACCGCAATCTTTCGATATTCATCCACGGAATACCGGCGTCCATCCGACCCCGGAATCGCCAGAACGTCTGGCAGCTCGTGCAAACTCTCGCCACTCTGCATGATCTCCTCGTCTGAAATGCCCCCGCATAAATCAACCAACACTGCGCGGCGCTCTTTCCAGTGCATCGTTTTAAGGAAGTAATCTATCATGGTGAGCATCCGAAGTCCCTCCTCTCCGGCGATGTTATCCTGAATGTACTTAGCGTACAGTTTCTCCTTTGTAGGCACTCCATCAATGTAATGGTCAATCGTGTTCCCTGCATAATCCGAATCCGCACTGCCGCGCTTCTTTTTATAGACCTCATGATAGATTTTTTTCAGGGTTACGACTGCCCCGCCATCAAGCTTCAGAACCGCCTCTGCGCAGTGATCCAGATTGTGAACCTCGCCTCCCTTATCATCTCTGGTTTTGGGGCTATAGTTTTTTTCGCCGGTGCCGGATTTTCCAGTCAGAAGCCAGGCAAAGGCGTTGTAAATCGTAGTTTTCCCCGTTGCGTTCTCGCCATAGATAGATGCATCATGGCCGTTCAACTCTAATTTCAAAGATTTGATTCCCTGAAAATTCGTGAGCGTTAACGATTGCAGTTTCATTACTCCTTGTCAAATCCTTTCCGTTCGTGTTATAATCACAGTATTGTATTTTCCCTTGCCGTCATCGGAGTTGTCTCTCCGGTGGCGGCTTTTTCTATCCGGCGGCTTCTTTCGCTTTGCCATATCGGTCCTCCTTTTCCAATTTGCACTTTTCCAACTCAGGAAGCACAGCGCATAGCTTGTCCCACTGTGCTGGCACTTTTCCGAGCTCCCACAAACTGAGCGTTGTCCGCGTAACACCGAGCTGGCTGGCAAGGTGTTCCTGTGACCAGTTGCGCTTTTGCCGGGCTACTTTGATTGCTGCTTGACACCCGAGCTTGTCCTTATTGGCTTCGTAGTACGCCTTCTGGGAGGCCGCTATCCTGTCCTTATTGGCTTCGTAGTGCGCCTTCTGGTAAGCCAATGCCCTGTCCTTATTGGCTTCGTAGTACGCCTTCTGGTAAGCCAATGCCCGCCTTTGTTTTTCGGTTTTTTGGTGCAAAATTTCTTTGTCGACCGCCTCCAGGTCGCGG
>CALLZZ010000465.1 GCA_937858235.1 uncultured Clostridia bacterium
GTAGGCATGTAGTAAATGTTAGACCAGCCACCCTTTTCCGTATCGTACTCGCCAGCACGGCCACTCATGGCGTTGGTGTCCACATAGACGGTGTACACCGGATCACAAACTGCTACCTTATTATCTACGCTGAACAGATCTCCAATGTTGCCGCAGTCACTTTTCGCGCCGTCGGAAATGAAAATTTCGTCCGGTTCAATGGCTACGCCACGGGACGCGTAGTCATATTTTGCAACTGCGTTACGCAGGAAATCATAGCCCTGTTCCGGACCGTAGCCACGGAAGGTCTCTGCCTGACCCATCTCATCCACTGCCTTATGCAGCGCATCAATCACAGCCGGCACTAGGGGACGGGTTACGTCACCGATTCCGAGTTTGATCAGTTTGGCTTCCGGGTGCTCCGAAGAATAAACCGTAACACGACGGGCTATTTCGGAAAAGAGATAGCTGCCCGGCAGCTTCTGGTAGTTTGCATTGATATGAGCCATAAGTTTCGTCCTCCATCTTTTTCTATATCCGCACCGATCCGGAAATCGAGCTTTTTCCAATTCCTTTTATCTTCTAGATTACAAATCTTCTAAAATCACCCGGCAGTCTGAATCAACTTTGCACCGGTATCCATACTCTTTTTCAGCATCCAGCGATGTGCCTGTTCCTCCCCTTCGTTATGCCTGGGGTGGAGGAAGAGATTCATCTAGGGAGCAGGTCTGGGGCAATTCCCCGTAGAGACGAGGCGTGGCACCGTCCTTAAATTTATATCTATAGACCGCTACGCCGATGTCCGACCGTCCAACGATTCTTTTTACCTCACCTGCGCTGTGAACCAAGATACAGCTTGCAACACCGCCAGATTCCAACATATCGCAGATACGCTGGCAATTTGCAGTATTCTCATAAGCAATAATGACTTTTTCCGCTGAACCATCACTCCCGGCGTTTCTACTTGACCAATTTGGAGTTTCTTAATAGTTCCCCAAATACTTTTTGCGCTCCCACTCGGACACTTGGGTGCGATATTCATCCCACTCCTTTTCCTTGCCGTTGATATAGGCCTTGGAGACATGTGGTCCCAGTATGTCCATAAGATATGCGTCCTGTTTCAATTCCTCCAGCGCTTCTTTCAAATTTGCCGGCAGGCAGTCAATCCCTCTCGACTGACTCTCCTCATTGGAAATGGCGAACAGATCGTCTGAAATCTCCGGCGGCGGTGTCAGATTCCGCTCCATGCCGTCCAATCCCGCTGCCAGGCATACTGCCAGCGCCAGATAGGGGTTACAGGCGGAATCCGGACTGCGCAGCTCTACGCGGGTCGTGCGTCCCCGCACCAAGGGAATTCGAATCAATGCGCTGCGGTTATTGGCAGACCAAGCACAGTAGCAGGGTGCTTCGTAACCGGGTACCAGTCGTTTATAGGAGTTCACCAGCGGATTTGTGATGGCCGTGATGGCTTTCACATGATCCATAATGCCGGCAATAAAGGAATATGCCGCCCTAGACAGACCGTGTTCTCCGCTGGCATCATAAAAAATATTCTGATCATCTTTGAACAGGGACATATTGATATGCATACCAGAACCGCTCATGCCCGACAAGGGCTTAGGCATGAATGTGGCGTGGAGTCCGTTGCGCTGTGCCAGAGTTTTCACCGCCAGCTTAAAGGTCATGATGTTATCGGCGGCGTTTATGGCCTCCGCATACTTAAAGTCGATCTCATGCTGTCCCGGCGCCACCTCATGGTGGGACGCTTCCACAACAAATCCCATCTCCTCCAGGTTTAAGCATACCTCACTTCGGGTGGACTCGCCGTGATCCATGGGGCCAAGGTCAAAATAACCCGCCTCATCGTTGGTTTTCACCAGAGGACGCCCCTCCCCGTCGGTTTGAAACAGGAAGAATTCACACTCCGACCCTACATTTAATGTTATGCCTCTGCTCCGAGCCTTGGCGATCACCTTCCGCAGCACCAGCCGGGGATCACCGATAAACGGTGTGCCGTCCGGATTGTACACATCGCACAGCAGCCGTGCCACCCTACCGTGACTGGGCTGCCAAGGATAAATCGCAAAACTGCTCAAATCCGGGCGCAGGTACTGATCCGACTCGTTGGCCCGCACAAACCCCTCAATAGAACTGCCGTCGATCATGATCCGATTGTTAAGGGCTTTCTCCAACTGAGACACCGTAATCGCTACGTTCTTCATCTGTCCGAAAATATCCACAAACTGCATTCGGATAAATTTTACATCCTGTTCTTCCACAATCCGGATAATATCATCCTTTGTGTAGGTCATGGGTGATTCCCCCTTCAAAAACTGCTTGTTTGTCAAAGCACGTTCTGCACCGTCATTCTGCATCAACCCAGCAGTGAAAACTGCACCATTCCAGCTTATTGCGCTTTAGCGTACTCAGATTTAAGTATACACTTCACCCCGTAATTGTCAAGCGCCGTCCCTGCTTCTCCCCCGTTCCTTCCCTTCTTTTATTTATTTTGTATAAAAATGTTCCGACTTTCACCAGAACCATTTTATGAATGATCTTGAAAAACCCCTTGCATTTTGCAAGTAGGTGTTGTATTCTAACTGCAGCGCATAATTTCACTTGCAGACAAAACCGAACATAAGATAATTTGTATGGCGACAAAGGGGTCTGTTCTGTACCCATTGTCGCTATTTTTCAGTATAAACTGTTGCGTTTTTGTCCCAAATCAGTTAATCTTTGTTCTAAGAATAAGAAAGGGTGGAAGATTATGATGAGCATCCCTGAAATTTTCGGTTCCAATGTGTTTAGTCCTGCCGTGATGAAGGAGCGCTTGCCCAAGCAGGTATATGCTGAGGTCATCAATGCCATGGTAAATGGCGGTCAGATCAGTATGGCTACCGCCGACGTAGTGGCAGACGCCATGAAAAACTGGGCGGTCGAAAAAGGCGCTACCCATTACTGCCACTGGTTCCAGCCCCTCACCGGCTCTACTGCAGAAAAGCACGACTCCTTCCTCACCCTTCCCGATGATGAAGGTCGTACCCTTCTCCATCTCTCCGGCAAAAAGCTGATTATGGGCGAGCCTGACGCATCCTCCTTCCCCTCCGGCGGCCTTCGCGCAACCTCTTACGCCCGAGGCTACACCGCTTGGGATATGACCTCCCCAGCCTTCGTCAAGGAAGAAACCGCTGGGACGATTCTCTGTATTCCTACCGTCTTTGTCTCCTATACTGGAGAGGCTCTGGACGCAAAAACTCCGCTACTCCGCTCTATGGAGGCGGTCAGCAAGCAGGCAATCCGCATGGTGCGGCTGTTCGGCAATACAGAAGCCAAAAAGGTTACTGCCTTCGTGGGTTCTGAACAGGAATACTTCCTGGTTGACCGCAAAAAGTACCTCAAGCGCCGGGATCTAATTTATACCGGTCGGACGCTCTTTGGTGCTCCCGCCCCCAAAGGTCAGGAATTGGATGACCACTACTTTGGTCAAATCCGGGAACGTGTCGGTGCTTTCATGAAGGATCTGAACATTGAGCTGTGGAAGTTTGGCATCTCTGCTACCACCCAGCATAACGAAGTGGCTCCGGCACAGCACGAAATGGCGCCCATCTTCTCCACCGCTAACGTAGCTGTGGACCAGAATCAGCTGACCATGGAGACCATGAAGAACATCGCATATCGTCACGGTCTGGTCTGCCTGCTCCACGAAAAGCCCTACGCTGGCGTCAACGGCTCCGGTAAGCACAACAACTGGTCTGTGGGTACCGATCTGGGTGAAAACCTCTTTGATCCGGGCGATCATCCTGAAGATAACCTGCAATTCATGCTGGTGCTAACCTGCGTTATCTCCGCTATCGACAATCATGCCGATCTGCTCCGCCAGTCCGCCTCCGATGTGGGGAACGAACACCGTCTGGGCGCACAAGAAGCACCTCCCGCCATTATCTCCATCTTCCTAGGCTCTCAGCTGGAGGAATTGGTGACCCGGATCATCGCCGGTGTGGACGATACCCCCGCCCCCACCTTTAAAAACGTCACTTTGAACACCGGTGTTTCTACCGTTCCCGTGTTCATGAAGGATGCTACTGACCGGAACCGCACCTCACCCTTCGCTTTTACTGGCAACCGGTTCGAATTCCGTATGGTCGGCTCTTCTGACTCCGTTGCTGCTCCCAACACTGCTCTAAACGCCGCCTTGGCAGAGGCCTTCTGCGACGCAGCAGACATGTTGGAACAGGCTGACGATTTTGTCACTGCCTGCAAAGCTTACATCAAGGACTCTCTCACCAAGCATCAGCGAATCATCTTCAACGGCGATGGCTACTCCGATGATTGGATCAAGGAAGCAGAACGCCGTGGTCTGCCCAACATCAAGTCCATGGTAGAAGCCATCCCCGTTCTGGTACAGTCTGATGTCATTGCTCTGTACGAAAAATTCGGGATCTTCACCCAAGCAGAACTGGAATCCCGTGCGGAAATTCAGTACGAGAACTATGTCAGCAAAATCGGCATCGAAGCAAAGGTCGCAATCCACATGGCCGGTAAGCATTACATCCCCACTGGCATCAAGTTCAGCACTACCTTAGCCGCTTCTTATGCCGCCGTCGCCGCTGCCGGTGTAGACGCTACCGTCCAGAAGAATCTGCTGGCCAAGGTTTCCCGCCTCACCAAGCAGGCACAGGACGCCCTGGATGAATTGATTGTTGCCTGCAACGAATCCGATTTGATTACCAACGTTGCAGAAATGGCTCACGCCTACCTCAATCGTGTAGTTCCCGCCATGCAAGCTCTGCGGACTCCCGTGGATGAGCTGGAGCTCATTGTCGACAAGTCCATCTGGCCCGTTCCCACCTATGGTGACCTGATGTTCGAAGTGTAACCTCTCCCTTATTCTATCTACAAAACGAATTGCAGCTTCGTTTTGTTGGATCATCTCCATATCCTGGCCAGACAGATACCATTCGTATCTGCCTGGCTCCTTTTATGCTAACAGTAAAAACCGCCCTGCCGAATTGTTCAGCAGGACGGTTTTTGTATCGTTTTGTTTTTAGGGGCAAGTAGACAGTGTCTTAATCTACCTCACCCATGTCAATGGGATATTTACCGGAGAAACAACCCTCACAGAAGCCACCACAGGTACTGTCCGGTGCGATCTGGTGCAGTCGCTCCAGAGAGAGGAAGGCGAGGCTATCCGCATTGATAATATCCTTAATTTCTTCCACATTGTGGTGGCATGAGATGAGCTTTTCCTTGTTGGGAATGTCGGTACCAAAGAAGCAGGGGGAGATAAACTCCGGCGAAGAAATCCGCACATGAACCTCCGTTGCTCCGGCGCTCCGCAACAGACTGACGATGGCTTTTGCCGTCGTACCTCGGACGATGGAATCGTCGATCATTACCACCCGTTTTCCGGCCACCTGGCAGCGCAAAGCACCTAGCTTAATCCGCACCGCTGCTTCTCGGCTGGCTTGATCCGGCGTGATAAAGGTACGTCCGATGTAGCGGTTCTTCACAAACCCTTCTCCGTAGGGAATTCCGGATTCCTCCGCATAGCCCATGGCTGCGTCCAGACCAGAATCCGGCACGCCGATGACCAGATCCGCCTCCACAACATGCTCCTGGGCGAGGAGCCGTCCGGCATTCCGCCGCGCCAAGTGGACGGACTGTCCGAAAATCTCGCTGTCCGGCCGAGCAAAGTAGATGTATTCGAAAATGCACAGGTGGTTCTTTTCCTGACAGTTATCCCGGATAGAACGGAGTTCTCCATCCTCCACTACTACCATCTCTCCCGGCTCTACCTCACGGATATACTCCGCACCTACGCTGTCCAGGCCGCAGGACTCCGAGGAAAGGTAAATGGCCTTCCCCTTCCGTCCAATGCACAGGGGACGGAACCCCCAGGGATCTCGTGCTGCCACCAGCTTCCGCGGAGACATGACAATCAGCGAAAACGCCCCCTTCAGATGGGGGATGGCGCGATTCACTGCTTCCTCTACGCTGCCGCAGGTTAAACGCTCTCGGGCAATGGCATAGGCAATGATTTCCGTATCACTGTTGGTTTGGAAAATGGCACCGGAATATTCATATTCGGTCCGCAGTTCTTCGGTATTGACCAGGTTGCCATTATGCACTACGGCCAGCGTTCCCTTAACATACTTCAAGGTTAACGGCTGTGCGTTTTCCCGCTGTCCTTCTCCGGTCGTGGCGTAGCGGACATGTCCGACCGCCATGGTTCCGTTGAGTTCGTTCAGAATATCCGGGTGGAAAACATCCCCCACCAATCCAATATCCTTATAGTAAGACAGTTCCCGGTCATTGGTAGCGGCGATGCCGCAGGCTTCCTGTCCCCGATGCTGGAGGGCATACAGGCCATAGTAGGTGCTTTGGGCGCACCCGCCTTCCGGATTATAGACACCAAATACGCCGCATTCTTCATGGATTGCCATCTTTTCTATCCTCCCAAACCATATGCCGGCCCGTCAATAAAAACTGGTCAGCCCATTTTACATTCCTCTGCATTATACCATGACCTCTTTACTCCCCGCAAGAAACCACGGTCAATTCTGGTGGATTACACGCAAATTCGGTCATCTTTTCTGCTTTTGTTGTGCGGAATGCCTTTTTACGCCTCAGATGCAAACAAAAAACAGCTCTGTGTATCAAAGTCCTCAGAGCTGTCTCAAAATAGAGGTTCGGTATGTCAGCGCAGGAATCCTTCCAGGATCTTTTCTTCCGCTTGCTCTGCTGTCAGACCCAAGGTCATCAGCTTTGTAATTTGCTCTCCAGCGATCTTACCAATGGCTGCCTCATGGATCAGCGTGGCATCCACATGGTTACAGGTGATTTCCGGGATAGAACGAACCTTGCTGTTGCCCATAATAATAGCATCACAGGAGACATGTCCAAAGCACGCACAATTCCCCTGTACCTTGGGGTAAAAGACCTGAGTGGAATCGCCCTTGGCTACGCTGCGGGAAATCACCCGAGTTCTGGCATTGTCTCCCTGGAGGTAGATATCCATCTCCGTACCCGCATTCTGATCCCCATCGGTGAGCAGTCGCTCCTGCATGATCACTTCTGCGTTCTTGCCCACCTCGCATTTTGAATAGCGCTTGGTGTCATCCACGCCGCCAATCTGGCTCAGATCCAGGGTCATAGTGGCCCCTTCCTCCAGGTAGATGATGGTTTCTGGATTCAGAATCCGTTTACCGGTACCAATTCCCTCACCATAATGCTTTTCCGAATAGGTGACCTTGGCATTCTTGCCCACATAGAAGGTATGAATTCCGTCGTGCTGGCTGTCATCACAGCCGCAGTTATTGATGCCGCAGCCAGCGACGATATCTACTTCCGCGCCTTCTCCAATGAAGAAGTCGTTATAAACCTTATCCTTAAACCCTGTCTCGGTCAGCACCACGGGAATGTGTACGCTGCCATTTTTACTGCCGGCTTTGACGAAAATGTCGATGCCGTCTTTGTCATTCTTGCTTTCGATGCGGATGGTATCTGTACTGTTCCGCAGCACCTTTTTTCCGTCGATGCGCACATTTACTGCACCATCCTGATCATATCCCATCAGGAGCGGATCATTCGCCTGGCGGATGAGATTATTCTGGTGGC
>CALLZZ010000466.1 GCA_937858235.1 uncultured Clostridia bacterium
CATTCATCATTAGTTAAAAATGAAAAATCATAAAACCAATCATCATCTTCAGACTTACTAAGTAAGTTTAAGTACAGCTTTCTAACTGGGTAAGCCTTGGGGTTATCATAACGGAAATATGGTTTTTTATAAGCGTATGTTCCCATCAGCCCAACATAGAGAGATGTTAGCCGCTGTTGCCCATCTAAAATAGCTGTGATAGATTCACTACCGGTAATGCTTGCTTTGGTGTTGTGACGGCAATCCCTTTCATGATAATTCCTGAGAAATTCATAAAAAACAAATTCATTGCCATTTTGTTTGCCGACTTCCCAAAACAGGAATGAGCCTATGGGATAGCCAAGCATAAGGCTATCAAATAATTGGGTAATCTGGTCTACACCCCATACAAATTCTCTTTGGATAGAAGGTAGCAAATACTTTTTACTATGAATGCTGGCAATAGCTTCTTTTATTGTAAGTGCAGTTTGAAATGCCATTATTTCTCCTCCTGTTAATAATATCTGAAATATTATTCTTCCGTTATTGCTTCCTCATCAAAAATCCGATCAAGTTCAGCATTGGATGTTACACTACGAACTCTATTTCGAATGCTAAGCTTACTCATGTCTAAACGGTAGAAATGATCTCGTTTGTCCGCACCTTTTGCTTTGCGAATAAGCTGTATCCGGCCAAAATATTCACCATGCTTTTCGGCAAATTTTGCAAGACCAACGGCCTTTGGATAGTTATCCTTACGGCTGGGATCATGGGGCTCCAGAATATCGAAAACATACCCATTTGCATTAGTACGAACAACAATAAGGTCTGGGAACATGGGGGTTGTTACACCACCTACTTCGTATGGAATTTCAAGGGACCATTTTTTACGATCAAGATTGCGAAGCCACGCTACTGCACCTTTGGCTTCCTGCATCTCTTCCTCAATAACACCCTTTTCCCAATCTCCTAAGCTAACTTTGAAGTCTCCGCCCTCGGAAGGGATAAAAAGATGATTTTCTAAGGCAATAGCATCTTCTCCTATAGAAAAATCTATAGACTGGGGCAGCTGCCAATCAAGTGCGATTGGAATAGTGGAGGACTGTGCAAGTTTTCTATATGTATCCTTGCGATCTTCCTTTAAGTGGCGGAAGGCTGATTGATGGGTATCATATAACTCATTGAATAACCTACCGGCAAATGCTTCAAGCCTATCCATTGCTTCACTGTCACTGGCCAGAACAATCATTTCAGTTTTTACATCTTTGGCTTCACGAGTAGCATGACGAATCCAATACTCTTTGTGTAAGCCTTCGCCGAAGATTTTTCCCGCCCGCTCAAATAGATTATTCATATCAAAATCCGAAAGCGAGATAACTTCATTTGATTCCATAATTTTGTTTGCAACATCACTGCCATAATCGATGGTAAGGGAATAGAGGCCAAAGCCTGTAGTTGCTTTGGATATGGTCTCAAATTTGCCCGATTCTCTTAAAGCAGTGATTTCTTTTTCAAATTCATCAAGCAATTTTTTTAACATAGTCTTGCGAGCCCCTGGTGCAATCATATCTTGGGTAAGGGCACGAGCAAGGGCAATCAGCCTGCGTAGAGCTGGTTGCTTTCTTGCCGAATCTATGCGATATGTTATTAAATTCATATCGCTAAACACATCTGCAAAAGCAGGATTTCTTTTTAATGTGATTAATTCCCTGTGTGAGCCTGTTTCAGCAGGGATAGATGCTTCACCATCACGCAGGGCTTGCTCCACCATCTTGACAGTTTCCTCATCGAAGAATGGCAGGTAAAGGCTGACATTATTTAATTCAGCATCGGATTCAACACGGCGGGCAAGAGGGGTACGGATCATCCGCCCCAGCAGCTGAGCAATGTGAGTATAATCACTGGCGTTCCTAAATGACATCATTGTCTCGGCACGAGGGCAGTCCCATCCGGTGGAAAGGTTCATCTTAAAGAACACAACCATCGCCTTTTCATCATGTTCAATTCGGGATGCATCCACTTTGTATATATCTACATCACCTACTTTGATGGTTTCATATTTATCAAATGTATGAATTGCCTCACCGGCACGGAGCTTGCGTCCAAGAGTATCTTCAATTACAGTGATACAATTTTCCAAATCTGTGTGGGTGATCAACCGTTCATTGCCATCTTCAACCTGAACTACAAGAATAGGGCGAACAGGATTTTTAATTTCCTCATGGTCAGAGTAAGCCGCCCAGCGTTCGCATTTATCTTTCCAGTTAGCAACAGCTTCTTTAAACATTGTCATATCAGCATTTATTGCAATTTCAGGGAAATGTATTATAATTCTATCTTTCAATAAGCCGGATTCCCGGACATCCTCCGGGGGAACAGCAACTTTTTGGATAGTAGAAGTAGTATCGGCTACAAGTCGTTGAAAACGCTGTGGTGTTGCAGTTACACCTATAACAAGTGGCATGATAGGCATTCCATCTTCTTTGCTGCCTTTAATAAATTTTTGCATAATGGATTGCGCTCTGTTTTCCGCTTGCGGTGTAGCTGTACCTCGGTGTGCCTCGTCTATAACAATATAAAATGATTTTGGTTGGCGCTTTGCTGTATTGGCAAGTGTTTCCCAAATTGTATATTGGCGCAGATCAGACTTCTGGGTGAGAAGCTTGTCTGTACCAAGTTTTTGTGTGTTTAAAAAATAGATTCCACCCGGTGCAAAATATTCGGAGTCATAGTTGGAATCAATTATGTGGATGTCTCTTGCGCGGAATTTATCTGATTTACTTTCGATTTTTAAGCGTGTTTGTTCATTCAGCTCAGGCATATCTGAAAGCCAGACAAAAATAGAATCAGGCTCAGCTATACCATAGGCATGACCGAAAATAATGTCCTCAAACAGAGCGGTCATAATAATTGTCTTTCCTGCACCCGTGGGAGCGGTAAAGGAAATAACCTGCGGGTCTTTTTCGCTCCAAAGGGTATGTGCTTTTTGTATCTTTTCATGTAAGTCAGCAAGTGCTACTTCTTGAAAAGGAAATAAGGTTGCTCTCATAGACTATTCCTCCTGCTCCCAATTACGAAATTATCAATATAGTCACGATATAACTGGTAGGTATAAGTGGCCTCGATACCATCAGACATCTCCCTAAATGCCTCCTCAGAATTCGTGACAAAATACACTGTTTCAATTTTACCGACATCAAACAAGGCTTCAGAGAACTTGCCATAACAATCTTCATCAAGCAGAATTGCAAAAGAATTCTGCGGAAGAATCAGCATATCCGGTAATTCTATGCCATCTAATTCTGGTCGCTCGCCGACAGCACCTGCTTTTAGCCACAGAAGGGGCAATATTTCATGAAATTGCTGGCCAAGGGAAACACTGTTCTTATCCAAAAATCCAAGCTTAAAGTATTCTACATTGGCGGCGAAGCCTTCACTCATTGGCCGCTTGAATGGTTCAGTTACTGTGATTGTACCGAGTAACTCAACCACTTTTGTTTTTATTTCATTAAAAATCCGGTTCTCTTTTGCAACAATATAGAAATCAGTAATATGTTCCTGGTCTTCAAGAGCTTCAAGCCATTCGTCAGCTGCTTCTGAATCAAAAAGAATTGAAGCGGTGTATTTCTCCGATACTACAAAACGGCTGTCGGCTTTAACGAGGGATTGTGGCAGCTTATTCTTGCCCATAAGAGCAACAATTTGTTTTTTTGCAGCAAGCACAAGTCTTGTAGGGTCTTCTACAAAGCCCAATTGATAAAATGAGCGGTTGACTTCTTTATCGGTGGTCAGGTTGGTAAAGTATTCTCCTGTTAAAATTGTGCCATCAGCTCGTTTGCCAAGGATGCTATATTCCGTACGAGGCCAAGTTACCGAGCGGCATATGCCACGGCTTTCCCATTCAGGGTCACCCGGCTGATGACCAGCAGCTTTCAATTCCCGTACTTCAGCCTCTGATACCTCATTGTTGGTGACAAGGATACAGCGGCGCTTGCCGTCATCCTCCGCATTAAGCAAATTAACTGCATGGAGTGTAGTACCGCTGCCTGCGAAGAAGTCGACAATCAATGCATCTTTTTTTCCTTGCACAGCAAATAACAAAGACTCTTGTACGGCATAAAGTGATTTCGGAAATGGAAATGTGAAGCCACTACCAAGTATAGTCTTCAATATTTCCGTGCCATGGGCTTCAGCGTTGAAAAGTCCATCAACCCATACCGTCTTTGGAGGCTCGCTTTCTCTTCGTAATATAACCTCAATCCTTTCGCCACGTTTCTCAATAAACATACGATCCTTAACCGATTCTACAGTACTTCTACTATATCTCCATTTTTTCTCCGTGCCATTTTTATCGATAGGCCAAACGGAATAAGTTCCGTCATCATTAAGTTCAACCTGATTAGATGGGTGCAAATCATCATCCAATAAGTCTCCGAACCCAATAACATTCGATTTGTCATCGATGAAAATTGGATAAAAGCAAGTGGCTCCTTCATAACGCCCCGATGTGCTGCCCCAGCGACGTAGATTATAGACATCACCGCCAGTGTGCGGTTTACGATAAATTACACTTTCTGCTGAGTACGAATAAATAGCATATTCATTTGTTACTGAAAACTTTTTACCCTGTGTACCGCCGGGGTTATGTTGGATGGTAACACAGTTGTGCGTTAATTCGGGGAAAACATCATTAAGAAGAACCCATAAATGGGCATATTCATTGTCATCTATGGTTGTGATTAGCACACCATCCTTTGACAGTAAACGCTTTGCAATCAATAACCGTTTTTTCATCATTGATAGCCATTTGCTATGTCTCCATGCATCTGCAGAATCAACATAGTCATTATTATATTTCCAATCCCTTGCACCAGTGTTATAGGGCGGGTCAATATATATACAATCCACTTTTCCCTCATAAAGGTATTCTAAAAGTTGAAGGGCGTGGTAGTTGTCAGCTTCAATAATCGTATGCCAAAGGTTGTCATCTGCCGCATTAAGTACTTTATCGATAGGCTCAAGGGAAGGGAAAATTGGCTCCCCAAACTGTGCAACAGATACGATTTCGCTAAGTGGGATGGCTTCAATCTCAAGAGTAATTTTATCCATGCAGGTAGCAGTTTCGCCATCAATTTCCTTTACCATGTATATATTATTCATTTTGCCTGTTTTTCGGGCAACAAATGAACCTCGTTTAATGGGTACGCTATAAAGTGGAGTGCATTCAGGAACATGCTCCTCGAAAACTAAGCCGAATTTTTTATTCTTACTTAACCGATTTACTTCCTGCGCAAGTCGCTCACGGAGTACCGGATCGGTGATTTGCTGTAGTAAGTTTTTAATAACCGCCATGTAATTTCATCTCCTTAATTGCTGTCAGTTTACTATTCTGTTTCTTGCTCATCATTTGATCCAAAAGTGGATATAGGTTTATGTTTAGTTTCTGCAGTTTTGCGGCTCCAAGATTTGCCGAACAGTTCATTTCCTATAGAAAGGCGGAGGACTGTTGCCTCATCAAGCATCCTGTAGGTATCATCTGTATATGTATCTGCCTTATCAAATGCAATAAATACCTGTTTGCCCATATCCCCGCATTCTTGATAAAGGCTTAGTATTTGTTCAAAGTCGGCATCTTCTATGCGCTTAACAATGCTTGAATCATGAATCAATGCAGGAAGGGGGGTCAAAGAAAGCATGCTTAAATCATAGACAACAAGCCCTTTATATGCTGTTCCTTCGCTCTTGTCGTTAGGAGTTTCAAACTCAAAGGATTTATCTGGCTTTAATGTCAATACAGGAGTAGCCCTGTCACCGCCGGTAATGATATCGTTAATTCTTTTCATTTCAGCGTTTACTTCAGTTTCCGCACTTTTAAGCGCTTCTTCCTGTTTTCTGCGGAGATTAGCAAGAATATCCTCAATTTCCTTGCGTTTCTTTGATTGTTCCATTTCACTTTGCATAGCTTCATTTTCATCTTCGAGCCTCTCAATCTCACGGGATACCCGGGCATATTGTGTGAGAATAGACTGGGAAAGTGTTTTTGCTACTCCAGTGTCCTCAATCTGTTTTTCATAAGAGGTGATGTCGGCATCTATGTATTCAATTTGCGGTACCAGCTGCGATACCTCTTCCTCAATATCTGCACGGAGGAAGCTATTAATTTTAGCGTGGAAGGTCTCCACATCGTTAAAGGCATCAATATTGGCTTCCGGGAAAAAGCGCAAAAGGGCCGAAAAGTCTTTCCTCAGAACACCATCATTTTCAGGCATATTATTTTGTACAGCGTTGAGCTGCGATGTAAGGAGACTTTTTCTTCTGATAAGCCTGCCCAGCTCTTTTTTTATATTAGCGAGCTTTTCAGCTTGCTTGGAATCAATCCCAAGAGCCTGCAAATTAGCTTCTTCATTTTGTTGGCATAGTTTATCTCTGCGCTTTTCTAAGGCTGTAATTTTTTCCTTATTCTCGCCAATTTTAGCTGTGATGTCTGAAACTGACCGCTCAATTTGTTTGCTTGGTTTAATACCATAGCTTTCTTCGGCAGTTTTAAGCTTCTGTATATCCTGAAATTTGTCCAATAATTTCAGTAGATACTCTACAGCCGTAGCCATAGTTTCACGTTCACCTTGTAAAGGCTTATGTTCATTGTGGTTGCCGTGTCCGTAAATGCGGAAAAAGCGATCGACAATCTCGCTAAAGCTAATACCTTGAAGATGTATCTTATATTCATCAAAAAGAAAGCCCCGATATTTTTGCAAAGGCATTTCTTCAATAACCCGGAACTTACTATCACACCGATTCACAACAGAAGGACGGCTTGTACTTCTGGAAAAGAAGTAGGATATACCGTCAAATTCAAAGATAAAGTCAATTGTGTGATGGTCAATATGATTTATAACATCCTTAGCAGCCTTGGTATAACCATCCCCACCAAAAACAAAGTCTAGTATAAGTAGGAAGGTAGTTTTTCCGATAGCATTACTGCCATCAGAGCTGCCAAGGACAACATTAAGCCCAGTGCGGAACGCTTCCGGCTGAGTTTTAAATTTATCGCATATTATTTGTTTTAACATAGCGCAGAACCTCCATACCTTCAGGAATTTCAATCTGTCCAAGTTTATATAAACAATCAAGAGCATCAAGAAAAACACTTATTTCCGACACTTTTGTCCGTGTTGCTTCAAGTAACTCATGGGGAGTCATATCCCGTTCCTCCAGTTTCTCAAGGATAGGTGCGAACAAGGATATTACGCTATCTGAGTAAGAATTAACTTTGCTTGGCATTCTCATTGAATAAATCACACCTCTTTACTAAGTATCCTATTATTATCTCACAGGCATCTTTATGCTTTTGTCCAACCTGCAAAAACAGATTGTCTATTAATAAATTCATTATGTATTCCTGGGGATCTGCAATATCCCCATTATTTTTAACCCCGCCATCAAGCATCAAAGAAGCAGATTTCATTAACCCGCCAAACATATTAGTATCAAATCCAATTTCTTGTTCAAGACGACCGCATATTCCATTTACTGTTTTATAAAGACGAGCCATACTTGCGTTAATCTTATCTTTAAGGAATGGCTCATGGATTTTGCGTTCAATTTCTACTAAGTCTTTCATATCAGTGCCTTCTAAACCCTTGGTGTTTTTTATTTTATGTACTTCTCGTAAAACAGACTCAATTTGATTTTGAAATTTAATCCCGGATATCTTATCGAGAAAGGCCTGAGTTGCAGCACATCTTTTTTTACTCTCCAATAAATCTGTTATTTCATCCGCTGACATTTCTGAGACGATAGGGGCACAATCATCCGAACATAATGCAACAGCATTCTCATATTGGTCTCTTTCATTAGAAGGCTGTTTTAAATATACAATTTCATAATTTCCAACAGGTATTTTCCCACGCTTTGGAATGCCAAGTTTTTTGCCACATTTTAAGCAGTTACCGTTTGCTTCTGATAGCAAAGTAACCAGTAGGGAATCCTCCTGTACAGTTGCAGGTTTTAGCAACTTAATTTTATCTACAACATATCCTGCTACATCCTCAGCAAATTCTGTATCGGCCTTACCATTTTTAATATTAGTTAGGGAAAAGCTCGCTGTTTTATCAGTAATTAAATTAATCTCATCAATGCGGGAATTAAACGAAACCATATAGTCGTAATCGATTGACTCTATTATTTTCTTGCCATATCTGTTTGTTGTTT
>CALLZZ010000467.1 GCA_937858235.1 uncultured Clostridia bacterium
CAGCGTCTTGGTCAGCTTCAGCAGGGAACCCGCAAGCGGGATGCCGACCGCCATGACCCCAAGTGAAGATATGAGGACCAGGATCATCGCATTGCCAATTGAACGCGACAGCAATTCTTTGGCCTTGGCCCCATAGTACTGCGCCACCATGATTCCCGCGCCTGTCGAAAAATTTCTGTCAGGCATATGGTAGGCACTACGCTACTGCGGATCAGGTGATCAAACACCCGCCCCGGCCCTACGCTGGGCAGCTGATCCGGGTCCCCTACCAGAACCAATCGGCACTCGTTTTTCATGGCTCGGAGCAGTGCTGCCATCAGGGGGACGTCCACCATGGACACCTCATCTACAATGATGGCCTGGGCATCCAAGGGATCTTCCTCATCCTTGGAGAAGGCTGGCTGTCCCAGCTCCTGATCGTATCCGGCGCCCAGAAGCCGATGGATGGTAGTGGCCTCCATATCGCACAGCTCGCTGAGCCGTTTGGCCGCCCTGCCGGTGGGGGCTGCCAGGGCGGTCTCCAACCCCAGCGCCTCGAACAGTCCCAGGATGCCCCGCAGCGAAGTGGTTTTACCGGTACCGGGGCCGCCGGTCAGCAGCATAATTTGCACCTTTCCCGCCAACGCCACGGCCTCCCGCTGTTGGGGTGCGTAGGCAATTCCCTGCTCTTGCTCCACCTGTTCCACCAGCCGATTGATCCCCTTGGGAGCCAACAGCTCCCGATGACACATGCCGCTGATGCGCCAGGCGATGTAGCTCTCATCCTCGTACAGGTCGTAGCGGTACACCGCATCCTGACCGGCAATGGACTCACAGACGACTTTCCCCTGAAACTCCAAGGATTCCAGCCCCTCTGATAACAGACGGCCATCAACGATGCCCTCGCCGGCAGATAAAAGGTATCTGGCAGCACCAAGCAGCTTCCCCCGGGGCAGGAACACATGCCCCAGATCCTGATTGTGGGTCAGAGTATACAAAATTCCAGCCTCAATCCTCTGCTGGTCGTCATACTCTATCCCCATGGTCTGAGCCAGCCGATCCACTTTGGTAAAAGCCACTCCGTACTCCGGAGCAATCAAGAGGTAAGGATCTTCTCGGAGCAACTCTACCGCATCCTGACCGTACTCCTTCCACAGCTGGAGCCCCAGCTCTAATGGAAGATCGCTGTTGGTAAGGAACTCCATCAGCACCCGCATACCAGCCTTTTGGAGGAACTCTCCCTGAATCGCAACGGCTCGTCTTTTGCTGATCCCCTTTACCTGAGCCAACCGCTCGGGCTGGGATTCCAGCACTTCAAAGGTTTCCTCTCCGAAGATATCCACCAACTTTTCCGCCATTTTAGGGCCGATTCCCTTGATCACTCCGGAGGCCAGGTAGTGGTAAACCGACTCCAGTTCGGTCGGCATCTGACGCTGGGCGCGCTCTACCTTAAACTGCCGCCCGAAGGAGGGATGGTTGGTCCAAGCGCCCTCTAAAATCAAGCGTTCACCGGGACTGACGGCTGGCAAGATTCCCACCGCTGTCACGTCTTCCTCTTCCGTGCGGAGGCGAAAGACGGTATATCCGTTCTCCCGGTTCTGAAAGATGACCCCGCTGACGCTTCCGGTCAGTTGTTCCCGCTCCATTTGTTCCATTGAATGGGTCACCCTCCTTATCCTTCCATTCCTTGCGAAAAAAATTACTTATCCCTGCCAAAATGCCTCTATCTCAGTCTTTTTCGCCGCGACACTCCCCTGGACAAAGAAGGGCTTTCCACCACCGAGACCATGAAGCTGCTGGTTCATCACTTTCACGAATGCCCCCAGGTCACCATCCTGTTGGCCAATGGCGTACTTATAACCACTTTCCTCATCGCCGGCAAAGACCCCAAATCGGCCGCCGCAGACCTCCATCACCGCCACCGCCAGCTTGCGCACGCTGTCCGGTGCCATGGGTGGTTCGAAAAGCAGTACCTCTCCTGCACCCGCCAGGGCATCTGCCTTCTGCTGGAAGGCTGCCTGTTCCATCTCGTTGAGGCGGTAGCTCATCTGAGCGTTTTCCGCCTTTAGTCGTTCTACGGACACTGCTGTTTTCATAGGCTTCGCGGACAGCGCCACAGAGATCTGATGGTTCTGTTCCAGAATGCGGTTGACGTAGGCCAGCGCCCGGTCACCGCACAGCATCTCAATCCGGCAGCCCTCTCTGAACTTCTGCACGGAGAGCAATTTGATCAGTCCAATCTCACCCGTCCGAGCCACATGAGTTCCACAGCAGGCACAGGTATCCGCACCTGGGAACGTGACGATACGCACATCACCGGTCAGCTCCTTCTTGCTCCGGTAGTCCAGCGTCTTTTGCTCCTCCGCGGTGGGATAGAAAATGTGAGTCACACCGTTGGCCCAGACCTGCGCGTTGGCTTCCGCCTCGATTTCCGCCAACTCCTGTGCCGTCAGCTCCACGTCCAGATCCACCGTAATGGTATCGCTGCCCATGTGGAACCCTACGTTGTTGCCACCGGTTTTCCGATGAATGATTCCGCTGACAATATGCTCTCCAGAGTGGTTCTGCATCAGGGAAAACCGGTGCACCCAATCCAACTGGCCAGTTACGGTGGCTCCTACCTCCAAGGGCTTGTCCGTCAGATGTACAATCTCATCTCCCCGTTCCCGGGTATCGGTAACCGCAACACCGCCCAATGTCCCCCAGTCTCCGGGTTGACCGCCGCCTTCCGGATAAAAGGCCGTCCCATCCAGTACTACTTCATACCCCTTTTTCTTCTGGGGCTGACAGGCAAGGACGGTTGCCTCAAAGCGCTGACAATACACATCGGTGTAAAAAATCCGTTCCGTCATCGTTTCTGCCTCGTTTCTCTGTCAAAGACGCTTGCGTTTCGCGCCATCACTCTATTGTTATTTCAGTAGTATACCACATATTTTACGCTTTTCACATAGTCGAAAATCCGCTATAATAGGAATGTATGTAATCACACAGGAGGCTACTCTATGGATCAGATGACCCGTGAAATTATCCAGCAGTTTTCTACGCTGGCTGCAATTCCCCATCCCTCCGACCGAGAGGCTGGATTGGCACCCCTACTGTCCGACATGTTTGAGTCCGTGGGCGGCACCGTCCAACTGGACTCCTTTGGGAATCTCCGCTGCGACTTCCCTGCCACCGCCGGCCTGGAGCACGCACCCTGCGTCTGCATCCAGGGGCATCTGGACATGGTCTGCGCTGCGGCGCCGGGAAGCCACTACGTTCCGGATCGGGACGGCATCGTGTGCCACACGGAAAACGGCTGGCTGAAAAGTAATGGGCACCCCTCCTTAGGGGCAGATAACTTGCTGGCTAATTCCGCTGCCCTCTGGCTGCTGAAGCAGAAGTTCCGCCATGGCCCCATTCGCCTCCTGTTCACCACCCGGGAAGGACAGGCAGTGGACGGTGCCAAGTCCATGAACCCCCATTGGCTGGACGGTGTACGCTACCTGATCAACACCGACGGATTCCAGGCAAACCGGATTATTGTGGGCCCCGCGGGAGGCTGCTACCAAGTTTGGAACCGAACCATGGACACCGTTCCAGACCCTCGCACCCCCTATCGCGTTGCCCTCAGTGGGTTTCCCGGTGGTCACTCTGGCTTCGACATCGGCAAGGGACGCATCAATCCCCTGCGTTTGTTGGCCACCCTGTTGGCGGAAAGCAATGCAGAGATTGCCGCCCTTACCGGTGGCATTGCGATAAACGCCATCCCATCTGAGGCTGCCGCAGTGGTGATCCCAAAGGATCTGTCCGCCTTCCGCAAAACGTTGGAGCAAATACCGGAGCTGGGCGGCATGGTAACCCTGGAGCCTCTTTCGGAACCGGGTTCCGTCTGGGCTCCCATTGATCGACAAGCTGCCCTGGACTTTTTACTAACCCTGCCCAGCGGAGTGCAGGCCTGGCTCCCTGATTGCCCCGGTGTGCCCGCCTGTTCTTCCAACCTGGGCAAGACAGAGTGGCGAGACAACACCCTGACCTTGCATCTGTTCCTGCGGGGCACCCCCCAGGAAGCATTGGATCGGGCTGCCCGTGGCTGTAACCTGTTAGCAGATCGGTGTGGCTTTACCTTGGAACAGGAGTTGGGATACCCCCCCCGGGATAGAACTTCAGAAACCCCCTTGGCCAATCGCATCGCCGCCCCCTGGACCCGGCGAAACGGAACATCCATGGAGATTACCCCAGTACATGAGGGCTTAGCGCCTTCCCGCCTCCCCCCCAAGCACCCTGACATGTGTGCTGCTATCATGGACACCACCATTTTGGACACTCACTCCACCCGGGAACGTGCTGCTTTGGAGGATATCCCCCGCCTCGTCCATCTGCTGAAGGATACCTTGGAAGAAATCGCCGTCCACGGCTGACCCGAGAGAAAGAAGGCTTTGCTGCTATGCTGAAACTGATTTCCTGGAACGTAAATGGCCTGCGTGCCTGCCTGAAAAAGGGATTCGAGGATGTATTCTACTTCCTGGATGCAGATTTGTTCTGCCTACAGGAGACCAAGCTCCAGGCAGGACAGGTAGACCTGGATCTTCCCGGCTATTATCAGTACTGGAATTACGCCGAAAAAAAGGGGTACTCCGGGACCGCCGTTTTCTCCCGCCGGGAACCCATTTCCGTCCGTTATAACCTGGGGCTGGAGGAACACGACCGGGAAGGCCGATTGATCACGTTGGAATTTGAG
Organism: uncultured Clostridia bacterium; assembly: GCA_937858235.1. GTDB lineage: Bacteria > Bacillota > Clostridia > Oscillospirales > Oscillospiraceae > Onthomonas. The sequence goes on from CALLZZ010000467.1 coordinate 4,700, forward strand.
GACTTCTACTTTGTCTGTTGCTACACCCCCAATGCACAGAGTGAGTTGGCACGTCTGGATTATCGGCTAACCTGGGAGACCGATTTGCGCACTTACTTACTGGAGCTGGATCAAAAAAAGCCGGTGGTTTACTGTGGGGATTTAAATGTGGCTCATCAGGAAATCGACCTAAAAAATCCGAAAACCAACCGCGGCAATCCCGGCTTTTCCGATGCGGAACGCGCAAAAATGACCACTCTGCTGGACTCCGGCTTTACCGATACCTTCCGCACTCTCTACCCAGATCGTACCGGGGCTTACTCTTGGTGGAGCTATCGCTTTAACGCCCGAAAAAACAACGCAGGCTGGCGGATTGACTACTTTCTCGTCTCCGACCGGCTGGCGGAACAGATCTCAGCCGCTGATCTTTTTCCGGAAATTATGGGCAGCGATCACTGTCCGATAGGCCTGACCCTCTCCCTTTAAGCTCATAAAAGGAACCCCTTCGATATATCGAAAGGGGTTCCCTTTATCACACCGCTTATGCCGCGGTATACGCCCACAAATTTTGCATTTGATCCATTAAATCCTGTAAGTTCCAGCCTTTTTCGCTGTTCTTTTTGCTGTTTGGATCACGAACCTGAATGGTTCCATCCTCATCCTCCCTAGACAGAACAATAAAGTGTCCAGAATTGGTGAAGTCCCCCGGACCCATGGTGCAAATAATGGGGTTCCCCGCCTCTAACTGACTGCGAATCTCGTTGTCTGACAAAGAAAGCTCTGTGGCCTGAAGCCCCATTGCTGCCGCCCCTCGGGACATCATGGTCCAGGTGGTACCGGCTCCCTCTGCATAGTATCCGTTCTCTCCTGCGTACTGCGCTACATCCAACGGAGACCACTCCGTGCTGCCGGTCACCCCGCAGATCACCATGGACAGACAGGTGGGGCCACACCCGGTGATGGCAATCATATCACTGCCATAGGTTTCGTAACCCCAACGCTCGTCCCACTGCAAGAACAGCGGAACCTCCCCCTTGGTCACCTCTCCGCTAAGATCAATCTCATGCTTTTCGTCTTTTTCCCACGGGTAATCATACACAAACTGTGCCGTTTCCGGATTCCGCTTCAACAGCTGCTGCAGGGATTCTGGGTAATCGTGCTCATGGGAGTGAACTGTATCGACCATGGAGACTTCCGTCTGCGTATCATCCTGCTTCCAGCTTGCCCGCTTTACCGATTTCTGCAATGTACGGGTAACCGCAACCAAGCAGGCAACGGCGATCCCTACCAACACAACCCGCCGCAGTAAAGAGCGCTTCCTTCTTTTTCGGTTCCGCCGCTTTCGCTGTGTGTTTCGCGGGGTGCTGTGATAGGCCGTGCTCTTCCGCTTTCTTCTCTCCTGCATAGTGTCCTCACTTTTTCTCTTATAAAAACAGGCATTTTCGTATTGGTACTATTATACCAGCTACAAAAATGCCGTTCTTTTCTATTCCGTAAATTTTTGCAATTTTATTTGGCCTATCTTTACAGCTAGGATAGGCTTTGGAACCCCCATAGCCCCAACAAGCAGAGCCAACACACAAGCGCCAGAGGGATACAGAGGCGGAACTTCGTTTTGCGCGTTTTGTGATGGAATACACCCATTCCCGCGGCCGCTCCAACGCAGCCACCCAAAAACGCCAGCAAGATCAGTGTGTGCTCCGGAATCCGCCACCTTTGATGCTTCGCCTTGTATTTATCCAAGCCATAAAGAAAAAAAGCAACCAAATTGATCCCCAAGAAATAGACTAGGATCACTCGCAATCCATCACTGCTCATCTAGTCCTCCACCTATTTGCGGTATCTTCCATGCAGCAAGCTGCGCTTTTACCACTTATCTTCGTTACAGAGCTTCTTTTATGCTGCGATATTTCTCCTGCATTTCTCTGCACTTACCACAACTCATATTCCCTTCCGGGCAGCTTCCTTCCGCCACACAGCTGGGACCTGCTCCTGCAAAGAGATTGGGGGCAACCCCATAAACCAGCGTTAGCATTTCCTCTGCCAGTCTCCGAATCTCCCATTGTGCCCGGTTGCAGCAGCGCAGTTGAAAAAAGTGATTGAGGCTTCTGGCGTTCATCGTTACCACCATCTTGGTTTCACAGGCATTGGGCAACACAAAACGAGCATCCTCGTTGGCCATTTTCTCCGCTTTTCCCTTTGCTTCCTTCTCGCTTAGTCCCTGCGCCATCAATTCTGCTTGATGCTGCTTTTGCAGCGCGGCAGCAATTGCCAGGTACGCCTGAGCCTGCTGCTGCATCGCCTCCAGGAACAACGCTTTCGCCTCTGGATTTCTCTCTACCTCCGGGGGAACCACAAACTGAAACTCATCCAGTCGAACATATCGCTGACTCTGGACAGAATAGGAGGCTAACCGATGTCGGGTGATCTGCGCCAAAAGTGCGCGGGATACACCTTCAATCGCAAATGTAAAGGATGCATGCTCAATGGGACTAGCGTGACCTAGATCGGTCAGCATATTGAGAAAGCTGGCACTTTTTGCTTCGGTCAGGCCATCCAGCAAATTTGTTGCACCGACTTTCGAATAGCATAACTTTGCCGCTGCCGCCACAACTCGCTCCGGCTCCGGCGTATGCGCAATCAACGTAACATGTAACACGGTAAGTCCCTCCCACGATTCTGTTCTGTTCAGTATAACACAAGAGGAAGCCGTGAACTACATCTTCGCATGAGATTTTTTATAAGCAGCAGCGGTTTTCCCGCTTTCGCTCCAGAAACGGATAAAGGGCGACGCAAGGGTCGCCCTCAATCTGAGTCATGAATGGAATGCTCCCCCTAGCATCCAGCACCCACCCCCATAGCCCTACGTTACTTTTTTTGATCGGGAACTGCCGCAGGCTTTTTCATCGCCTCATACTTGGCTGCGCCATAGTAACAGCACAAATACAGTTCCCTTATATCAGCCATCAGCGGATAGACAGGATTGCCCCCGGTACATTGGTCGTTCCAAGCCGCTTCAGTCATTGCATCCAGCGTATCAAGAAAATACTTTTCCTCAATGCCATACTCCTGGATGCAGGGATAGATTTCGATAGCAGCCTTCAATTCTCCCACCTTCTGATACAGATTGGCGTAGGATTCGTCAACGGTCTTGCCACCGAATCCACAGAACGCAGCGATCTCAGCATACCGTTCCCGGGCATGAGGATACTTGTATTGGGAGAATGTTCCCATCTTTTCCGGTGCCTTCTGCGCGTTGTAGTCCATCACTTCCAGCATCACCAGCGCGTTAGACACACCGTGAGGCAAGTGATGCCAGGTTCCCAGCTTATGCGCCATGGCTTGGTTCAACCCCGAAAATGCGTTTGCGAATGCGATCCCCGCCAGCGCAGAGGCGTCAGCCATCTTGGTGCGAGCTTCCTCATCCTTGCCTAAATTGTCACATGCCCGGGGCAGGTAGCGGAACACATTTTTGCAGGCAATCAGTGCGAACCCATCAGTGTAGTCGGACGCAAACAGAGAGACGTAGGCTTCAAGGGCATGGGTCAGCACGTTAATGCCAGAGGCTCGGGTCAGACCCTTAGGCATGTCAATCATGTTGTCAACGTCAACAATTGAGACCGTTGGCAGCAGTTCGTAGTCAGTAACTGGCCACTTAATTCCGGTGGTTTCGTCAGTAATCACGGCAAAGGGAGTGTTTTCCGAACCGGTACCGGCAGAGGTAGCAATCGCAAAAAAGACTGCCTTCTTTCCACTTCGTGGGAACCTAAATACTCTTTTTCTAATATCCATAAAGGTCATCGCCATATCTTCGAACGCCACTTCTGGGTGTTCGTAGGCGTACCACATCAGCTTTGCTGCGTCCAGTGCAGAGCCGCCTCCCAAGCCAATGATGCCGTCAGGCTGAAATTTATCCATTGCAGCTAAGCCCTTCTGGGCGGATTGCAACGAAGGATCGGGGTTAATATCATAGAAGGTAGCGCACTGGATGCCCATTTCCTCCAACTGCTTCAGGATGGGACGCACATTCCCGTTTTTATACAGGAAATTATCCGTGATCAGGAACACTCTCTTGCAGTCATATTCCTCCTTCAGTTCCTTTATCGCCACAGGCGTGCAGCCCTTTTTAAAGTAGACTTTGCCAGGCAACCGTAACCACAGCATATTTTCTTGCCTCTCGGTAACCGTTTTAATGTTGAGCAGGTTTTGAGGGCCTACGTTGTCAGAAACAGAATTTCCACCCCAGGAGCCACACCCAAGGGTCAAGGAAGGGGCCAAGCCGAAGTTGTAAATGTCTCCGATACCACCCAGAGAAGTGGGACTATTCATAATCAGTCGGCATGATTTAAGCTTGGTGTACCACATCTTGATGTGGTCTTCCTGTTGTGGATCAATCCACAGGGCAGCAGTATGACCATAGCCACCATTACAAATCAGCTGATCTGCCATCTCCAGCGCCTGTTCGAAGGTAGCCGCCTTGTACAGCGCCAGTATGGGCGACAGTTTTTCATGGGCAAAGGGCTCACTGGGTTCGGTAGACGTAACTTCACCCACCAGAACCTTGATCTTATCCGGCACTTTGAAGCCAGCCAACTTCGCAATATCGGTTGCCTTATGACCCACAATTGCAGGGGCAACCGTTCCGTTCCCACACAAAATAATCCGTTTTAACTTTGCAATTTCGTCAGTGGTCAGAATGTGCGCATTCCACTTGACGAATTCTTCTTTCACCTTCTGATAGTTCTCATCGCCGACAACAATCATCGCTTGTTCCGACGCACAGATGATACCGTTATCGAAGGTCTTGGAGTGAATGGTGGAGTAAACGGCATCCTTGATATTAGCACTTTCGTCAACGATGGCTGGGCAGTTACCAGATCCGACTCCAATGGCGGGTTTCCCCGAAGAGTATGCTGCCTTTACCATGCCGGGACCTCCGGTAGCCAAGATAGTGTCAACGGAAGCCATAACTTCGCCAGATAATTCCACGGAGGGTTCCTCGATACAGGCAATGATCCCCTCCGGCGCACCTGCCGCATAGGCTGCTTTTGCCAGCAACCGAGTTGCCTCATAGGTGCACTTCTTCGCGTCTGGATGCGGGCTGATGATGATTGCGTTTCTGGTTTTCAGGCAGATCAGAATCTTAAAGATAGCCGTAGAGGTGGGATTAGTGGTTGGAATAATCGCACCGATGACACCAACGGGATCCGCAATCTTCTTGATGCCAGCGGAATTGTCCTCTTCAATGACGCCACAGGTCTTCATGTATCTATACTTGTTATACACAAATTCCGCTGCATAGTGGTTTTTCATAATTTTATCTTCGAGAACACCCATACCGGTTTCCTCGATGGCCATCTTCGCCAATGCAATCCTCTGCCGGTTGCCCTCCATAGCCGCAGCACGAAAAATTGTATCAATCTGCTGCTGGGAGTAAGTGGCAAAAACCTCTTGTGCCTTTCGCATTTCAGCAATTTTAGCCTGCAAATTTTCGATAGTCGTAATATTTGCCATTGTTTTTCCCTCCTGAATCAAGCTATGTATCGATCGGGAGGCAAATTTTCTCTCTTGCAGACGATCCCAAAGCTTTAACAATTCTGCCAAAAACCTTCTGTGTTTCACTTTTTAACGTGGCTGCCCAATCGCTTTTAGTCTGACACAGAAGGTTTTAACTTATTCTAAAGATCTGCTTATTTCCATCGTCGGATGTTTCTATGCTGCTAACTGCGAAAAAGAACTGCCGTGGAGTGATGTAACTTCACAGCAGTTCCTTATAACAGTTTTAGATGCAATATTCCTAATAACTAGAAGCGCTTGGCCGTGTTTTCAAATATTGATCACAGAGCAGCCACTTTTTTGCATTCTGCAACCAGATTCACCTGGGTATCATACTCAGTGTTACCCGCAAGACCGCAGTCCTCAGCGAGCTTAACCAGTACGGTCTTATCAGTAGCAGCAGAAATTAGCTCTTCGATGGTCTTAGCTTTATCCACAGGAGCTCCGCCCTGTACTGCACAAGCATATGCGATACCTGCATTTGCAGCAGCGTTTGCCAGATTCTCACATGCAACAGGTTCTTTTGCTCCACCAGCCATGGCCTTCTCCAAGTTCTGGAAAATGGCACATGCGGCTTCAATTGCAAAACCCTTTGCATAATCGTTTACGCCAGGTACAGCAGCTGCACCAATCGCGTTCTTCAGTGCTTCAAGAGCATCTTTCTTGATTTCAGCAGAAGACAGATGCAATGTAAAGTCGGGATCAATGACTGCCATCTCAGGAAGCAGATTGTAGCTATTCAGGCAGAGCGTCTTTCCAGTCTTTTCGTCGACGATTTCAGCATAAGGACTGCACTCGCAACCAGAAGCGCTGGTAGTGGGAACCAGAACCAGCTTTGCTTTCGTCCCCATTTTCGGGAATTCGGCACCAGCTGCCAAAGCGGCAATATCAACATCCGGATTCTCATACAGCAACCACATGACCTTAGCCGCACTCATGGCAGCTTCGTCACCAATGCCAACGATGAGATCAGGCTCGAACTCATCCATTTTCTGCAGGCCGGTCTTCACGTTTTCAATGGTAGGATTTTCAATCAGCGTGAAGAACTCAGCTGTGTGCAGCCCGAAATCCTTGAGGCATTTTTCGGCCGGAACTGCCACGCCCTTACGATAGAGATCGGGATTCGTAATCAGAAAGGCGTTCTGAAGTCCGTATACCTCATGCATCTCCCGCAGGGCGACAGGATGACAGCCTCTTTTAAAGTAAATCTTCTTGGGAACTCTCAATTTATTCATTCGTGCCTCCTAGCCCAGATAGTAATCGTGCGAGCCGATACCGCAAGGTCTCGGCTCGCACCTTAATTACGATATATTATCGGCTTCTTTAAAGTTTAAGCGAGTTTAATAAACAGCACTTTTACTTAATTAGTTGAAACCGCCCTTCATAGCCGGATCCAGAGGAATGATAGGAGTATCAGCATGTCTGTCAAGCGGCAGGTTGATGGTGATCTTCTGACCAGCATACAGCTTCTCGAAGGTCTTTGCGCCATAGTATGCACGCAGGTAGCATTCCTTCAGATCTTCGAAGGTGGGATAGACGGGGTTACAGCCGGTGCAAGCATCATGGAATGCCCATTCAGCCATGTTGTCAACGACTTCCAGGAAGGCCTTTTCATCAACGCCCCAATCCTGAACGGTTTCGGGAATGTCGACTTCCTTCTTCAGATCTTCGCCAGCCTTGATCCAGTTTTCGAAGGTCTCTTCGTCAGTCTTGCCCTTGAAGCCACAGTATTCAGCCAGTTCGCAATAACGCTCGAAAGCCTGCGGATACTTATACTGGGAGAAGGTGCCCATCTTGGTGGGAGTACGGTTTGCATTGAAACGGCAAACGGTGGTGAACATCAGAGCGTTAGCAGTACCATGGGGGATATGGAACCAGCCGCCGATCTTATGGGACAGGGAGTGGTTGATGCCCAGGAATGCGTTAGCGAAAGCGATACCAGCGATTGCGGATGCATCAGCCATCTTCTCACGAGCCACGGGATCCTTAGCGCCATTGTGATATGCTCTGGGCAGGTAATCGAATACCAGCTTAGTAGCAGTCTTAGCGAAGCCGTTGGTGTAATCGGTAGCCAGCAGGGAGACATATGCTTCAACAGCGTGGGTCAGCACGTCGTAACCAGAAGCCTGAGTAGCCTTGGGAGGCAGGTTCAGCATGTTGTCAGCATCAATGACTGCCATTTCGGGCATCATTTCGTAGCCAATGATGGGCCACTTCATGCCGGTGTTAGCATCGGAGATGATGGTGAACGGAGTACATTCGGAACCAGTACCAGCAGTGGTGGGGATGCAGACCAGCTTAGCCTTTTTGCCCATCTGAGGCATGAAGCGGACTCTCTTACGGATATCGATGAAGACAGTTGCCATGTCCAGGAACTTTTCTTCGGGATGTTCGTACATGATCCACATGATCTTTGCGGTATCGATAGCGGAGCCGCCGCCGACAGCGATGATGACGTCGGGTTCGAACTCGTGCATCTTAGGCAGACCCTTCATAGCATCCTGGATCTGGGGGTCAACACGGATGTCGAAGAATTCAGCAGTCGCAACACCGTTGGACTCCAGCTGTTCCTTCATCTTGTCGATAGCACCGAGCTTATACAGAACAGCGTCGGTGATGAAGAAAGCTCTCTTGAAGTCATAGACTTCATACATTTCCTTCAGAGCGACAGCAGTAGAGCCCTGCTTGAAGTAGACCTTCTTGGGCAGCTGCAGCCACAGCAGGTTTTCTTTTCTAATCGCAACGGTCTTGATGTTCAGCAGCTGGCTGTAGTTAGTCTGACCTGCGAAAGAGCTCTTGCCCCAGGAGCCCGGGCCCAGAGTCAGGGAAGGAGCGATGTCGAAGTTATACAGATCGCCGATGCCGCCGAAGCAAGTCGGGGTGTTGATCAGGATACGAGCAGCCTTCATGCGCAGTGCAAAACGGTTGATCTTATCTTCATCGGTCGGATTAACATACATAGCAGCAGAATGGCCAGCGCCGCCTTCGAAGACCAGCTTTGCACAGATGTCCATAGCTTCATCGAAGTCCTTAGCCTTGTACATGCCGAGCAGCGGGCACAGCTTTTCGTTTGCCCATGCGTTGTCATGGCTGGTATCGTCGGTCTCAAACATCATAACTTTGGTGTTGGTGGGAACGGTGACGCCTGCCATCTCAGCCAGCTGCAGCACGCTGCGGCCGAAAGCGTTAGCATTAACGCCGTGAGTCTTAGCATTGAAGAAGACCTTAGCAACCTTGTCAGCTTCGTCCTTGTTCAGGAAGTAGCAACGGCTGTTAGCAAATTCCTGCTTAACCTGATCATAGATGCTCTCCAGAACAGTTACGTGCTGTTCGGTAGCGCAGATCATGCCGTTATCGAAGGTCTTGGAGTGGATGATGGAAGCAACTGCAGTCCTGATGTCGCAGCTGTCATCGATGATAACGTTACAGTTACCAGGACCAACGCCGATTGCCGGAGTACCGGAGGAATAAGCAGCTCTAACCATGCCTTCGCCGCCGGTAGCCAGAATCAGGTCGACTTCCTTCATCAGCATTGCGGACAGATCCAGAGAAGGTTCTTCAACCCAAGTGATGATGTCCTTGGGCATACCAGCCAGTACTGCAGCTTCCTTCATAATCTTAGCAGCAGCGATGGTGCAGCTCTTTGCCTTGGGATGCGGGCTGATGATGATAGCGTTTCTGGTCTTCAGGCAGATCAGAATCTTAAAGATGGTGGTGGAAGTGGGGTTAGTGGTCGGGATGATGCCGCCAACAACGCCCAGAGGAGAAGCAACGCGCTTGGTACCAGCCTGAGGATTCTCTTCAATGATGCCGCAGGTCTTAGCAGAACGCATGTGGTTCCATACGTGTTCTGAAGCGTAGTTGTTCTTGGTGATCTTATCAATTACGATACCGGCCTTAGTCTCTTCGCGAGCCATTTTTGCCAGAGGAATGCGCATTTTGTCAGCAGCCATTGCAGCTGCTTCGCAGATTGCATCGACCTGTTCCTGAGAGAACTGAGCGAATTCTTCTTGAGCTGCTCTGACTTCGACAAGTTTTGCCTCCAGTGCTGCTACGGAATCAATCTTATCAAAAGTTTTTTTATCTGCCATAATGTCCCCTTTCACTATATGCGTTAGTTTACATTGACTTCTTACATCAATTAATGGACTTCATCACAATCAACTGACTCCAAAAAATATGTAAATCAATCAACTGCAATCAAAGAATGCCTCCTTTCTGTAATTACTTTAGTAATTGATGAATCGGGATGGCATCCCGTTCGGAAACGAATGAACACCCTGCTAAACGGTCTCTTACCCCGCCCGCGTTAGGTCTCGTCAATTCGCACATCCTTCGACACTTATATTAACGGATTTTAGGCCGTTTTGTCAACCATCTTTTTTCTTTTCGTTATTTTGCACAACTTTATTTGTTGACTTAACTTAAATAATCACTTTGATGTTCCCCCCTCACTCCTTCGATTTTGTTGAAACTCCAGCCTTTTATCAATCTAAATTATTCTTATTTAACTGGTGTTAAACCACTGCAAAATTGCCTCTCCCCTTTTGCTTTGATCATCCTTTTCTCGGATTTTTGCTGAATTGTTTTTTCAACCTTTTTTCTGCATGCCCTGTCTCACAGGCCTCTCTATGCGTATTCACCAAATTTCAACGCTATGACAACTTTTTATTTTGTCTCTTTTTACCCACCCATATAAAAAAAGCCAGAAAGAAACTCTCCTGGCTTTTTCACATCCACGCTGTGGTCAGGTACCCTTTCATTCCACGGCGCGTTTGCGCATTATTTATTTCTTTTTGCTATGCATATTCTTCATACGAAGGTCATTCGACAGAATCCGTTTGCGCAGACGCAGATGTTCGGGTGTCACCTCCATCAGTTCGTCGTCCCCCAAGAACTCCAGACACTGCTCCAGGCTCATCTGCTTCGGCGTAACGAGGCGCAGAGCCTCATCACTCCCTGAAGCACGAGTATTGGTCAACTGCTTCTTTTTGCACACGTTCACCATCATGTCTTCGTTTTTGGGGTTGATCCCCACAATCATGCCCTCGTACACATCTACGCCGGGAGCAATAATCAGAACCCCACGCTGCTGCGCGTTGAACAGGCCATAACTAATCGCAGTTCCTGTCTCGTAAGAAACCAGGGAACCAGTGCTGCGTCGCTCTACCTCACCTTTATAGGGAGCGTAGGAATCGAAAATAGACGCCATAATGCCCTCGCCCTTGGTAGCGGTAAGGAATTCGTTTCGATAACCGAACAGGCCCCGGGAGGGAATCAGGTACTCGATCTTCATCCGGCTGCCCACCGGATTCATGTTTTGCAGTTCACCCTTCCGGACGTTGAGCTGATCAATCACGCTGCCCACATAGTCCTGAGGCACATCCACAACCAGCCGTTCTACCGGCTCAGACTTGACTCCATTGATTTCCCGCATCAGTACACGAGGAGGAGAAACCTGGAATTCGTAGCCTTCGCGCCGCATCGTTTCGATGAGGATAGACAGGTGCATCTCGCCCCTGCCGGCTACATTAAAGCTGTCGGTGGAGTCCTCAACCTCTGTGATCCGGAGGGAAACGTCCTTTAACAACTCTCGGAGCAGGCGATCCCGAATCTGGCGAGAGGTAACAAATTTTCCATCTCGACCGGCAAAGGGGCTATCGTTGACTGAGAAGGTCATTTCCATAGTAGGTGCAGAAACCTTAACGAATTCCAGCGGCTCCACACAGTCTGGCGCGCAGATGGTATCACCAATGGTGATGTCACCGATACCGGACATAGCGATGACGTTCCCCGCTTCCACTTCAGTCACAGGAACGCGACTGAGTCCATCGTATTCATAGATAGCGGTGGCCTTGAACCTTTTGCTCACTGCCCCCAGATCATGGTAGTTGCAAACTTGAATTTCCTGATTCTGTTTGATGCAGCCCCGCTCAATACGCCCCACCGCAATTCTGCCCACAAATTCGTTGTAGTCAATAGAGGAAACCAGCATCTGGAACGGTGCGTTCAGATCCACCTCCGGTGCCGGGATGTAGTCCAAGATAGTCTCGAACAAGGGCATGAGATCGGTTCCCTGGACATCCGGATCCCGGGAGGCCCAGCCGGCGCGGGCAGAGCAGAACAGGATGGGAGAGTCCAGCTGTTCATCGGTTGCCTCCAGATCCATCAGCAGCTCCAGCACTTCGTCAATGACCTCATGCACTCGCTGATCCGGCCGGTCAATCTTGTTGACCACCACAATCACCCGATGCCCCAGCTCCAAGGCACGACTGAGCACAAAGCGGGTCTGTGGCATGGGGCCTTCCGCTGCGTCCACCAGCAGAATGACTCCGTTGACCATCTTTAGAATCCGTTCCACTTCACCGCCGAAGTCCGCATGACCCGGGGTGTCTACGATGTTGATCTTGGTATCACCGTAAGTAACGGCTGTGTTTTTTGCCAGGATGGTAATGCCGCGTTCCCGTTCCAGGTCGCCGGAATCCATCACCCGCTCCACCACGGCCTGGTTGTCTCGGTATACGCCGCTCTGTTGCAGCATGGCATCCACAAGAGTGGTTTTTCCGTGGTCAACGTGGGCAATAATGGCGACATTTCTCAGTTTTGACTGTTGCATGGAAGGTAACCTCGCTTCTCTATCATAAAATTCCATTGGGATTGATAAAATTCCTTGTCTATTATATACCGTTCGGATCAAATAGCAACCTTATTTGCCCTCATCGTTGACAAAATCAGCACATTCAGGTAAACTGGTTCCAGTTTGCCGTAGGGTTTTCACTATTTTCCCCAGCTTTTTTCCCTAACAAACCGTTTGCATTCCCCTTCTCTGAGCATGTCCAACCCCACTTCTTTCAATTTGTAGGATTAACTCAGCTGAAAATAGTGCTTCCTGATGCGAACCAAGCATCATTTTCCGCCACCTCATAATTGTCTTTTGCTCCGTAGTTCAGCAGGACAGGGCGTTCACCTCCTGAGAGAACCTACTGTGTTCGCTTTTCGGCGTCGGGGATGCACTCCAAAATTTAATATGCGCCCGTAGCTCAGTTGGATAGAGCGGCCGCCTCCTAAGGGGACGCTCTGGCATTCGCCTTTTGACGAAAAGTAAATGCTCGTCGGGTGATATAAGTCCAATTACAACCAAATGTCCCAGTACCTCAGTTGGATAGAGGGTCCGCCTCCTAAGCGGAACGCCGTAGGTTCAAATCCTATCTGGGACGCCAAAAACAATGCCACAAACCCGCATAAACACTGGGTTTGTGGCTTTTTTGCTCTGCTGTCTGGCTCTGGTTTGTCGGCTTTAGTTTGCCCTAAGCAATCAAATTTGAAAAGATTTCTGCTATTGGTCTGCGGCAAAATGCGTGTGATGTCAGACAGCTTCTACGAGTGGTTAAGCACCCAAAAACACTACAAAATCAAGGAGGTTGATAAGGATGCAGAATACGGTCAAGACCAAGTATGAGAGAAAGATGAGCTACACGGTTCAGGAAGTTGAAAACATACTCGGTGTCGGCAGGCAATCGGTTTACAACCTAATTAAAGACGGCTGTTTCAAAGCGGTAATAGCCGACCGCAAATTCAGAATCATTAAAGCCAGTTTTGATGCTTGGCTTGATGCAGAATACTAAGGAGGAATTTCTATGGCATCAATCGTGAAGAGAAAGAACCGATTTTCGGTTGTCTACACCGTAAAAGACGAAAACGGTGTACAAAGGCAGAAATGGGAAACATTCGATACCAATGCTGCTGCAAAGAAAAGAAAAACGCAAGTCGAGTACGAACTGCAACACGGCTCTTTCATTGTCCCGACAGCAAGGACTGTATCCGAGCTTCTTGAGGAGTATATGTCGGTCTATGGTGTAAGCTCTTGGGCAATGTCCACTTATGAAGCAAGGCGTGGGTTGATTTTTAACTACATCAACCCTCTAATCGGTGATATGAAGCTTGATGATCTAAATCCGAGAGTGATGGACAGGTTCTATCAAAGCCTGTTCAAAGTGAAGTCAAAAATCACACAAAATAGGAAACCCAAGAATGAATATCTGACTGTCCACACGGTTAGGGAAATTCATAAACTACTCAGAAATGCTTTTAATCAGGCGGTTAAGTGGGAGATGTTACAGAAGAACCCCGTACTTAACGCTACGCTTCCAAAAGAAGAACACGCCAAGCGTGAGATATGGACGGTAGAAACGCTTCATAAGGCTCTGGAGCTGTGCGACGATGATATTCTCTCTCTTGCTCTCAACCTCGCATTTTCGTGTTCTTTACGAATGGGCGAAATGCTCGGCTTGACTTGGGACTGCGTAGACATTTCAGAGGAAAGCATAAAGACCAATCAGGCATCTGTTTTCGTGAACAAAGAGCTTCAGAGAGTGAATAAAGACGCTGCGAAAGCTCTTGATGGAAAGGATATAATCTTTACGTTCCCTCATATCCTTACAAACGGAACAACGGATTTGGTCTTGAAAACGCCTAAAACCAAAACCAGCGTTCGCAAGATATTTCTCCCCAATACCGTCGCTCAAATCCTTGTGAAACGAAAAGAGCAGATTGACGAGCTAAAGGAACTGTTCGGAAGCGACTTCACTGATTACAACCTTGTATTCTCCCACGCTTCCGGCAGACCGATGGAAGGAGCAAACATAACCCGTTCATTGAAGAAACTTATCCGTGAAAACGACCTTCCCGATGTTGTATTCCACAGCTTCAGACACGCCAGTATCACCTACAAGCTGAAATGGAATGGTGGAGATATGAAGTCCGTGCAGGGCGATTCAGGTCACGCTCGTGTTGAAATGGTGGCTGATGTCTATTCCCACATTCTCGATGAAGATCGAAAACTGAACGCCCAGAGGTTCGACGAGCAGTTCTACGGAGCAAAGGCAGTCAGAGGCACAAATACACCACTACCTATGCCACAATTTGAAACGGTAAGTGAGATTCCAGAAGAAACACCGAAGTCTCAAAAAGCAAAACCTCTTGCACAGCCAAACGAACCCAAAGAGCCGGATACAGAGCTTGTAAAGAAACTGCTTGCTAACCCTGAGATGATGGCATTGCTTCAATCCTTAGCCGGAAAGATATGAGTAGAATAGCACGAGGGCGGTAATCCGAGATTGGATTATCGCCCTTGTTTTGTATCTGCTTGAAAAAGACATATTTATCGGTTATACTTATTTCAACAATAGACATTAAGTCAATGCTTGGTGCCGTTGGTTGCCGATGAATTACGGTTCATAATAGATGAGATGAATAGCAATATTTCGACCGTATAACATTCCCCTTATTCTTCGGGGCTTGCTAATTGCAATCTAAAAATAAGGCTTAATTTACGGTGTTTAAGGATGGGAAATGCTATTAGTTCAAGAGCAACTGAATGGCTGAAAACCCGCATTATATAAGGATTTTTTGATGATAGACACAGGTTGAAATCTCGTATCTGGTGGCTCTCCTAAGCGGCAGGTCGGGGATTCGAGTTCCTTCGGGCGCGCCACTTGCAACGCCGGAAACCATTCATTTATCAGGGTTTTCGGTGTTCTTCTTTTTTTGCACTCCTGTCACTTTTGCTAATAAAAGCCGCATTTGCGTTCAGCGCAGGAGGGTTTTCTGCCGGCAGGCTCCGGCGATCCTCATCGAGAATATGTGCATATCCGGGGTATTCCAGCCTCCATCGCCCTGAACGGCCTTCGGGTCGCCTTTGGACAAGCGCAACTTAACGCCCGCGCTGGTATGCCGAACGCTGTGAACTACCACGTCCTCCACAGTGATGCCGGGGTCTCCCATTGCAAGAAACAGGAGTATTGTTCGACAGCCTGTGCCGATAGACGACAGTAGGAATATATGAGCTTTTTGGGGCCTGAAAATCCACTTGTGACGGGGCTTTCCAGAGCCGAAATCGGGGTGGGCCGCACTTTCATATGTCCTGCCCCTGCAAAAGCTAACATACTATCAAAAGCAGGTCATATGCCCCTGGTGGACAGGTTAGAGAAGAATCAGGAATGTACATTTATCGCGGTTCTTTTGAAAATAACGTAAAAAGCAGCATTGCATTTTCAACAAATAACGGTACAACTGCATTAACGGATGTCATGGAGACAGCAGCTGACATACAACAGAAATGCAACGACCGCGCAGATGGCAATGTTAGGAACGAGGCGGGAGAGTATGTTGTTTCCGAACTGGCAAGACAATGGTTGCTTAGCCAGATGAGTCATTTGCACATTCCATTAGCCAAACTATTGGGGATGAAGATATCTGTGCAATTTGTTTTGGAAAGCTCGTAAGCCCATAGATAAAATTTACATGGCTCTGTTTTTGCGTGATTTATCGCAAGGGAAGAACTCTCATAAAATGGCAACCTGATTCAGATTGTTGGCACATCTGGGTTACAGGGAAACTAGCTCCCGGACGGGGGCGCATTATTGGAAATCCTATTAATCATGTTATAACTCTGCTTGGTGGAAAGCTCCGCGTTTCTAAGATAATTGTCTTTATGGTTCTGGGAAATGAAAATGCAATATACACAGTTAGCGACTTGCTACCTATTTTGAAAAAGTATCAATTTCAATTTAGTCAATCGTTGCACTTGACTTAACCATTCAAGACCTAAAAAGCAAAAGAGCCTTGATTTCTCAAGACTCTTGGCTTCATCAGAAATTATCTTAATCCTGACGTGATGATTTGGTGCGAATGTTCATAAGGACAAACTAGGAAACTCGCATAAAACAGTACTTTTTGGCATAAGTAGCGAATACTACCTTTTTAGCCAGGTGAAAACTTACTTCTTTGCAATGTCATGGTTATGAGTCTATTATCGACTATTTTGCAAGCCGTTCTGTCATGTATATTACTTCCAGTAGTTGTTTGCAGCAGCGATTGTTTGATAATTTATCGCAATCACTTGCGAAGCGGCTATTAGACTATCCTCATCTCTGGAATATTTCGGACGCAGCTTTTTTCTAATCTCTGCAGATGGCTGCGTGTATTCTACACCTTTTTGTGAAAGTGTAATGGCTAATTCAAACCCCTCTTGAGGTGTAGCGGTTCTCAAACTTTTGAGCCATTGGTTCATAAAATTTATCCTCCTTCCTTGTATTTACAGTGTATGCTTACCAAAGTGGAAGGTTCGTTGACCATGGAAATTTAAAACCCTCGCCGGCCACCTGCCAGCGGGAGTGACGCATAGTGCTGATCATGCTTTGATAACAGTATATTCCGGATCATTACAAATGTCCGAAACGATATAACCAAATGTGATGGTCGATTCCTGGCTATAGCTGCTGTGCCAGCATGTTCCAATCCTCCATAAACTGGTGCATCAGATTGGGCCGTCTCCTTACCGCCAACGGATGGTAGGAGACCATGCAGGGATATCCCAGAATCACATGCCACAATCCTCTGAGTTTTTTTACGCAGGCATCCTTGTCATTAAACATTGTCTGAGTAACAACGTCTCCCAAACAAACAATGAACTTTGGCTGCATCCTTTCTATTTGGCGAATCAAAAATGGCTTGCTGAAAGCCCGAACTTCTTCTTTGTTATACCGGCGCAGGGGCCTGCATTTCAGCAGATACGTTAAGTAAATATCATCCGCCGCCAGAGTAGCTTGATGCAGGGCTGTCTGCAAGGTCTGCCTCGTTGCGCAGACATATTCATTTCCATCTTTATCTTCGCGGGCTCCCGGGTTATCTAAAATAACAAAAACAGGCGCCTCGGGATTTCCTTCCCCCCAAATGACGCGAGACTTTTGCGTGCATATTTCACATTGCTGATAACTGTCGGCCTCTTCCAGGAACTTGTCTTCCGGCCAGATCACCGGCTCAAAGTATGCGTCCATTTCATCCTCCAAATCCTACTGAAGCGATTAGAATAAGCGTTAACACGAGCGCTTAATGAATTATTTTGCCCGCAATTTTGCGATATATTCCATACTCCAACTGCCTTGGGAGCTGAACGCATCTGACGGTGCCAACCCATCTTTTTGCTTATCTTATTATGATTTAGGCATGGTTTCAGAATAAGTGATTTCCCCTATAGGCTTACCGTTTTGGTGTGTTCCATGAAACGGGCCATAAGAATGAACGCGCCAGTTTCCTTTACATAAGGAAAAGCAAACTGAATACGGAAAGTAAGGGAGGGAACCGATGTTTGGCTCCCTCCCTTGCTATATCTGTGTGCACTGATATTTGCTCTTGCTTATTCCACTTTCACTCATCTTGTAGCCGTCACCCATGGCGTTTTGGAAAGAGAGCTATGAGTTTACTTCTCCGGCATTCGCAGCACATCTCCCGAATGTTGGACAAAAGGGTATACCCAATACTCATCTCCGTTACGCCTTCCGGCAAGATGCCCTTGATCAATACCTCAATTTTTTGCTGCCGTCTGTTTGCACCGCGCCGGGCTTCGGGTAGCCCTCGGCAAATGCAGTGCGGCCGATGCCTCCGATGGTGTACCGCTGTCCCATACCTTGCTTGGCTGCACTCCCTCGCTTGCGCCACGCGACAACTCGCTCTGGACATCCGTCACTGCGTGCTGCCTGTTCTCCAGCGCATAAGCCTGTGTAGAGCATGCTACCGCCAAAATCATGGGAAGCGCTTTGTAAAGCCCATTCCCCGATATTTCATCATGATAATCCTTCCTATGTTTGGTTTTACTTTTCTTCCAGGTCTGTCTGTGAAACTGTGATGCTGAACCCTTCATCCTTCTCATAGGTGAGCATGACTCCAATGCCCTCACCATTTCCCGCCGAATACATCATGCTGGTACCGGTGTTCATCTCATAGGTTTCCTCGGTGAAGGTTCCCTTGATTTCTTCCAGATAGGTCGTAAAATCTTCGTATGAGGTATTCTCTATCATAATAAGCAGCGAATCATCGGCTTCCATCACCGAAGCAACCTTGCCACCTTTGAATTCGGGAATGCTTTTTGCCAGGTCGGATGAGGGCCATTCGCCCGCACTAATGGTTAACTCCTGGCCGTCCTCACCCTTGGTGACCACCTTGTCACCATCAATGTCCGCATCCACTCCGGCATCCTTAAGAATTTTTTCCGCAAGCGCTTCTCCTGCCTTTTCCTCAGCTTTTTCTTTTGCTCCGCATCCGGCAAGCGATAGGGTCAGTAAAAGTACCAACAGCCCGATTAAAAGTTTCTTCATCTTTCTCTCTCCTCTCAATTATTTTAAGATGTCGCATATCCCGATAAGGGGTAGCCGCTTTGCCTTCCCTCCAAAGCCGTTCACCAGCCCCATGATGCACAATACCAGCATGCCGATGCCGAATACCGGAAGCAGCATCCAGCCAATCACAGGAATAATGCCCAATATCACGTTGCCTGCTATCCCTAAAATCAAGAGCAACAGAGCTTGATTGGCATGAAATCTGGCATATTTGGATTCGGGGCAGACAATGAGCGGCAGGAAGAAGATCAGATAGGCAAGACCTGCCATAGTCTTGTTTTTTTCGATATCCGCTGAGGTATAGATATCATCCTGCGCCTGCTGTGAAGCGGTTTCCTGTGTTATTACCGGCTCGTGATTTTCAGTATTGCTTTTTGGATCTGTCATCATAATTCCCTCCATTGATATTAACAATTTGCTGCCGGTTTTGGATGTTTCCCTTATGGATTTCATTCAGGTTAATCATATTACCCTTACCATTTTCCTCGGCGATGTATTTGTTTTTATGATGGTAATTCCATACGCGGATAACACAAAGAAGGTAAAAAGGTCAGCTTTCATGGGAACAATCATTGGAGTGGCAACCATGGTGATCTGCTCAGTAATGATTAGCGGTGTTTTGGGAAATGTGGCCACCATCGCGGATACTCCACTGATTTCAACCGTTCGTCAGGTTGAAGTAGCAGACGCCTTCACCAGAATGGAGTTTATTGCTGTGAGTATTTTAATATTCTCAGTATTTATGAAGATTTCGCTTATTCATTATACAGCGGCATTGAGCATAAGCCAGTTGCTTAATTTAAAGACATATAAGCCATTAGTGATACCCGTTGGAGTCATCTTGGTTGGCCTTGTAATGCCAATGTTTGATAACCCGACTGTACAAGCTGACGTCGGGATGAACACGTGGCCTTTCTTTGCAAGTATTTTTGAGTTTTTACTACCTACAGTTACACTGTTGGTGGCATTAATACGCAGACTCCCCAAAAACAAGGCGGGGAACGCTAATGATATCTTGAAAGGAGAGGAATGCTAATGATATTTTTAGTTGTTGCGGCTTATATTGGCATAGGGTTCTTTGGATCTCGAAGTCTAGTTAAAAAGAAATGCTGGCGGGAAGTTGCTACCTTTTTCATTCTTCTGTCATTTGGTTTTGTGCTTATTGCTTTACAGGCCTTGCATATAAAAATACCCAGCCCCGGGAACGGTATAACATTTTTCGTAGAAAAGGTATTGCATTTAGGGTATAAATAAATGATATATTGACCTATAAAAATGGTGTTATAAATAGTAAGAATACACGGATCACTATAATTTACACTCTTTGTAAAAGCAATCGCACCCTTTTGGAGCAGCATCGTAAAAGGATAATCAAATTGTATCAAAGACGGTCAATTTTAGACAAAAGTGCATATCTCGCTACATTGTTTTCGCATTACACAATGTACTCGATCGCATAATCATCCGACCTCAGCTCCCGAAATATGTCGGCGGAGTGGCTTTCGGATACATTGTGGTGTACTGCCTCCTTTGTGCCTTTCAAGGAAAGAATACCCATCAGAGAATTTGCCTTCATAATACAGATGTTGCGAAAAGCTGTCGTCGCCGCATTTTAACTCTTGCAGAGCATTATAGAAACAGATGTTATGATACAAGCCCTCAAGGCCATCAAGAAATTCTTGAACCTCGAATATCCCATCCCGCACAATAAACCAGGAGCAGTCCTTGTATTCATACTGCTCGTCCGTCAACAACTCATATTTCGATATTATCACTTTCCGCACCGGGCCAGACCCAGAGATGATAGATGAAATCTTCCGTGGTTCGGCGCTGTACTGTGACAAGTGGGGGCGTGACAATTACCGCGAACGAGTGCATGACCGAACGACCGTGCTCCGGTAGCATCAAGGGCATCTGCACCACCGACAAGGTATATGACGTCTGCAAAGCCTGTTGCTATGACAATAATAACGGCTATGCTAAGACCGCCAAAGAATACCGCCATACGCTGGCTGGTATGCTGGGCAGCACCTTCAGTAACCGCATCGCTGACGGTCACCAGCAGCATAAAATCCGCTTTAAGCGCAAAAAGGGTGCTGAGTTCATAAAGCCTCAGCACCCTTTTCTGTTTTTATGTTAAGCTTGCAGTGTGTAGCCATACAGGTAAACATCCAGAGTAAACGCCTTGCCGTCCCTTGTAATAGCCAGCGGTTCTTCCTCTAATCGAGTAAGCCCCTGACTGTCGTAAAACTCCGTGATGCAGGTTGCTTCGGCAAGACAACCGTGCAGGTACTGCTACTTAAACGCAGTTAAAGTGCACGGATCCTCTACATAGTGAGACAGGCCAAAGCTTTTACCTATCAGGTCCGCTGCAGCTTCATAATCTTTTTTCTCAATCGGTTTGAATTGGATTTCGTTCCTGTTCCTGTTCCTTTTTATGAAATTCTCCAGCCCATTCAAAGCCTTTTTTTGCCGCGATGACCGCGATAATCTCGTTGATCACCGCAGCGGCCGCAATGGTACCCTGAATGATGGTCACGCATTTTGGCGCTGGCCCGGACAAAACGGACACGGCAATCCCTGTAAATACCAGTGAGACACCGGAGTGAGGCAGTAGCGTAAAGCCAAGATATTTCTGCACGGTAGCTGGCAGACCGGTGGCTTTCGCGCCCAGCCGTGCGCCAAAGTATTTACCCACAGCGCGGGTGGCAATATAGATGAAGGTGAACAAGCCGGCTCCCAGGATCGCGTGATAATCCAGCGGCGCGCCCAAATTTAAAATGACCACGATCATGGAAACGCCAAGCAGCGGGTTAAAGTCGCTGACAATCCGATCCAGCCGCTCCTCCGTTACCATATTGGAAAAGGCGGCGGAAAACGCCATACCCATCAGCATAAAATTGAGCAGTGGCGAGGGCATCAGATAGGTGTTGCAGACAAGACCAACTGCCGCCGTTACGATAATCATGCCCACCAGAATAGCAAGGGTCACCGGCTTGGAGCGGTCTTTCTTCAGCAGCAGACCCGCCGGCAGGCCGGTTACCACGCCGATGAGCAGCGGCAGAAAGATCATGACAGGTATCATGTAGAGTGGTATCCCGCCACCGGAGAGCTGTCGGGCCACAATTGCGATGGTGGTGAAAAACACCACAACGCCCACCATGTCGTCCAGTGCCGCCATGGGGATCAGCGTTTTAGTCACGGGGCCGTCCGTCCCAAATTCCCGCACAATGGAGAGCGCCGGGGCCGGCGCGGTGGCCAGCGCAATGCCGCCGAACAAAAACGCCAGATAAATCGGAATGCCGCTGATGGCGAATACGGCGGCGAAGGCGGCGGATACCACCGCGAAGGTGCCGAGAGATTGGGCAAGCGTCGTGAGGATCAGAGCCTTGCCGTAGCTTTTCATCTTACTCCAGACAAGCTCCGTACCGATCATCAGTCCGACGGCGCACTCCAGCACATGGACAATGGTTTGGTACCAAACCCCATCCATCATCGCCTGCGGCATCAGATTCGTGGCATGAGGGCCTAAGATCATCCCCGCCAGAAGCCAGCCAAGAATTGAGGGAAGCTTTACCTTGGAAACAAGCTTGCCGCATAAAAACGCCAAGACAATAGCGGCAGTCCAGCGCAGCAACAGCATAATCATTGTTTATCCCCTCTTTCCGCAATCCCATAAAGCATAAAATCCAACAGCTTGGTCAGGTTTGCTTCATGGGTGGCCGTAAGCTCCGCAAATGTCTGCCCGAGACAGAAATCACTGCTGAAATAGCCGTTGAACATATTCTGCATAAGTGAAAAGTACACGGTTGCTTCTTCTCTGGTGACGTCCTTCCGCAGCGGGAGCGAGTCCAGGATTCTTTCGTATATCTGGATATTCAGTTGATCCAGTTCCCGGTGCAGCGCTGCAATTTCTTGCCGCAAGTCCCCGGGCGGCTGGAGGATCGCCTCAAAAAACAAATTCGCCTGCCGTTCGTGTTCCTGAAAGAAGCGTAGACGGACATTCATGTATTTCTGCAGATCGTTGCCGATGTCAGCCGCTTTCAGTGTTTCGGTCAGTTCGGAAAGACACTGCCCCACGCAGGCGAGATACAGCGCGTCCTTATTTTCAAAATTATGATATAGCAGACCCTTGGCGATTCCCGTGCCGCAGATGGTGTTAAGTGATGCGCCCGCGTAGCCGTTGGCGCCGAATTCTTCCATGGCTGCCGCCAGAATTTTCTGCCGGGTTCGCTCTGTTTTTTCCTCTTGTCTCATAGCTGCCTCCTGATATATTATTGACTGTACGGTCTATTATATGATAAACAGACCGTACAGTCAATAATTTTGCAAAAAATTCTTTTTTGTTTCAAGCTATATTCAGACGATCAAACTGCAATAATCTGAAAAAAGAAAGTTCTCTATCCAACAGCTAATCGGATTTTTGGTGGAAGCACATTTCAAAACAGGCGCCGTAAGGAGTGTTGGCCAAAACCATAATATCCACCTACCCTGCGGACGGTTGCATTTCACGGCGTTTTCGACCAGATTATAAAAAGCTCTATACCAGGAATGTGAGACGGTCGGTGTGGGTGTCGATGGATGTAAGAAGACTATCATATTCCTCGTATGTGCGATTTGGCCTTTTTCGAAATACGGACAGCTTGGTTTTGATGACCGTCAACGGAGTATGCAGTTCATGAGCCGCGTTTGGGGAAAAGCGTTTCTGCATGGCAAAGGTGCGTCCAGCTTTTGGCTCATGTCGTTAAACAACACGGTGAGATCGGCAACCTCATCCCGGCTTGGCGGGACGGGAAACTCCTCGGAAAGATTGCGGACGGTACGATTTTTCATTTGAGCGCTCGGCTCTTTCAACGGTCTTAAGGAGCGGCCAGCCAGCCAATAGGTCGCCCCGTCGCCCAAAACTACGATCAAGGCCATATTGCCGTAAAAACGCTTCGCACACCGATTTTCGCGCCGATGGGGTCATAGCCAAGCTGTGCCTTTAGCTTTTTCCGCGTTAGTGATAGTATACCATACCCGCTTAAATTCTCTGTTAAAGCATTTGCGTGCCTGGGTTGAATTAATATTCGTGCCCCATTGGTTCGCTGCAGGCAGTGATTGGTTCTTCAAAATTCAAAATTTCCTATTATATTGTTGGGATTTTGATTCTGTTCAGCGTGCTGTTTGGCCGTCTGGTCTGCGGCTTTTTATGCCACTTTGGATGGTTCCAGTAGTTGCTTCACAAGATTCCTTCCAGAAAATTGAGCACGAAAAAGCTAAAGCCCCTGACCTATCTAAAATATGGAACTTTGCTTCTATTTGTCATTGTGCTGCCGATGACGGTTGTCAACGAGGTCGGTATGGGCGATTCTTGGTTTTGCAAATGGCTCTGCCCAGCCGGAACTCTCCAGGGCGCTATGCCGCTTGCCGCGGTGGATGGCGGCATACGCGTGGCACTGGGCGTGCTCTTTACCTGGAAAAGTTGCTTGATGCTGGGTGTTGTGACAGCGGGAGCTTTTGCGTGCCTAACTGAAAAACAACCCGGAACTACGGGAATACGCGGTTCGGGTAGATGGCGGGCTTTCCGAATCCACCTTTGAGCGACCCGACTTTCAAAAGATGATGGCGGACGTGAAATCCAGCAAGACCAACTGCATTGTGGTCAAAGACCTTTCCCGTTTCGGCAGAAACAATTGGGACGCCGGTGAGTACATCGAAAAGGCCTTTCCGTTTCTCGGCGGCCGCTTTATCGCAGTCAACGATAACTACGACAGCTTCCGCGAAAAAAAGGCGGAGGACGATCTCGTCATTCCCTTCAAAACCCTTATCAATGAGACGTACTGCCGGGACATCTCCGTAAAAACCCGCAGCCAGCTTGAAATCAAGCGCAAGGGCGGACAGTTCCTCGGTGCATTTGCGGTTTACGGCTACATGAAAGACCCCAATGCCAAAAATCATCTTGTCATAGACGAATATGCCGCCGATATAGTGAGGATGATACTGCGGATAACCTTAATGATTACAGAAAAACCATTGCATTCATCAATGAGATGGAGAGCAAAAAATAAACGGCTTCTGTGTGTTGGGTAACCATGATTATTGGAATAACATCGACCTAAGTAGCTCAAAATCGAATGAAGGTTTGACTTATTTATAAGTTTGCTGAAAAGATCATTAACAATACTTTGAATATTGTTGCTTTCTATAGCAGAAACCCCTTGCTCAATCAGTTTAACGGTCATTTCATCGCAATAATTGAGGATGTTCTCATAGCTTTGGGTTTTAATTACATCTTTTCTAAGTGCTAAGTCGAGAAATTCAAATATACCTACTTTAGAATATATAGATAAAAGGTATTGTTCAATACCCTCATATGTAATATTATATCTTATCCCTCCAGCGGTATAGCGTTGCTTACGATCAAATCCCGCGCCCCAAACCCATTCGCCTATATTGGGTTCGTGGGCAATATTATCCTGAGTATAAACGATTTTTAATATCCCGTCTTGTGCCTTATTAAATGGTGCGATAACCGTTTCCACATCAGTAGAGCGTTTTTCTAGGGCAGTCTTGACATCCGATAGCATTCTTCCTAATCCGGTCAATGATCGAATATTAATTACCGATTCCGGGGTTGAGAGTGTTCTGTTTTCAAAAAGAATATCATAGAGGAACCCGTTTATTGATGACCCACCTGCAGTGCTCACAAGTTCATTAACTGAATAACGTGTATCAAAGAGTTTTCTTAAAAAAATCCGCTTATCAGATACCCTTTCAAACGAAACATCAGTATTATTCTTAATGACACGAAGTACATCTAAATAGTGTCTCAAAGCATATTCTCTAATTTTATCAATATCATAGCGGTAATAATATTTATAACGATTTTCAATGTTTTGTCCAAAACATTGAAGGATGTTATCAAAATCGCCCTTTACAGGCATAGACATTTCAATTAGATATTCAGTACCACGATACTTATAAAGGATAAATGTATTGCCATGAGCACATAAAAAGTCTAAAGCTTCCAGAGATTTACATCGCTGACTTAAGGTATATTCTATCAATTCCAATATAGTGCTTTTTCCTGTGCCCCTCCCGCCTATGAAGCAGTTTAATTCGTCAGAAAAGTTCATACAGAGGGGTTGGGCTTGTACGCTCCCACGTAAATACCCTTTATCGCTATTTTTGATATAAATACCTTTAATATAGGACTTGTTAGATGAATTTTCTTGGAACGATATACAAGTATCGTAATCATTGATCGCTTCTCTTAAAGCTTGGAAATTTCTTTTCTGACCTTTTATCCACATATGCTTTTGCTCTATGGAATTAATATCGTGAGCATCATTGTCGATAATGAAGTTCACCTCTGTCGGTGAAAAAATTCCCACTTTGGATCTGATATACTCAAGTTTGTTGATATTGGATATTCCAATTAGGTTTAGTCCCGAAAAGAGTTTCCTCTTATAGGCTCCCGTTAGGAACTTTTCCCCAAAAGTATTGGAAGTATCAAGATGAGCTATATATCCGATTCCACCCTCATTGCTTATGAATTCAAGAACCTCTTTACTTGTTTCAAATGAACCATCAACTTCATTAAATAAGTGTAAATCCAACCAAGCTTCAATTCCACTTTTTGCTTTCTCTGTATCATTAAAAACTCCTACTACGTGATTTCGATCTGCACACGAAATCTCAATGCCAAGCAAAACTTCTGGATATATAGTTCTTGGTTTCATGTCATGGAGATGTTTAATCGCCTGCCGCAGTTTAGATACTCCAGTAATAGTGTGGTGATCTGCGACAATAACAATGGCGATTTCATTTTCTAAAATTGTATTTGCTAACAAAAGAAAGGCCAGCATCTCTTTCCTGTCTCTAAATCCTTGTGTTAGACTATTATCAAAAAATTCCAATGTAATTGTAACCGGGAAAACATTATGTGCATGGCAAAGCTCAAGAATATCATGATCGGATTTGCTCTCATAAGTTTTACAATCCCATGAATCTAACAGGCAATAGTCGTGAGATTCGGGGGTATG
The DNA here is from genome assembly GCA_937858235.1 of uncultured Clostridia bacterium. Lineage (GTDB taxonomy): Bacteria > Bacillota > Clostridia > Oscillospirales > Oscillospiraceae > Onthomonas. Next base: position 31,437 of record CALLZZ010000467.1, read on the forward strand.
AATATGAAAGCAAGTTTTGTAAAAGACTCCAAACTTGCTTTTTTCAGATATTATAGCGGTATATGCTATCTTCTGTTCTCTTGACACCCGATACTCAACTCCATTGTACAATTGTATTTTTAATTATAGCACAGTTCTTATAGATAAAGTTAAGGCAATTTATATTCGCAAGAGCTATTTATTTTGAGCATAGACGCCGCCCAAGTGAGACTATGGGCGGCGTTTCTATATAAAACTGCATATCGGAAGGAGGAAGATTTTTTCCGTGGGCCAAGCCGAGAGGTTTGGTCTTTTTTTATGCTACGAAAAAGGAGGTTAGCACATGGCAGATAACAAACAGTTCACAGGCCCCGAGGAACATATCACCCCCGAGGCTGCCGCGCCGGAAATGCCCCCGGAACCCGCAATCCCGCCCCGCCCTGTTGAGGAAGGCAAGATCGTCTATCTGAAAATGTCCGAACTGCACTCGTTTCATACATTCCGCGATCACCCCTACAAGGTGCAGGATGACGCGAAAATGACGGAAC
>CALLZZ010000468.1 GCA_937858235.1 uncultured Clostridia bacterium
TCTTGTAGGTGCCATTTCTAAATCGTGTTTTTGCACCCCACTTATTATTTTCAGAAATAGAAGAAGATTCATCCTGTGCCATACTGCTTAATATCGAAAGGATCAGTTCACTCTCCATCGACTGGGTGTTGATGTTTTCCTTCTCGAAATACAGAAAAATCCCAAGGTCTATCAGCTTACGAACCATTTCCAGGCAATCAAGTGTATTCCTTGCGAATCGGCTGATGGATTTGGTAATAATAAAATCAATCTGCTTTAACTCACAAGCTGTAATCATTGCCTGCAGACCTTTTCGCTTTTCCTTTTTAGTTCCAGTGATGCCTTCATCATAATACAGTCCAGCAAATTCCCATTCAGGATTTTCTTTTATATATTTTTCGTAATGTTCTTTCTGTGCAGCCAAACTCTCCATTTGCTCTTCACTGGCAGTGGATACACGGCAGTATGCAGCTACACGAAGTTTCTTTTTAACCAGTCCAGTCAACACCGTGGTTTCTATTTTGGTTACTTTTTTCACGGTTTCAACCTCCTTTCAGTGTCACATATTACCTCTAAAGCTCAGTTATATCAACGCTTTTAAGGCATAATGTCGACCAAATTAGGAGAAAAGATTTGCTGATTTAATTTCATTATTTTGTTGAATTCATCCACGGTAATCAGCCCCTTATCCAGCAGCTTCTTTGTCATTTGTTCAGTTCGAATATAATCATATTCATGCTGTAACTCTTCTTCTGTATACTGATGTTTCTCTTTATTGGGAATACCTTGGTTACCTATTATCTTTGTGACCTGCATTTCCGCTCCTCCAATCCGAAGGGTTGATATGTTTCCTTCTAAGTCACAGTCAAAAAAAAAGAGCATGATTTTAGCCCCTGATAAAAATTTTTCAAAAAAAATAAGCCTACTTCAATCAACGAAAGAAGTAGGCATTTTTCCATTCATTATTCAATTTTAATATAAGCATCTTTAAATCCTGCCGCCTTAACCTTGGCAAGCATTGCATCAGCATTTGCCTTGACGGTGTATGCACCTACTTGAACACGGTAGAGTTTCTTTGATTCGGTAGGTATGGATGGCATCAGAAGTTTTCCAACATCAGCACGGAAAGTATCCATGCTTTTTCCGTGCTTTGGGAACCAATGCATCACATCTCCATGATTGGAGGCAATACCCAGTTTGTACCCCTCGCTGTGGCAGATGATGTTTTTTTCAGTCAGTCCATATTGCTTGCAAAGGTAGGCGCATAATTCCACTGCCTCCTTGTAAACGGCATTAAAATACGAGGCATCGGTCAGACCGTCCTCGCAAATCTCAAATCCTATATGTGTATCATTGGCAGAACCACCAGAGTGCCAGCCACGATAATTCCACGGCAATGTTTGATAAGTGGCAATTGTGCCATCAGCCAGTTTCCCAATAAAACCATGGACACAGACCTGCCTGCCGTCGGGCTTATCCTGATTCCAGTAATTATTGTATGGATTCTTACCAAGCAAACTGTCATCGGGACCGACATAGCGTTTCAGCCATGGATTATTGGCACCTGTGCTATGCACCATAATGCCCTTTGGAATAATTGTCTTACCTGCCTTGTAGCAGGCATTGTTTGTTAAAATCAGCTTATGCAAATTCATTCTAAATCACCTCATTATTCAAATAGATTATCAGTCGCTAAAGCTACAGGATACAAATGATAGGTAAACTTCAAATCACAGTAAGCACTTGATGATGTGCCATTACTACCCATACTGATATACAAGCCGTAACCAGTGGGTATTCTGCTCTGACGTAATTGTATATGCACATGTGTGGCATCACCAGTGCTGTTAAATCCAATAGGCGTACTGCGTGAAATTCTGGTAAAGTTAATTTCATCATTGGAAATATATAAGTCAACCTCTTTCTCACTCGTATCCGACTGACGGCAAAGAGTTAAGAGATGACAGTCATAGGTCGTTTCTGGATGAAGAGATCCGCCTTGCCCCCCTATAACAACGCTGCTGATAGGCAATACTGTGTGCAAAGGCCCTCTGACGCTGTTGATACCGCCTGAGCCTAAAGCATTGCCCGACAGGATATATCTTAAAAAGCTTGTTCTGGAAAATCCATTAATAGTAGCTGCTGCAGTTGTTGTAAAAGGCAATGCAGTTGTTACATTTTCAGCTCTTTCCAATACGAATAGACTCTCGCCTGAGTTAACGGTAGTATCTCCCATAGAAAATCTTTGACTCGTCCAGTAAGTGGTGCAAAATGGATTTGCTCCCGTTTCTGTTCCATAGGCAATGTTTAATTCGTCTTGACTTCCTCTAGTAGCTTCAGCTAGTTTTTGAACAGTTTCACGAAGTGTGCCTTGAATCAGCACCTGCACATTGTTTGTGGCTGGACTTCCTAAAACTGTGACAAAGGTGTAGGTCACTGTGCCGATTACTACATTGTTGCCATTTGAAATGCCTGTAAATGTTATGGACGCTCTACGGCTTGTCATATCTGGTGCAGTAGCTGTTTCTATTGGGTGCATATGGTTTAAGAGAATCCCAGTCCTTTTGTATAGATTATCACGTGTTTCCTCCACCAGATCGTGCGTGGTGTTTAGCAGACCATAGGTATCATTTAATTTATCGTATGTGATATTTAATAAATCGTAGGTGAGGCTTAGCAGACTATACACATCGTTCACATCCAATGCAGCAAGTGCTGCTAGTACTTGATTCAGCCACTCCTGTGCTGGAGGTTCTGGTTGTGTGACAATGCCATCCACAAGAGCCTCTTCAACAATGGTAAGAACCTTTACACTTTTTCCGACCACATCACCGGACACAACTCTGATTTCTAACTGCCCAACTCCAGCATCTATGGTATCGGTGGCACTTGGTGACCATGTTAAAACTCCATCAGCATAACTTGTGACGACAGGATAGGCAGTGCCATCTGGTCTTTTGTAAATTGCCTGCAAAGAGGCACTGGGATAATCATCTCCCAGTAAACTAGAAACATCAAACTCAATGTTACGGAAATGATGTTCACCACGACGTCCAATGTTTACGGTTGATGGGTTTGTTAGGTCAATCATTCCCCACCACCATCCTCTCGCCCATGAAGCTGCTTAAGAACCTCCTTCAGCTTTTCAGGAATAGGTAAACCAAGGTGTGCTGAATTTTCAAGGATAGAAACTCCTTCATTACTTAAATAGAAAAAAATGACTGCCGTGCGGAGTGCACCACTGCCCCCGGCACTGCCCAAAATTTGTGTATCTAAGATATGTGCTACACCTACAAGCAAAAATATCAGTACCTTTTTAAAGATACCTTTTGATCCAATCTCGCTGGACAGCTTTTTATCTGCAATGGCACAAAGCACACCCGTTATATAATCGATAACTACAAAAGCGATGAGGGCATAGAGAAAACCGTCCAAGCCTCCAAGGAACCACCCAAGGAAAGCACCGACAGCAGAAAATGCCAACTGTATCCAATTCCAAATCTCTTTCATTGTGAAATACCTCCATTTCATAAATTTTGTATATGATAAAGCGCCCACGCAAATTGCATGAGTGCTGTACTGTGCCTTACAACAAGAATACTATTATGTGTAACTGCTGCATTACATCAGCCTCCGGTCGTCCTGTTCCAATCGGCTGCCAATCATCGGAAGGAAGGTCAAAAGCTGAAGAGTTAGCGTCAAAACCATTAATTTTTGTCATAATCGGCACAAGTGCTCTCCGTATCTCCATAACATGAAACGGCCAATCTTTTATGGTGGTCTTTCCAGCAGTGATTTCTTCGTTCCAAGTATTCGATGGTAAGCAGTAATAATTTCGGGCGGTGTTTACAGCATTCCGAATTGCCTTCATATGCTCTACTTTCACATGTGTAACGTTAGCAGTGATGGTTTCAAATGGTGATGCAAGTACCGTAAAGGTGCGGACAATCTCTGTGCTTTGTGACCGAACATCACTATCAAGGCTGCGAAAGGTGACCGTATGATTTCCGGCAGTGAGTGTTGGTGCTTGAAATACCGTCTTGACACCATTTATAAGATAGCCATTTGTGGAGAAGAGTTCTGGATTATCCACGCTGTTAAGCCACACCCCTGCATCAATCTTTACCTCCAAAATCTGTGTCTGACCGTCCGGCTCGGTACCCATAATAATCATGAATCGAGGCTTTACGTTGTAAGTGGAGTTTCCAGACTGTGGACAGTCAATAATCGGCGCATTCGGTGGGCTGTTTTTCTTTACTGTATTGCTGGTCACATAGGCAGATATTGCATCAAGTGTATCGGTTACACTTATTCGATAGCGGGTGTATGTTCCTGCCACCTGTGAGGCACTTGTCGTGTATGTCCCAGAAGTTGCACTTGAAACAATGGTTGTAACAGTTTCATACGATGACCAGTTCGTACCATCTGCGGAGGTTGCCTTTTGAATAACATATTGCTTGATGGTGCTTGTGCCTTGAACCGTGCCGCTCCATGTCAGAGTTATATTGGCAGTTTCATAAATAGCAGGGGCTGCTGTAAATGCAGACGGCGGAGTCGGCAGTACATTTTTACGAAGAGTATTACTGGTTAATATCCAATCAGAGTAATAACTTGCCCCAGCTGAACCCTGTGTTCTGATACGAAACTGTCTGTAATTACCACGTATAATTGGAGGACTGGTAGTTAAGCTGCCACTAGCTAATGAAGAACCAATGACACCAAGTGCCTCCCATATGCCCCATGTACTGTTGTCAGTAGAGTCACGATATTCTATCTCATAACCCGTTATGGCATTACCAGCACCGCCCGTTGCCCCACTCCAAAAAAGTGTGGCAGTGCCTTCCGCAATGGATGGACTGATGGAAAATGAGGTCGGAGCACCGCAAGCTGTGATATTACAGTAGATACTATTGCTGATAGTTTCCGAGGAATAAACATCCAGTGCATCAATCGTCCAAACACCGAACTGGGTATAAGTTCCGGGTGTTCTTGATACAGTTGGATTATAACTGCCACCGCTAGCTGCCAACGTTAACGAAGTCAGTCCACTCCATGCGGTCCATGTAATGTTATCAGTAGATGTACGGCTTCCAATCATATATCCCTTGATTGCACTTGTACCGCCAGAGGCTCCGCTCCACGTCAGTATAATCGTTTCATCACTATATGTGGCAGGGGAAGCTGTTACAGTGGTCGGCGGACTCGGAATTGTATTTTTTCGAACAGAGTTTGTAGATATCTTCCAGCCTGAATAATAGCTTGCACCCGCCGCACCGCGTGTTCGCACTTGGAATCTGCGGTAATATCCCCGAGTTGATGGAGGTGATACCGATACACTTCCACTTGTAGCTGTAGTGGTTACTGTAGTCAAAGCAGTCCAAGCCCCCCATGTTGAGTTATTGCTTGAATCACTATATTGTATCTCATAAGAAGAAATTGCATTATTTATGCCTCCACTTGCACCGCTCCATGAAAGGGTGACATTTCCTTCTGATAGTGTTGCATTAACAGAGCAGGCTGTCGGAGCACCACAGGCGGTAGTAAGCAAAGCGGAACTTAATACTGTGTAACTGGAGTTGTCAATGACACCAGAAGACAGAGTTAATCTTCCGTCTGATACAACTTTAAAACGAACCCCCTGCGTTGCATTACCCGTAGTAGATGCACAGGTCACTGAAACATATCTGATTCTCGGTGTGGTTCCGTCCCAGTTGTCACCATCTTCCGCCTTAATACGAACCTGTGAGGATGAGCCATTTACAGTCATGGTGCAAAGCAGAGCATAGCCGTTATGGATGTAAGAGCCTGATGAACCCAAAGCTGCGGATATGGTGAAGTTATAGGTCATCTGGCTGTTATTGGGACGGCTTTTCGTATAGGTGATTGTATAATAAACGGTCGGACTGGAGCCCGCACTTAGAGTTACTCCATTAATATCTGCCATCGTTACTCACCTCACTCGTAAACAGCCGATACAAGCGAGTTTACTAATCCACAAAGGCTAGTGTTAAGCCGAGTATCGGTGATATTATTTAAAATTATGGAAGTAGCAGCAGTTGGCACAAGAACCTCGGCAATACAAAGTTCATAAACATCACTGGTTCTTGTGAGTGCCGGAGCCACTGGTATTGTGGCAGGAGTTCCATCAACAACGGCAAGCTGAATATTTCGGTTAACACTGCTTAATCGCACCACAACACGGTCAATACGGGGATTGCTTCCGTTTGCTATGGTAAGCGGTATGTTCAAAGCATCTGTGTTCTCATAACGATACCCATTAATCCAAGCCGTGCCTGCTGCCACACTTACCCCCAATCCACTGCCTGGTGATACTTGCAGGTTTGTAGCCACTTGATAAAAAACACCGTTGGTCACAAGGCTTCCGAAATAGGCAGCAAAATCCACTGCATCGTATATCCTATCACCACTGGATGAGTTAAAAAATCCACTTTTCTCCATAGACTGATTCCTCCTTTTTAGCTGGTTTTCGTATACTCTATAACCACGTAGCCGGTATACGCTGTTCGGTCATTGCCAGGTTCTACAACAATATTAGTTGTATCCGCATAGAGACCTATTTGTGAGGCAAAGTTATTATACCTTGCAAGCGGTAACGGCAGGAATACCGTCCCATTTGTCGCAAAACCGGATAAGCTGGTAACAGTACTGAGGTTTGATATACCGTGTGCCACACTGCCAGGAATCGCATTTGGAAGCGAACCAAGATTTATTTCTTTGCGATAAATGGTTTTGCCATCTATCCATAAACACCCTGTGTTTTGTTCTGTTGTGGAATAGTCGGTAAATGCCGCAGCAATTTTAGAGGCGGTTATAGTACGGTCTGCTATTTTCACTCCTGTTACCGCTCCATTTGCAAGCCTTGCCGTGGTCACAGGCTCATTGTTGATATTCAGCCAGTTTGCCTGCCCAGACGGATTATTATATACAAAAACAGAGATCACGTAAAATGTCATGGTGTCACGGCTGATAAAGAAACCCATCGCCCTTTGATAGCCGTTTCCCGTGTTATCTCCATTGTGTTTTATTAAAAAGACGTGTCCATTCTCACTTGGCTGATCGCTGAACTTATTACCACTGTAGGAGGTAAAGTACATAGCATCTCCCGGTGCCATGCTATGCAATGCATACTGGCCAATTGATATGGTACCTGAACCCCTGACCTACGGACACCTAATATCCATATAAA
>CALLZZ010000469.1 GCA_937858235.1 uncultured Clostridia bacterium
TTCACAACTTCCTCGGTCTTTAAAACCTTGCCGTAAGAAACTACCTTTCCGTCTATCGCAAGGGCAGGTGTTGACATGACACCATAGGCCGCGATCTGTGAGAAATCGGTCACATGGTCAATCGTCGTATCCATGCCGAGTTGCTCCAGCGCTGCTTTAGCAGCCGCTTCAAGCTGGTTGCATTTTGCGCATCCGCTTCCAAGCACCTTTACACTCGCGCCCTCGGTTTTAGCGCTCTCAGCCTTTGCTATGCTTTCCGCATCGCAGTTTCCTCCGCAACAGCAGGAGGTTGTTTCTTCCTTTTTCTTTCCGAACAGTGACATATTCATTACGCTCCTTTATCAGTTGATGTTACTGGTTAGCAGCAATTACTCCCGCAGGAGCATGCTGATTTACTGGCTTTCCCCTCGTAAAAAGTTTTCAGATTGTCCGGCATTTTATAGTCGCCGCAGGTACAATCACCTGTTGCTCCGAATATGGTTTTCAGAATTGCCTCGGCAAGCATCTCTTTGGGAGGCACTTCATAACTTTCCCCATTGTATTCAAATATTCGGCAGTCAACATCAGTTCCGCTGATTTCGCTACAGCATCCGCAACTGTTTTCTTTCACGAACCCGCAAATATCCTGACCGTTTACACGGATCGTCGGAGAGGAAAGAAACCTAAACCGTTCGGCAAACTCCGCCGTCTTCATCTCGATCTTGTTATACTCGATATTAAAACCGGCAAGCCGCAGCGCGGGGGTAAGCGTCGCCATTACTTCATCAAGCACATTGTCCGTCCCGATGCAGCGGTTACAGGTCTGCAAATCAAGATAGAGATACTCAACGACGATTTTCTTTTCAGAAGATGCTTCACATCCGCAGGAACAGCAGGCTTCTTTGGATTCCTGTGCGCCGTTCGGCGGTGTCCAACCGGTATCGTCGCCAACATAGGTAATCGCACCAACCGGGCAGCGGTTCCCGCAGCCGTGGCAATGGTCAATGCAGGCCTCCGGATTTTTTACGACGGATGATGGAGCCTTTGCGGAATCATAGACACCGTGAGGACACGTTGCAACGCAGGTGCCGCACTCCGCGCAGGTCAGATAGTCAATAACAGGATACCATGTCTTTGCCATAATATTTCCCTCCCTATATGATAAATCCCTGAATCGCGTTGAAAAAATAACCTACAAGGATAATGCCTACGGTACAGATACCGATGAACAGCGCTAACAGCTTCGGTTTGACCGCTTTGCGGAGCATGATGATGGACGGCAGGGACAGCGTGGTGACGGCCATCATAAATGAAAGGATAGTGCCAAGCTGCGCCCCTTTGTATAACAGTGCCTCCGCAATCGGAATAGTGCCGAAGATATCGGCGTACATCGGGACACCGATAAGGGTTGCCAGAACAACGCCAAAGGGATTTTTGCTTCCCAGCACAAGCGATACCCATTCTGCCGGAATCCAGTTGTGAATGACAGCGCCGATGCCTACGCCGACCAGAATATAGGGAAACACTTTCTTGAAGGTGGAGAGCATCTGCTCCTTTGCGTAAATCAGCCGGTCCTTCTTTGTCAGGTTCGGCGATTCAATGTCCACGCTTCCAGCCGTCAAAATAAAGCTTTCAACATATTTCTCCATGTGCAGCTTCTCAATGATCGTACCGCCGACAACCGCAATAACCAGACCGACGGCCACATAGATGATTGCCACCTTTGCCCCAAAGATGCCCATCAGCAAAAGAAGCGATCCGAGATCCACCATCGGGGAGGAAATCAGGAACGAGAATGTCACGCCGACCGGAAGCCCGGCTGACGTGAAGCCGATGAACAGTGGAATGGAGGAGCAGGAACAAAACGGCGTTATCGTACCCAGAAGCGCCGAAATGCAGTTCGCCCAGACACCATGAAAGCGTCCGAGAATTTTCTTGCTGCGTTCCGGCGGGAAGTAACTTTGGATGTAACTTATGAGAAAGATCAGGAAACACAGCAGTATGGTAATCTTAATTACATCGTAGAGAAAAAATTCAATGCTTCCGATCAGGCGGGTAGTCGTATCAAACCCCATAGCAGACAGGCCGCTTCCTATCACCCCATCCAGCCATTTCATGCCGAGAATCTGGTATTGAAAAAAGTTCCAAATTGCTTTAAGTATTTGCACAGGATATAAACCTCACTTTCAATAGTAATCACATCAAATAATTTTGATGTATTTTGTTTTTAAAAAGCCATCGTCAGGATGGCTTTTTAGATTTGCAACAGATTTTTTCTTCTGTAACCGCGTTCGGCGTTGTCAGTTCTTTCAATAGA
>CALLZZ010000470.1 GCA_937858235.1 uncultured Clostridia bacterium
GACTAATACCGAAGTTATTGACATTAGGGAGAAGAATTGTGTTTGGCAAGTAAAAATTCCCTAGTTTGGCAGTCTAAAATTCCATAGCATCCTTTGGCTTTATTCGTTTATCGTTTGTTCAGCCAACATGGCTTCTTCGTAACGAAGACTTGGTCCTGAAAAACTTAGAATGTGTGCTCGATGGACCAGCCGATCAATTAAGGCTACCGTCAATCGATCGTCGCCAAACATCTCATTCCAACGACCAAATTGAAGATTCGATGTAACGATCACACTTTGCTGTTCGTAACTGTTGGATATCACGTTGAATAACAGCTGTGAGGCTAGTTTGTCACACGGAATGTACCCGACCTCGTCTAGGATCAACAAGTCCAATTTTTGTAGCTGTTTCAGCATTTTAACCAGGTCGCCCGAACGGTGCTTCTCCGTCAATTCCGCTGCCAAATCCGCTACCCTGTAGAAGCGGACCTTTTTACCCAATGAACAGGCTTTGACTCCTAAAGCGGTTGCCATGAGCGTTTTACCAGAGCCAACTGCTCCTAAACAGAGGATGTTTTGTTTGCTTTCGATGAAATCGAGGCTCATCAGCTGTTCTTTATCAAACCCCTTCGGCCACGTGATTGGATGAAACTTGTAGCGGTCAAAGGTCTTTACCACTGGGAATTTCGCTTGCCTGATTAATCGTTCGACTCTTTGAGTGTCACGGTTAATGGCAACAAGTTTTAGTACATCCGTCAAATATTGAGTTTCGTTCTGGAACCTTACCTGTGCAGCCAGTTTTCTAAGATCGCCTAGTCTTAGTTCTTTGCATAGTGCTGCTAATTCATTGGCCACGATTTGCCACCCCCAGCAGATCATACATAGACAAATCCGGCTGCCACTGAGCCACTTCGGATGGTGTCCACGGCTCATCAAGCGGTACGCTTTCGGGAATTTGTGCGCTAGCCTGGCGAGCGGCAAGCATTCTTAGACTATTGATGCCGGTTCTGTCATATGTCAGAGCCTGTTTGGCAGCCATCACAGCAATTTCGAGGGGATGTTGCCGCAGGATATCAACGATGGCAATGATTCGTTGGCGCCGTTCTTTTAAATCTGTGGCAGATAAAATATAGTCTTTGATGCTGTCGGGTAAGGCCCTTAAGTAAACGGCTCTTTCGGCTGCACGCGGTCTTTGAATGAATATTTCAAGTTCCGCAGCCCAATCTATTGCTTCTGCCTTTTGTAGATATAGACGAGGACATCTATGCAGAAGCTCTTCGCCATGATTATCTAAAATCTCTAGGCGGTCCCAATATTCCTTCACGAGAACCTGACGACCCGGCGACGCATTAGGTGCCCGGTAAAGCTGTTCATCTAACTTGAACTCTCCATACTTGTTGATCACTCGGGTATGCATGCGGACGATTTCTAAAGGGACGTTTGGCAATGGTAGTAGTTGATTAAAGTCATCTTTCCATAAATCGCTAATCAACGCATCTTTGGCGTAATGCTCTCGACGCTGGTCATTTAGCATCATCTGGTGCAGTTCCTGGTTGAAGTCGTCAAGGTCTTCAATGATAGGCATGGGGCTGAAATTATTCCTGCGAACGTAACCAATCTTGTTTTCAACGTGCCCTTTTTCCTGGCCCTTACCGGGGTTACAAAATTCGCTCCGAAAGCGATAATGCCACTGAAATGTCTTAAACATTTCCGTTAGAGAACGCTCCGTCCCGGATAATATCTTCACAACGGCGGCCGAAAGGTTATCAAATCGGATGATGTGGGGAACCCCGCCAATTATGAGGAAGAGCCTCTGTAATCCATGTAGGAAACACACCGTGTTTTCCGATGGAAGCACAATACAAACTTGTCCGTTGCTGTAAGGGAAAGACATAACTAATTCATAGAAGCTTTTTTCTTGGCCATCAGTGAGCGCCTTGAATTCGCCAAAATCCACCTGGGCCTCACCGGGAAACTGTTCAAGTCGAATCGCCTGCTGTTGGCCTTCGATTTGCATCTCCTGCTTAGCTTTGCGGACATATTCCCGAACAGTACGGTCCGAACCTTGATATCCTAATTCTCGCAAGTTATTGAACATCACCTTCGCCGTTCGCCTTTGCTTCTTGGGCATCCGCTGGTCCTCAAACAACCAGTCTTTAATATATTCTTCGAAACCCCCCATAACTGCCTTTCTTCTCGACCGTTTGCCTCTTTTTTGCAGATTGATGTCTCCATCGGCATATTTCTTAGCCGTCTTCCAATCACACTGCACTCTTGAAGCTATTTCGCTGATTGAAGTGTCTTCATTATTGCGTAAATGTTTGATATAATCGATTTGGGTCACTGTTAGCACTCCTTTATTTGCCTCCTTACAAAATCTGCTTAGAGGCTTATTTTAGGATGCTATGCGGTGGCTCCTTCTTTTTTTCTCACCTAGGGAATTTTACGTTGCCATTCTCGGTATTTTTATACTACCATAAACAGATGTTTAAAAGGCCTAGCTGTTTCATTGATAAATAACAAAATATAT
>CALLZZ010000471.1 GCA_937858235.1 uncultured Clostridia bacterium
AAGGCAAGAGAAGTGTTAAAAGCATCTGCAAGAAAGATTGCAGAGATTGCCTGAGTTGTGAAGGATTTCATTTCTGCTTATCAATAAATCCAGTTTTCGTGGCTGACAGGTAACTGGTTCAATTTATCCCTGTAGAATTGCCATTTTGGCATGAACCGGTCCATCAGCATGACGAAGCGAGAATTATGTGTAGGTTCCAGCAGGTGTGCCATTTCATGTATGATAACGTATTCGAGACATTCCTGCGGTTTCTTAGCAAGTTCGGTATTGAGCCTGATGTTGCGTGCTTTGTAGTTGCAGCTCCCCCATTTGGTTTTCATCCGACGCACAAAGAACCGCTCTACCTTCACGCCCAGAAGTGGTTCCCACTTGGCTATTAATGGCGGTACAGCATTCTTGAGCTGCTCGCGGTACCATGCATCGATAATAGCTTGCTTCTTTTTATCATCTGTGCCTGGACGCACACTGAGGACCATTTTTTTGTGTTTTAATTCGACTGTTGGCGTTTCCTCGCTTTCGATCACCTTAAGTAAATAGCGCTTCCCCCACACGTAATGGCTTTCAAGGTTCAGGTACTCCCGCGGGGTTTCACGTTCCTGTTCCTGGAATTTTTTCTGCTGCTGTTTGATCCAACCCAACCTAGAAATGGCAAAAACGCGAATAGTATCTATATCCATCCGCAAGGGAGCGGATATCCTGACTCTGCCATTGGGCGGATACACACTCAGGTGAACGTTCTTGATATCCTTAAAAACTACGTCTATTGTGACATCACCGAGTTTAATCTGTGTGGTCATCAGTATTCCTTTTGTGCCTTGATGATAATGAAGATACGCTCTACCTCGGATACATCATTCAGGACATCGTATATGGCTTTCTTAATTGCTCTTTCTCTAGGTTCAACTCCACGCCAGTCATCAGACCGCTCACGCTTTACGGTTTCATCGATCTTCAGTGCCAGGTTAAGAACCGGATCGCTGGAGACTACGTATTCGCCGCTTTCTTTTGTCTGACCCTCTGAATATTCCCCGTTGTTTTGAAGGTTGTTGTAGAGCGCTCTCAGTGCTGGGCTTTTCTTCAGCACTTCAAAGATATCGTCATCGTGCCCGGCTTCCACCTGCTTTACCAGGTCGGCGATCCGTTTTAAATACTCTTCATATTCGATGGCTTTTGCTTTTCTGGCGGCGATTATTTCATCCAGAAGGGCTGACATCTTATCATAATAGGCAGGGTCGTTCAGGTGCTCCTTGATTATTTTTCTGCGGACATTGTTCTCGATAGTCTCTGCGACAGCGTTCCTGTTGCCTTTCAATCCGCTGAGCTGGGTTGCAATGGCTTTGTCAATGCCTGTTTTTACGATCAAATCCAAAAGCGGAATGTCTTCAAAGGCTGAGACTTTTCTGGGTTCGGTTGCCTCGATGTAAGTGTCGATGAGATGGCGCATGTCAGCTTCATAGGCTTTCAGGTCAAGGCTTTCCCCACTTGCTTTGCGGACTATTTCGCGGATATTCAGGTAGTGGTCAAGCTGTTTCTTAATGCGGGCGATGCCTGAGCTGCTGTAACCTGCGCCTTCCAGTTCGTCGGCAATGTTGGCGTAGGCGCGGACGAGGGAGGCGGTTGCTTTGTAGAGGGCGGCGCGCTGCGGTTCGTGTTCCTGGAGGTCGGTTGGGATTTCAGTATTGCCGCAGAAGTAGTGGATATGCTCAAGTTCGCCTTTTGGAGGTTCAACAGGCTCGCAAAGCAGGGCCAGGGTTTCAAGGGCGTTTTCAAGGTGTTCTCTGCCTTTTTTCAGGCGGTCCTGCATCAGAACTTCAGGGTCGGCCCCGCCTGCGCTGCGGTCCAATTCTGAGGAGTAGACCTGGAGAGCTCCGGTTCCTTTGTCGTTGACAAGATTTTTGAACAGATCTTTGTAGTCCACGATATAGCCGAATTCCTTATCCTCTCCGTCAAGTCGGTTAGTACGGCAGATTGCCTGGAAGAGGCCGTGATCCTGCATTGACTTGTCTATGTAGAGATATGTACAGGGAGGGGCATCAAAACCGGTGAGCAATTTGTCCACAACGATAAGCAGCTTCATGTTAGCAGGTTCTTTGACGAAAAGGGATTTTGCTCTCTCTTCGTAGGTCTCGGTTTTTGTCATGCCAGGATTGGTTTCGATATTTTTGAGCAGTTCGGTGTAGGTGTTGTAGATGAATTCTTTTTCTGTCTCGGTATTTGCGCCCGTATCTTCTTTTGTTACGTCCTGAGCCTGCGGGTTGTATGAGGTTATTACGGAACATTTGCCTTTGAAAGGTGTCTTCTGGAAAAGAGTGAAGTACTTGCAGGCTTCGTAGATGCTTGATGCTACCAGGAGGGCATTGCCGCGTTCATTGGATAGGCGGGGTTTTACGCCGAAATCGAAGACGATATCGCTTACTACCCTTTCCATACGGGAACGGGAACTGAGCACTTTCTGCATTGTGCCCCAGTGCTTTTTAAGTTCGTCTTTCTGCCAATCGTTGAGTCCCCTGGTTTTTGCCTCAAACCACGCATCGGTTTTTTGTTCGGAACCAAGGCGCTGGTCGATGTCCCGGGCTTCATAGACAAGGTCGAGCACCACTTTATCCTCTACTGCTTCGCAGAATTTGTAGGTGTGGATGTAGCCACCGAAGACTTCCAGGCTGGTCTGTTTATCCTTCTTAAGGAGCGGCGTGCCTGTAAAACCGATAAAGACCGCATTCGGCATAATTGCCTTCATTGCCCTGTGCAGTTTTCCGCTCTGGGTGCGGTGGCATTCGTCCACGAAGACAAAGACCTCCCCCACGGTTTTGCTGGGCTGGGATTCCAGATCCTTTATGAATGCATCAAAATCGTCCACGTTTTTGCGCCCGAACTTGTGAACCAGGGAGCAAAGGAGGCGCGGTTTAGCCTGTCCGAGCTGGCTCATCAGTTCGCGGCCGCTGGTGGTACGTTTGATATCCTCCCCTGCGTCAAGGAAGATCCCTTCTATCTGTTTGTCAAGCTCGTCGCGGTCGGTAACGATGACCACCCTTGCATTGGGGTTATTTTCCAGGATCCATTTGGCAAACAGCACCATAACAATGCTTTTTCCGCTCCCTTGTGTATGCCAGATAATTCCTCCCCTGTGCTGCCGGACATGCCTCTGTGCCGCCTTGACAGCAAAATACTGGTGGACCCTGGGCAGCTTTTTCACGCCGCCGTCAAAAAGCACAAAATCGTACATCAGTTCTATGAGCCGTTTCTTGTTGCACATCTTGAGCAGGTATTTGTCGAGCTTGAAACGGCTGTTATCCTCTTCGTCTTCCTTCCACTGGAGGAAATATTTCTCCTGCGTGCCGATTGTGCCGTATCTCAGGCCTTCGGAATCGTTGCCTGCAAAAATGAACTGCACGGTGCTGAAAAACCATTCGTTGAACTCAGGCTGCTGGTTGGATATGTTCTGCCGGATGCCGTCCCCTATGCTTACGCGGCTGTTCTTCAGTTCAAGCACGCCGATTGCGATGCCGTTCACGTAGAGAACAATGTCGGGACGGCGCTCGCGGTTTCCTTTGAGGGTGACTTCCTCGGCAATGGCAAAATCATTATTCTCAGGCTCTTTCCAGTTTATGAGCTGGACACTTTCCGTGACCTTACCTGCTTCGGTTTTCACAGGAACACCGTAGCGCAGAAGGCTGTAAACGGCCTGATTATTGCCGTACAGGTTCCGGTTGTGGTTGTTCGCCTCGATGTCCAGCTTGTAGAGAGCAACGCCTATCTGGGTGGGGGTGTAGCCGCTCTTTGTCAGGTAGGCAGCCAGCAGCCTTTCCTCTATGTTGCTGTTTCCGTCGCGGTCAATCCAGTTCCCAAGGTAGCGATAGCCAAGAAGCTGCTTATCGCGAAAAAGAGAGATTATTCTGTCCTGGGTAGCTCGTTCGGGTTTTCCTACAGTAGTCATATTTAATCGCTCTTCACCGGATGATTTTACCTTCATCCAGTTCTTCCTGTACCTAAATTTCAGTGAGTGTATAATCTGGATAATCTGGATTGAACTGCTGAATCGACTCGACATTCTGGAAACAAAGCTGAACTTTGAAATCAACGTTTTTCGATAGATTTCCCATAAAAGAACCACGGATGAACACGGATAAACACGGATGATCAAGAATTAATCAGAATTAATCAGAATTAACTTTCACATTTACGTTCATTAGTATGCATATATTAACATACGCATTTTGATGTGTATGCTCCATACATATTCATCTGTGTCCATCTGTGTTTATCCGTGGTTTATTCAGAATGTTGATGTACTAACTGGCAATATTTTCAGAGTAAGCGTATCCTCCCTGTAAGCAGTTCCTGCATCATTCCCTGCTTGAGCTGCCGAGCCTTGGCAAGCTTTTCTTCCAGCGCGGTGATTTCTGAGTCCATGTCGGAGAGAATGGCGGCGATTGCTTCTTGTTCATCGGAGTTGTCGGGTATTTTTATTTTGACATCCGAAATAGGTCCCAAGTTTATCTTCTTTGGAATTGCAGATTGAAGAGAATGCAATTCAATGTCCTTTTTGAAGGCTTCTGTTTTGGAATAGTGGCAAATAAATTCTGCAGAATAGCCTTTTCTGATCTTTAGCAAAGCTAAGCTGACGTAAAAACTGGCATCTACATCCCAGTCTATGAACTTACAATCACCAATTGACCCGATTCTCGTCATCAAGATGTCCCCTTTTTCTATCTTGAAAAATCTTGTGAGAAAACGGTGCTCGGCTTCAGAAATAAATTTGGTGTTGGTAAAATCGTCATTTGTGACATTTTCGACGCTGTAGAATGGAATCCCATTTTCTACATATTTTGGTGTTTGATGGGTTCCATCTCTAATTTCTGCAATGTCACCTAACCGCTTTGTTTCCCACTCCCCACTAAACCCCGGCAGCCTTCTCTTCCCAGTTAGTAATTCCTGCATGGCGCCCTGTTTGATCTGGCGTTTCTTGGAAATAAGCTGCTCAAGGGATTCTATGAAGGCGTCCGCATCGCCGAGTGCCTCGGCGATGGCTTCTTGTTCAGCAAGGGTGGGTGGGAGTGGTATTTCCTGATCAAGGATATCAAAACGTGAAAGCCCTGGGATTAATCCAGTAGATGAGGTTTTGATTTTAGATGCATTATAAAGAAGGGAATAAAAAAGGAACTTTGCATTCCATTCTTTCACCCTAATAGCCATTAGTTGTCTGCTAATGCAATAAGAATCGTCAGCTTCTACAAGGGTTCCAGAACCGGATCCTTTTACAGTAACAAGTATGTCACCGGCTTTACAGAGAGTTGTTGGTCTATTCGTAAACTTCGTTAGTTGAATTTTACCACTCGGAAAGTCTGCTGGACCAGTGAGGTAAGGAACTCCATCACCAGATGTATTACAGTGCTGTGCAAGTACATGTTGGCCTGAGAGAAGCGTTACATCGCATCTCAGGGGCTCTATGTCCCAATCCTGTGGAATCACCCCCACCTCGGTCTGTTTGTAGCCGGGCGGGATATTTCCGGGGCTGCATTCCGCGCTCATAATTTGAACCCCATACTCTCGAGGTGCCGGTTCACTTTCACCTCAAGCTCGGCTACGCGGTCGGTCATCTGCGGCATCGGGATTTCGTAGCGTTCGGCAAGTTCCTTTACGCGCTGGGTGAGGGACTGGCTGATTCTGTCCATCTCGCCGTGGATGGCGGAGTCCAGCGAAGAAAGCCATTTGTCTTCCACAACCAGGATCTTGATGTCTTCCTCGGTGAGCCCGGGATAATGGTTGTAGGCTTTTGAGTCGATGTCGGCTTCGGCTTCTTTGATGCTTTTCTTGAGGTTTGCTTCCTCGCTGGAAAGCTTCAAGATCGGAAGAGCACACGTCTGAACTCCAGTCACGTTTCG
>CALLZZ010000472.1 GCA_937858235.1 uncultured Clostridia bacterium
TGAGCCGCTTGGCAGCAGAAGCCGCGCCGAAGACGACTTTGCGGCGGATGAGGATGATGATTTTCTAAGCTAAAGGAGGGCACACCATGACGACATTACAGACAGCGTTTCTTGTCATTCTTCTCGCAATCTGGCTTGTCATCAGCGTGGTGTTCCTGATCACGGTCGTCCAGAATCTCCTGAACGACCGCAAGGAGGAACGCCGCAAAGAGGAAGCCGACAAACGTGACAGGGAGTACCATGAGAAGCGCATGAAAAACTGAATCGGACAATTGGAACGGCGGGCGGCGGAGGTTTCTCTGCCGCCTTTGCCGACTTTGGAGGAAATGTATGCATGAGTTAGATATAGATCTGGAGACTTTCAGCAGCAACGATCTGTCGAAATGCGGCGTGTACAAGTACGCCGAAGCGGACGACTTCGAGATACTGCTGTTCGGCTATTCCGTTGACGGCGGCGAGGTGAAGGTTATCGACCTTGCGTCCGGCGAGACAATTCCGGATGAGATCATAAACGCTCTGACGGACGACAATGTAATAAAGTGGGCACACAACAGTCAGTTCGAGAGAATCTGCCTGTCCCGGTACCTGCGTGACCGTGGTATCAGCCTTGATCCGTTTTATGACAATCATCCGCTCTCAACGAAACACGCCCATTATCTGAACCCGGAAAGCTGGCGCTGTTCCATGATCTGGGGAGCATATCTGGGGCTCCCGCTGTCGCTCGATAAGATCGGCTCTGTACTGAAACTGGAGCAGCGGAAAATGTCGGAAGGGAAAGCCATGATCAAATATTTCTGTGTCCCGTGCAAGCCGACAAAAACAAATAGTGAGCGAACGAGAAATCTGCCGTCTGATGATTCCGAGAAGTGGGAAGTCTTCAAGGCTTACAATAAGCGCGATGTAGAGGTTGAGATACAGATAAAAGCTCGGCTGCAGGGATTCCCCGTGCCGGACTTCGTGTGGGATGAGTATCATATTGATCAGGAAATAAACGACCGTGGCATTCTGGTTGACATGCCGCTTGTCAAGAATGCAATTGCAATGGACGACCGCTCAAAGGAGGAGCTATCGTATAAAATGAAGGAGCTGACGCACCTTGACAATCCGGGGAGCGTCCAGCAGATGAAACAGTGGCTTGCCGAAAACGGGATGGAAATGGAGAGCCTTGGCAAGAAGGAAGTGGCCGCTGCCATCAAGACTGCGTCGCCGGAGCTTGCGGATATCCTTGCTCTCCGCCAGCAGCTTGCGAAATCCTCAGTCAAGAAATACCAGGCAATGAAAACGGCCGCCTGCGAGGACGGCCGGGCTCACGGGATGTTTCAGTTTTACGGAGCCAACCGCAGTGGCAGATGGGCTGGGCGCATCATTCAATTGCAAAACCTGCCCCAGAATCACATGGATGATCTGGAACAGGCGCGGGAGCTTGTAAAGGAAGGCGACTACGAGATGGTGTCAATGCTGTACGGCGACGTGCCGGACACGCTCTCACAGCTAATACGCACTGCTTTTATTCCCAAACCGGGATATAAATTTATTGTCAGCGACTTCTCAGCCATAGAGGCAAGGGTGCTGTCATATCTCGCAAAAGAAAAATGGCGCATGGATGTGTTCAGCAAGAATGGTGATATATACTGTGCTTCAGCATCCGCCATGTTCGGCGTCCCGGTCGAGAAGCACGGCGTGAACGGTCACCTCCGGCAGAAGGGCAAAATTGCGGAACTGGCTCTCGGCTACGGTGGCTCGGTCGGCGCACTCAAAGCGATGGGCGCATTGGAGATGGGACTCACCGAAGACGAGCTTTATCCGCTGGTATCCTCGTGGCGCACAGCCAATCCGAACATCGTCAGCTTCTGGTGGGATGTCGACCGCTGTGTGACCGAAACTGTCAGGAAACATATCCGCACGGAGACACACGGCATCGTCTTTTCCTATAAGTCAGGCATGATGTTCATCACGCTGCCGTCCGGTAGGCGGCTTGCCTATGTGAAGCCGAGGATGGGACTCAACCGCTTCGGTTCGGAATCCGTCACCTATGAGGGCGTCGGGCAGAATAAGAAATGGGAACGCATCGAAAGCTACGGTCCGAAATTCGTGGAAAACATCGTGCAGGCGATCAGCCGCGATATTCTCGCCTACGCTATGAAAACGCTCCGTTGCTGTGACATTGTCGGTCATGTCCACGATGAGCTTATCATTGAGTGCGATCCGAGGGTTTCGCTCGAAGTTGTCTGCGAGCAGATGGGCAGGACGCCGCCGTGGGTGCCGGGGCTCAAGCTGAACGCGGATGGGTATGTGTGCCGGTTTTATATGAAAATTTGAAAAGAGGCAGCGGGTGATTCATTTGCCTGCTGCCTCTTATACTTAGTCGATGTTTAATTCAGTCATTAGCCCCTTTGATGGAGTAGAAGCTTTTATAAATGCATTTCTTATCGTTCTTGCCTCATTTTCTCCTTGAGAAGCTATACGATTTATTATTTCTTGAGCACTGGATATCCTCTTCGAAGGAACCCGCATTCTAATAGCTGTACCTTTATATGCTGTCTCGCCTTCACTAACGCCGTGATTATCAATTAAAATATAATTTCCGTAACTGATGATGCAGAAACTCCCGTTCAAGTGCCTGCATATCTCACTAACCATATACAATCCAAACCCGGAATTCGCCCATTCGTCATTACTACGCTGCTTTGCGGATGGCCGGAATGCTTCGGAAATACCCGCTTTCAACGCCCATTTTAGCGATAGTACATTGTCCGTTATATAGCTCCTATGTGCCGGGTTTTGAATGATACTGTTGTATATTCCTATGCCTTCATCTGCGATTGCTATTTCTGCTAATTCATATGATGGCCAATACTGTCCACAAACCCACACAGTATCAGTTTTTGCATGTTCGGGGGTATTCCTGATTATTTCCCGAATCAGGTATGTCAACAATTTATGCAGTTCAGGGTTCCCTCTATCTACTATTCTTGCCAGCCTTCCTGATTCTTTTTCTATAATGTCGCCAAGTGCCAAATAGTTTCCTTGTTGAAATTCTTCTTGCTGAAGTTCGTTAATCACAATCGGCGTGATAGGAATGTAATTTGAACTTCCAGTTGCTTCGCCAGGCATTTTGCCTATTCCTAACGATTTGGATATGTATTTGAAAAACCCCATTGTGCCGGCATATCCTTTTCCTGCTGAATCAGTACCAGAAATATAAAAAGGAATATCGGGGTAACGGTGACGATAGTTCTTCATCGCAGAACCCATTATCAACATGGGAAGAGGATCAAAGTTGCTCATGTGTGAAAAATCAAAGGTGACCTCAGTTTCATCTTCTACTGAAGTTTCTACTGAAGTCTCATCCAATTGTTTTACAAATTTAAGAGCCCCTACAAGCTCCATATTAGGCACATAATATTTCAATAAACATTGTCCTCCTATTCCACTCCCAACGCCTTGAACACCGCGTCCTCGGCGCTTTGATAAAAGATGATCTGAAAGCTTCCCATCAGCTCTGGGGGAACGGTTCCCATGTCTGCGGCTGACGTAATCGGAAGTAGGATTTTCTTTGCGCCGCTGTCGAGGCAGACCTGCAGCGCATTCGCGAGCTCGTCTACTTTGATCATCGATCCGGCAATACTAATTTCTCCAAGAACGGCCAGCGAACTCTGCGTAGGACGGTTCAGCGCAATCGAGCAGATGGATATCACTGTTGGAAGCGCCAGCTTGTCTGTCATGCCGATTCCCTGCAGATCCTGATAATTGATGTTATAGTCCTTCGAAGTCATGCTGATGGAACCGCTGATTCTCTTGGCGTTTGCCTTCAGGAAATTGAACGCTGTGTTCGTTGCTTCCTTCGCGCCGCGATCACTTCCAAGGCCGGTGCAGACAAGTTTTCCAGTTCCCGGCAGCATCTGAGATTCCAGCCGGAAGACACCGAGCATTCCCGTCTTGCCGCGGGATACCGTGTAAACTTGTCCGGGATTACAGATACCCTCCGGAATCAGCTTCCCACCGCCCTGCTCCGGGACGGAGACATATTTCTCTTCAAATGTCTCGTTATCGATATAGCTGAAATTCACATCATAAAATTCCATTCCACCGAGCTTCTTGAGCTGCTCTTTCACACGGCGGCGCATTTCAAGAGAAATCTGCAGAACTTCCTCGACGTCTTCTTTTGTGAATTCTCCGTTCGGATATAGCAGCTTCAGGTAGCCGTCAACCATTCTGCGGACAGCAATTACGTCGCGCTGATTCAGGTTCTTTCCGAGATGAAAATAATGATCCAGCGCATCGCCGAGCTGCTCCTTCCGCATCTCGCGAATCCATCCGGCCAGATAATCCGTAATGAATCCATAGTCATCCGTAAAATGCTCCGGTCGGAACTTTGGCACTTCCCAGCCCGGCAGATAGCAGTGAATGCGGTCAAGGAATGCGGTATCGGTTCCCATCTCCGGCGGGAAAGGATCAAACAGGCTCGATGTCTTCAGAAGTACATCCACGCTCTGATTGATGTTGCCGACAAAAACCATTGACGCGGAAGCGGCCTTTTCTTCCTTGCCACGGGCAAAGGAACCGGATGCCATGTAATCCTTCATGATCTGGATGCCGTCATTATCCTTGAATTTGATTCCCGCGACTTCATCAAAGGCTACACAGTCCCATAAGCCGACAAGTCCGATGGTCTTCCGGCCCATGTTGTAGAAGAGATTCGCGACAGTCGTCTGCCCGCCGGAAACAAGAATGCTATTCGGCGATACTTCCTTATACAGATAGGATTTACCTGTTGAACGTGGTCCTAATTCGCAGAGATTGAAATTGTTCTCTACAAGCGGAATCATCCGGGTGAGAAGCAGCCACTTCTCCCTGTACGTCAGCTCATCCGGCTCCATCCCGATGGAGCGCATCAGAATATCAAGCCATTCATCCTTCGTGAATTCTTTCCGGCCTTCCTTGAGACCGTCCATATCTACGCTTGGCAGCTGGATCGGAGTCAGTTTCCGTATGCTAATTGGTGTCAGGTCCTTCTGCTTTTTCCGCTTTGACTGAATTCTTTCGCCGGACGTAGAAATAATATCCGGCACAGCATCCTCGCCGGAATCATACTCCAGCTGCACAATGCACCAGATACCGCCACAGAGCAGGCGGTCATACTTTTCCGGATAATCCTCACTGATCGGAATTCCAGCAAGGCCCAGGTTTGAGAAGCTTGCTTCATACTCGTCATAGCGTAGATTCAGATTCACCGTCACCATATCAATGATGGTATGACTTCCGCGCTGACGGAGCTTGGAGAGGACTTTCTGCGCTTCATCCGGACGAACAAAATTGTCCGCCAGAATCCGCTTTACATTTTCTATGCCCTGTTCGATGACCTCTTCATCGTCTGAGCTGCAGTACTGTCCAAGCAAAAACTCAAGGACATAAACCGGTACGTTTGCACCTTCCTTGATCTTCTTGGTCAGATCTTTTCGCACGATCTTTCCGTCAAAGTTCTGACGAAGCTTTTCTTTTATGATTTCACGGGAACTCTTTTCCCCGGTAGAAATATCATCCATTCGTATCACATCCTTTAGCTGAAGAAATCGAAGTCATCCACAGCAAAGGCAATGTCTATGGAGAATTCTTCGCGCTGAGGCAGCTGCAGACCACTTTCGTCCGTAATTACCAGACAGTAGCTTTCTTTGTTACTGTATTTCATTGATTTCAGGTTGAAGCTCACGCGGAACGTCCTGTCCTGATTATTATCGCTTGTCTTGTCCGCAATAATCCGTTGCGTATCGCTAACCTGCGTGCCTTCCGCATCCACAAAATACAGCAGATATGTAGTTGCTTCCCGATTAGCTCCGACAGCTTCCTTCTGGTAGAAGTTCAGCGAGAAGATCATATTGCTGATCTTACGGCTTGCCGAGAGCAGATTCAGTGTTACAGGCTTCGTGTCGTATTTCTTTTTGTTCCGCTGGTATCCAGCGCTGTCAGTCCTCATGTAATGGTAGTCGATGACAGGCACGACCATTTCCTGCAGGCTGATCCCGCCGTGGACGAAATACATGCCGCCGCCTTTTTTCTTAATGCGTGTGTTTCCAATCGGCGCAAAAGCATCATACTGAGTGCCGTCAAGGAATTTCACCGGCAGCATATATTCAGCTTTTGCACCTTTTTTCGTGATCAGGTAACGCCGGTCTACTTCAATATCATCGGCAGAAGATGTCGTTTTATCCACCTTGGCATCCTCTGTCAGCGGCTTGTAGGTATAAATGAAGCCGTGATCAGAAGTAATAAAGATCCTCGTTCCACTGAACTCATTCACAATGATCCGCACCATGTTCTTAATTTCACTGATTGCATCATCGCACGAATTGAAGACTTCAAGTTCATCAGTATGGCTGGTTTCGTCAATCCTGTCATGGTAGATATACACAACCTCCATGCCCTTGACCAGCGCACTGCGTTCAGCGCGTTTCATTTTGATGAGATCTTTATACTTAAGCGCCACACTGGCAGGATTCGCCGCTTTCAGAATCCCGTCACGATAGGGAGCATCTGTAGGCTTTCCATCCGCCAGCACGCCGAGAACGCCATTTGGCTTTGGTTCTACGGAGAGCTCTTTGTGCGGAAGGAGTGCTGTCATGCCGAACTTCGTCACAGTTGGGAAAATGCCCTCGCAGGATGACAGCTTAACCTCTGCCTGCGTTTCCCGGCGCAGCTCTTCAGATAGTGTTGCCGCTACTTCATAGCGCATGGCATCGGAAATAATCACAAACACGCGAGTATCGGCATTCTGCACGTGGGTGCGATAGAAATCCCGCTGCTGCGGCACCTCCATAATCCTGCCGTATTCCTTCAGGTTGTCCGATGCGGCAGTTGCCCAGTTGGTGCCAAGATTATCCAGATACCAGTTTGCGTACAGTCCTTCCACATTGTCCGCCACATGCTTAAACAGGTCGTCGAGCAGCGGATTGGATGAATTCAGAGATTTCCCGAACGCCACATGGAAAAGCCTGTAGCAGGTATCCATCTTATAGTAATCAGTAGTGTATTCCTTCCAGACCTTATGCGGCTCCACGGTATGAAATCCGGCGGCATGGTCCAGATAGAACTTCTGCATGTGCGCGACCTCCAGAACTCCCTCATAAAAGTTCTGCACTCGCTCATACCAAAGCATCGTCCGGCGCTGCTCCGCGGTCTGTTCGATGACATCCACATTAATCGTATGATCGATGATGTCCGTCATCAGTTTTTTCAGAATGCACTCATCGATGCACGGAAAGATTTCTGTCTGGGTAAGCTCTTCAATCGGCAGCTGACTGAATCTTGCCGGAAGGCGTAGTTCATCTTCGGTCTGTCTTGCAATGCTATAAAGCTCCCGCGTCTCATCCGAATGCATCCACTCCGACATGAAATCGTAGCAATAGCTCTGATGCGGGATAGAAATAAACCCATCCAGACCGATCAGATTATCCATGCGCATAGTACGTGTTGCCGCCGTCATCAGGATATGGCAGGAGAGCCTGCCGAGATCAGGCGTTTCCTCACGATAACCGGTGACCTGAGCCACCATCTGCCAGAAAACAGAGTATGCTCCATATTTTACGAGAGACTGGTATATGCTGTTCTGCTCCTGATCAGTTCCGGCACGGAGCACCGTCCGAATAAGGAGATTCGGCCCGGTATCCTTCACGCCGCAAAGAACCGCAATCACTGCCTTATGAAGCTGCACGGGCGCGGTGACCTTCTGATTGAGATTTGCCACCTTTGTACGATGCGCTTTAGTTTTGAAGAACGAACGGTAATCCTTGACCGTTTTCCGAAGGTTTGCAGTGTTCTCGATGCCCATCTCCTCAAGCCAGATGGATACAAGATCCGCACGGAACTCCTCGCTGTAAAGTTGCACTGGCAGAAGCCAGTTTTTCTCATCCGGATAAGTGACCGGGCAATAGACGCAGAAATTGCTCGTCTTGTCGTCATGAGTGAGAAGCTTCTTTATTTCAAAATTATTCGTCTCATCGAGCGCGATGAGCTTTGCGTCCGCCAGTTCAATTTCTCCAATCTGAACCTTCTCCTCGAAATCCCGATCATCATCGTACCAGAAAATGATCCGACGGGCATAGAACTCCGGGAGTGGGACGGCAAACCGGCGGTTTAATTCCTGTATTACTTTATCTGAATCAGGCAGAGCCATAAGCCTCGCCTCCTTTACTTTATCTTCGCCAGAACATCCTGGAATATTGCGTAGTTGTGCTTCACACCGTCGTCGAGATCGATAGAAATCATCTGGTCGGCGAGATGATGGATCTTTTCCTCATACAGCCGGGTTTCCTCCGCCTGATCCTTGAGCTTCGTGAGCTGTTTATTCAGGCGGACGCGCTCGGATGTAGGCGCACCGCCCAACTGACGCTCCAATCCGGAGATAGCCGTGCGGTAACGCGCCTGCTGCTCATGAACATAATCCGTGCGGATGCGTGCAATCGTGTCCGGTTGATAACGATGCATATACACAAGGCATTTAAAGCCGTTCTTTTTGCCGGAATCAAAGAGCCAGTAAATCGGACGCTTCTGGTATGTTTTCAGGTGATCTTTATAGAAATCATTCAGAAAATAATTCCTGATCTTCTCGCGGGAAGTCGAGCCCTTTTCATCCAGTGCGTCCGCGATGAACTTCAGATTCTCTTCCAGTGTATCAGCTCCATATACCGTTTTCACGAACTCAACAAAACGACCAACAATGTCATCCGCGAAATACTCATCATCCGTAATTGGAATGATGGCGTCTTTGTCCGGGATGAATGTCTTGTATTTCGAAGTGTCCCACTCGCCGCCTGCGTAGACAAGGCCATCCTCATCGAGCGAATACCGGCCCATCATACATCCGACAGCGTAGGAGACAAACGAGCGAATATCCCGGCCAAGATCAGCCTTACGGACAGTCACATCCTTGTCCTCTTCCTCCGGCGTCAGCTCATCCTGCAAGCCGTAGATGTCGATAAAGATCCGGTTGAGTTCTTCCTCGTTGGCTTTCAGCTGATTGAAACGGTTTTCACATTCTGCCTGCCACTGGGAGAATGCTTCCCTAATGGTACGGGTATTGTGAATCAGCGGGTGCTTTTGAAAATCCCACGAGGTTTCGAATGAATCCCAATCTTTTTTTGATAGCAAAACGCATTCTTGTGCCTGCGATACAATTCTTTCCCGTTGATTTTTCTCAACCATTAGCACAGGGAAATTCTTAAAGTCTCCCACCTGCAGGTTAATAGTCGGATTTAACATCTTAAAAACGTAGTTTGCTACGGGCGTTGATAAGATAGCTAACAGATACATCAAATCGC
The DNA here is from genome assembly GCA_937858235.1 of uncultured Clostridia bacterium. Lineage (GTDB taxonomy): Bacteria > Bacillota > Clostridia > Oscillospirales > Oscillospiraceae > Onthomonas. Next base: position 9,315 of record CALLZZ010000472.1, read on the forward strand.
ACTTACCCGTGAAAAAAGCAGACATGCCTGAAACATCATGGATACCACCAGCTGTTCTATATCGTATGCTAAAGCCGCCTGACGTTATTAATCCCCAGGTAACCGCCTCTTTGAAATATGAGTCTGTATTTTGCGGACGAGATCTAAGCTTTCCGTGATCATCAACGAAGTGTTTTATCTCAAATCCATCATTTTTCCAATTGACGAGATAGTCATAATTTCCATACCAATTTCGCCTTTCTCCACCCTTGTTATAAGGAATCCACTTTTTTCCACTCTGAAGAAGCTCTTCAGCATTTGCTGAATCGTATTTGCAGTTTCTTGGATCAACTTCATACCAAAATCTCAAAAATCTGTTATTATCGCCAGTAGCTAATCCCTGCTTAACATCCACCAGTGTTTCAGTAGGAAAACCCTTTTCAAAGTCCATCAGCAAATTTGAATTTGCCCAATACGCCACTGGGCTGCCGGGAATTTTGGAGAAGTTGGATTGGGAAGATTCAAAGAAAAATCCACAATCTGGATTTGCCAGTGCTTCCTTGACCTTCTTTCGCTGGACTTCCATGCCACCAGTGAAATCCGAAAGACGGAAGTATTCACCCTTATTATCGACTTTCCCATTCTTCAGCACAAACGAGCAGATCGGTACCGTTGCTTCTTCAAAAGAAGAATACTCAAATTGAATCAGTGTCGTGATCGCTTTATTCTTCAGCACATAATTCCGCAATGGCTCGTAAGTCTTGATGAACATCCAGACCATAGGAGTCATGAAACCAGAATATCCATTTTTCTCGCAGAATCCAAAGTTCCGGTAAATAAACACGCTGAACAGATCGCCCTTATAATCGGCGTAGTTGTCAGCAATATACTTCTTCAGCTTTGCGTCAAATTTATTGAAGTACGGCGGATTCGTCGCAACAACCGCATACTTGTCAGAAAGCATCTTTGCTTCCTGCACAAGCGGGAACAAGGTGTCTAATGCATCAATCTGACTCAGGCTGATATCATTTCTGATTTCATCAAATCTGGCAAAAAGAGCATCGAAATCCACTGGTGCTATCTGAATGATAGAACCGTATTCTTTTGCGTCTCTTGTGTCATGAATAACAGACTGGATGTCATGCTTCAAGCTTGCATTTCCATTCGCAAAATAATCCACGGCAAACGGGTCAATGTGATTGCTTTCCTTAATTTCATAAAAATGTGGCTGAATTTTACGGCTCAGAAACCGCTTATCATACTGCATTGCCTTCATCATGATAGCAAAGTTGGCGAGCTGCGCCGCACGTTCGTCAATATCAAGTCCAAACAGATTATTCTGTACAATAGAAGCCGCTGCTTCTCGTTCCGTATATCCATATTCTGTGTAGATCTTTTCCAGTACCTCAAAGGCATATATCCCGAAGTGGGCGGAACCCATACAAGGATCAAATACAGTCAGCTGCTCCGGAGTGATCTTCTCGTTTACCTGCGGAATAATGCCATCTTTCGGCGTAACGAAATATTCCAGTTCATTTTTCAGATTGCTTTCCGGATTTCTTTCAATCCAGTATCTGCCGACAGAATTGTCGATGATATACCGAACGACCCAGTCTGTCGTAAAGAGCTGCGTTGCCGCTGGCACCTCATTCTTGGCGACGACTTTCCCATGAAGAGGATCAACGACCTTATCATGTTTTTCAGAAATATAATACTGGTACAGCCATCCAATAATCTCGATCTGTCCACCTTCTGAGACGTTCCAGTCTTTCTCCGGAATATCAGTAATCATTCGTTCCACAACGCTTCCTTCCC
>CALLZZ010000473.1 GCA_937858235.1 uncultured Clostridia bacterium
TTACTGAAGTATGTAAACAGATGAGTCAAGTGCCACCTTGGGCAAAAGGGCTGCTCCTTGATGCCGATGGCTATGAATGTGACTTTTATCAAAAAGATTAAAGAAATCATCAGATTTCACCTCCTGCCATGGCTACTAGGTAGGAGGTGTTTTCTATGAACATTTATGAAGTAAAAGACGGCTGTCCTTTAAAGGGCAAGACCGAGCAGATGACAGAGGAAGAATTACAAAAGGAATATGACTTTCATATAGCAGAGAGCATTGTCGCAAACCTATATAAAGAAGGCAAAATCACAGTGGATGAATTACACAAAATATCAGCCTTGAACAGGCAGAAATTCTCTCCCCGTTTAGGCGAGATTATGTCCTAAAAAGCTTGCTATTAATAGCTTTTAGAGTGATGTATGTAATGGGCGAAAGCGAGGTGAGATGATGAAAAAGATAACAAAAATAGATGAACTGCCCCAAGGACAACTACCTAATACGAATCTTAGGGTTGCCGCCTATGCTAGAGTCTCAACCGATAGTGATGAACAACTTGAAAGCCTTAAGGCACAGCGTGAACACTATGAGCGCTATATTAAGTCTAATCCTGAATGGGAGTTTGCTGGTCTTTATTATGATGAAGGGATCTCCGGCACCAAGATGGAGAAACGGACTGAACTGCTCCGCATGATACGAGATTGTAAGCAAGGTCGGATAGATTTTATTATCACCAAATCAATCAGCCGCTTTGCTCGTAATACAGTAGATTGCCTAGAGTTAGTAAGAAAGCTGATTGATATCGGTGTTTACATTTATTTTGAAAAAGAGAATCTAAATACGGGTGATATGGAAAGTGAGCTGATGCTTTCTATTCTTTCAGGATTTGCCGCAGAAGAGTCTGCATCTATTTCACAAAACTCAACATGGTCCATTCAAAAGAGATTTCAAAATGGCAGTTATGTTGGTACTCCACCCTACGGCTACACCAATATAGATGGTGAAATGGTAATCGTCCCAGAAGAAGCAGAAATCATCAAACGTATTTTTGCAGAGTGCCTTTCAGGAAAAGGTGGAGGTACTATAGCAAGAGGTTTGAACAAAGACAAAATCCCTGCAAGACGAGGTAATCACTGGAGTGCAGGCACGGTGATAGACATGCTCCGAAACGAAAAATACATGGGAGATGTTTTGTTACAAAAGACCTACACAGATAGTAACTACAATCGCCATCCAAATACAGGCGAAAAAGACCAGTATTACTACAAGGATAATCATGAACCTATTATAAGTAGAGAAGACTTTGCTAAGGCACAAGATCTCATTGATGAAAGAGCCAAGATGAAGTGTAAGGGCGTGAAAAAGAACGTTTATCTTAATCGATATGCTTTAAGTGGCAAGATCGTCTGTGGAGAATGTGGTCGCAATTTTAGGAGAAAGACAAACTACTCAGCTGGTAGGAGTTACATTGCTTGGAGTTGCATCGGTCATATTGAAGACAAAGAGAGCTGTTCCATGTTGTTCTTGCGAGATGGGGAAATCAAAGCCACATTTACAACCATGATGAATAAGCTTGCTTTCAGTAACAAGCTAATCCTAGAGCCACTTTTCAAATCAATTAGCCAAATCGATGAAGAAAGCGACCGTGAAAGAATGGACGCTATTGATAAGCGAATGGAGCAACTCATGGAAGAACGCAACACCCTTATTACACTGATGGCCAAAGGTTTCCTGGAGCCAGCTCTTTTTAATCAGGAACGAAATGTTTTAGATAGTGAGATGAAAAATCTTTCAACTGAAAAAACAAACCTTGTATCAAATTCCACGAGTGGGATTTTGCGAGCAAACGAGATAAAGGACCTCATTGATTACGTGGCAGCAGATAATTTTAATGGTGAGTACACAGAAGAATTATTCGAAGAATTTGTAGAAAACATCATTGTTAATTCCAGAGATGAGCTGACATTCAATTTGAAATGCGGTCTTTCCCT
>CALLZZ010000474.1 GCA_937858235.1 uncultured Clostridia bacterium
CTACCCACAACCCACGAATATAGCGATCGTAGAATACGCCCGTAAAAGCCGCTTCGGCCTTTGCCAGTTCTTCCGGGCCGATAACGGGATTATCAGACATAGCAAGACTATCTTTTCCATAGGAGATGGACGCGACATATTGCATCAAGCTCACTCTCCTCTCTCCATCTTCCAGGTGATAATAGTATGCTGTATGAGCATCTAAAGGAACTGCGTGAATCAACCAGATTGACTCAGGAGGAATTTGGAAAATTGGTTGACGTTGCGAAGTCAACCTACAATAATTATGAAACCGGGGCCAGAGACCCACGGTCTGATTTCTGGATAGCCGTAGCCACTAAATATGGGGTAACGATTGATTACCCCATGGGTTATAGTGATAACCCGCACAAAACTGGGCCGACGAGCAATGTCGCCAAAACCAAAAACAAAACCACCGCACCCGAACCAGATGCGGCGGAGGTAATGGCTAACAAATACAAAAGGCTTGACAGACACGGAAGGCAGGTCGTATGTGCCGTTATAACCGAAGAGCGGCGCAGGATGGAGGAAGAAACCAAACTGTATGAGCCAAAAGAAGTCTATCCAATTAACAATTACCTCCAACCGGCGTCAGCAGGGTGCGGTGACTTCACAGACGATGATTGCTTTGAGGTTATTGACTTGGTAAAGCGTCCACCTAATGGCGCCTCTTTCCTTGTGACGGTAGATGGTGATTCCATGGAACCTACATACCATGATGGTGATAAAGTATTTGTTCATTCGCAGAGCACGCTAGACGTTGGTGACATCGGCGTGATCGCCTTTGGTTCTGACATGTACATAAAGGAGCAAGGGGAAAACTGCTTGATCTCGCACAAACCAGCATACGATCCGAAATACCCAGATATGGACACCCTGGTCAGGGTTTACGGAAAGGTGCTTGGAGTGTGCACGGATGATTATTTTGGTAAGTAACCACAAAAGATCACCCTAACTGTTACTGGCTAGGGTGGCTCAGAAAAGGAGGTATGGTTGTGGGCTTTTTCAGTCGGCTGTTCACACAACCAAAACAGGGGGATGTAACTTCCAATCCAATAGACAGGAGGTCTATACCAGCAGAGGAAATAGACCGAGCACAGAGCATTGAGGCAAGCGAAAAATTCAGAAAGCAGATATATAAAAAGTATTACTCTGACTATCCAGAAAAGCCCTTTATATCGCAGGCCAGGGAGCTGTATACCAACTGGTCTGAGCAAGCAGAAATGTTTTCGGGACAAATTGTCGAAAAGCGAATGATGGTGCGGTATACCGATGGATTGCTTCCGGGCCATGTGTATATTCTATATTGGATTTTGAAAATACACCGGAAAAGAGTGCCTTCATATTTTGAGTATCAATATGTTATATGCTTTTCGAAGGAAAAATATTTCCTTCGGAAGAATGGTTTCATCGACGAGAACGACGAGCTAACTCTGGATGGTCATGCCGCTCTATCGCGGCATAAAGAGGTGATTGGGGAATGTCACCCAAAGGCAAAGCATACAGGTGGCAATGATAGTCCTCAGGACAATACGCCAATTCAGATCAATGTGAAACGTAAGATTTCGAGTAAAACTGCTCCTGAGCAAGGAAATATCCCTACGTGCGACTCCCCGTTGCTTACCTCTGAATTTGCGTTTATAAACAAGATGCTTGTGTACGCTAGGAATAAAAGGGGCACCTTCTATAGATATCGAGACTTGTCTTCGGGATTGATCTGTGGAAATCTCACTATGAGTATATGCCGTTCACCCCATCCGGAAAGAAATCAAAATATCCGTTGATGCTCCGATATGCCTATGAAAAAAACAAACCACCACCAAACGAATGTTTTGGAGAGCTACACTACTTACAAGATGGCAATATTGGGAAAGCAAGGCTGATTTTCTGGTGTCAACAAACAGGACACTTCTTTTATCTTGGGCAAACCAGCGGTAAACTCGTTGTGAAACGGGTTAAAGAATCATCACCACCCGATCGCATTACGCTCTACAAGGAGTAATAAATCAAAGGACAAAATAAAAAAACCGCCCCACCTTTTACAGATGAGGCAAAAAATGAGCTTTGTGCAAATTATGATCGGCTGAATCAAGAAGGGCGCAAGAAGTTAGTTGACCATTCTGAGGATTTAGTGGCATCCGGCAGGTATTCATCGCTTGAAACAAAAGACAAGGCAATGTAATATCATATGACTTTAGTAACAACCACGACAAAAAATAGAAAGAGAGATGTAAACATGGATTTCATTGACCAGTTGAGACAGTTTTCAAACCGTGTTTCCAGCATGAAAGAAAACATATTAACGGAAGAAGCAACAAAAACTTCTATTATCATGCCCTTCTTTGCCATACTTGGATATGATGTATTTAACCCAGAAGAGTTCGTTCCGGAATATACAGCGGATGTTGGAATCAAAAAAGGAGAAAAGGTAGACTATGCCATCGTCAAAGACGGAGAACCTGCTATTTTGATTGAGGTTAAATCCGTAAACGAAAAGCTTGAGAAGCACGATTCTCAACTCTTTCGTTACTTCGGAACCACAAGCGCAAAATTCGCGATCCTTACTAACGGTATCACTTATCGTTTCTATACAGACCTGGAAGAAACGAATAAAATGGACACGACGCCTTTTATGGAACTCAACATTTTGGACGTTAAAGAGCCGCAGGTGCCTGAACTGAAGAAATTTTGCAAAGCTCTATTCAGCGTTGACGAAATTTCCAGCAGAGCGGCTGTATTGAAGTATTCAAATGAATTCCGAGCGATTTTTTCAGAGATGCTGGCAAACCCATCTGATGACATTGTGAGATTGTTTTTACGGGACGTATACAGCGGTCTCAAAACGCAATCCGTGATTGAAAAATTTAGGCCAATCTTGAAAAAGTCGTTGAACGAATATATTAGCGAAACAATGAACGACAAAATTAAAGCCGCGCTTGGCGCAGAGAGTACGACTATTGAATCCGCACCTACCCAACCAGAGCCTGATTTTCCTGTTGAAACCGAGCAAACTGAACATGATACAGCCTCTAAAATTGTAACAACCGGCGAGGAACTGGAAGCGTTCTCCATTGTAAAGGATCTACTTGAAGAAATCATCGAACCAGAGTGCATCACATATAAGGATACTACGAATTATTTTGGAGTTTTATTATAAAACAACACAAGAAAGTGGATTTGTCGGTTCCGTTTTACGCCTACCTCAAAGTACATTATTGTTCCTGATAATGATAAAAATGAGATTCGCACCCAAATCTCTTCTCTGTGCGATATTGATCTCCACAAACAGGAAATCATAACTGCGCTAAAGCGGTATATTGAATGATAAAAAACGCCCCGGTGAACAATCATCGGGGCGGAAACACTAGGAGGTATTCTTATGGCGAGTATAGAAAAATTAAGAACAAGAAGGGAGAGATCACAAGCTATCGCATCGTAGTATCTAGCGGGTTCGACTGCAATGGTAGGCGCGTCAAGCATAAGCTTCCATGGAAGCCGGAGTGCAAAATGTTGGAGTGTGCACGGATGATTACTTTGGTAAGTAACGACAAAAAAACCACCCTAACTGTTACCGGCCAGGGTGGCATTGTCCAGTATTAAGTACCTCGCCACTTGGCAAACACTGTCGAAATATGGTAAAGTTATTTCAGTAACACTTTATTCATATTTGAAAGAGAGGAAACGAAAATGAAAAAAACAATATGTTTGCTGCTTGCGTCTATTATGGCACTAGCCTTGATTGGGTGTAATCAGACTGCAACGACAGAAATCAGCGCTGAATCGTCTGTAAGCTCAGCCACAATTGAAAGCATAGAAACAGATGATACCTATGAGGACAATACCGATACAGCGGATACTGATGCAGACTATACCACAAACGAAGACGCCACCGATACCACGACCGAGGATTTATCCGGAGAAAAAGAAGCGGCCTTGCAGAAAGCAAACGATTACTTGGATTATGATGCTTTTTCTGAATCTAGGCTTGCAGAGCAATTAGAGTATGAGGGTTTCTCGAAAGAAGATTCGAAGTATGCAGCAAAGCATTGTGGCGCGGACTGGAAGGAACAAGCCGTGAAGAAAGCGGAAGCATATAACGACTATGATACTTTTTCGCATAAGAGGTTGGTGGAACAGCTTCAATACGAGGGCTTTACTGCCGAGCAGGCTGAATATGGCGCTTCAAATGCTGACTAAAAAATATGATTGCCAAGCATAAAACAAACAACCGCCCCGGTGAACAATCATCGGGGCGGTAAACATAGAAAGGAGTGTATTTTTTAATGGCAATAAAAAAGAAAGCCGCCAATGGCGCGGGAAGTATCCGCAAACGAGCAGACGGACGCTGGGAAGGCCAGTATGTAGCCGGATATGATGGCGGAACCGGCAAGACGATCCACCGCAGCGTGTACGGCAAAACCCAGAAAGAGGTGCGGCAGAAGCTGACAGAGGTTACTAGGTCACTGGACACCGGCACTTATCAGGCGCCTAACCGGATCACAGTTGGCGATTGGCTAGACAAATGGGCAGACACCTACTGCTATGCGCTCAAGCCCAGGACGATCGGGACATACAAGGCCCAAATAAAAAGCCGGATAAAACCGTATATCGGAAGCATATGTCTGTCGAAACTCTCTAATGTGCGTGTGCAGAGCTACTATAAGGATTTAATACAAGGCGATAAAAACCACGCACCGCTTTCTCCAAAGAGCGTGCAAAACATCCACGGGATTCGGCAATCCGAACTACTCGGACTGGAGTGGGCAGACATCAACTTTGAGCTCGGAGAAATAACAGTGCAGCGCCAGTTGCAACGGGATTACGGTGGGAAAAATACATTGTTGTAGGTGAAACAAAAAGCGGAAGGCCGCGTGTAGTATCTGTCGCCCCATCCGTCATGGCAGTGTTGAAAGCCCAACGTGTAGAGCAAGCTGAATGGCAACTGTCAGCCAGAAAACTAGGGGGCAACGAACACGACTTTGTATTCACGGACGAATCTGGTATGCATCTGAAGCACCATACGATATACAATCATTTCAAGTCAATTGTAAAACAGATTGGTTGCGAGTCTACACGTTTTCACGATCTGCGCCACAGCTATGCAATCAACGCGCTGCAAGCCGGAGACAGCCCGAAGGTGGTCCAGAAACAATTAGGGCATTACTCAAGCGCATTCACAATGGACACATACGCGGAAGCATCAAAAGTAATGCGGAAAGCGTCCCAGGATCGCATGGAGCGTTTCATTAAGCAGGTTTCAGACCTGTAAGGGGTAATGCGTGGGGTAAGCGCTTTCATAATTTACAAAATCGCAACTTATCAATCACACATCCTTCCTAAGATAAACAAAAAGCTGTAAATTCATAACGAATTCACAGCTTTCAAATGGTGGAGGCGACGGGAGTTGAACCCGTGTCCGAAAACGTATCCCTAGAAACTTCTCCGAGCGCAGTCGATCATTTACATTCCCTCGCCTGAGCGTGAACCGACACACTCTCAAGCTCAGTAGCTTCATCATTCATGGCACCGGCAAAGCTTACGGCACGCACGTTTACCACTAAAGGCATCACCCAGCCCGGTTCGTGGTCCTCCCGGGATCAGCGTCCGCACGCAGTGTGCGGAAGTCAACTGCTTTAGTTAAGCAGCGACGGCAACGTAATTATCGTTGTTCTTTAATTTATAGTTACCCATTATTAAGCGGTTAGGCGCCGCTGCTCGCTATTTCCACTTCAGCGTCCCCGTCGAAACCGGTACGCCCCCAAGAGCGGTTCGCTATCAAGAGGCAGCGAACCGAATCAATCTATCACATTAGTATCGTAACGTAATTAACCCTTTTTTTCCGGAGCGGGATATTCCACGTCAAAGACCTCTACCGTAACCGCTTTCATTCGTTGATCCTGGAGAGGCTTATCCATCCAATCCCGCTTTGTAAAGACGATTTCGTCTACGACTTCCATTCCCTCAGTGACTTTGCCAAAGGATGCATAATCACCATCCAGATGCGGAGCTTCTGCTACCATCACAAAGAACTGGCTTCCGGCACTGTCAGGCACTGCGGTACGAGCCATAGAGAGCACACCACGATCATGCTTTAGGTCATTTTTGAAGCCATTTTTGGTGAATTCTCCACGAATTGTGTATCCGGGACCACCCGTTCCGGTACCAGTCGGGTCGCCGCCCTGCACCATAAATCCGGGAATTACACGGTGAAAAATCACGCCATTATAAAAACCACTTTTAACCAGAGAAATAAAACTGTTGACCGTATTGGGGGCAACAGACGGATAAAGCTCTGCCTTAAAGGTTTTTCCGTTTTCCATTTCAAATGTCACGATAGGATTCTTTACCATTTTAAAGATTCTCCTTCATATTTCTATTTTATTATGCGCATACTAGCACTATCAACTTCTGCCATAGGTTTTCATGGTTCGATCCATTTCTCGCTTGGCGCTGCGTTCTGCATCTGCATCCCGCTTATCATACAGCTTTTTCCCCTTCGCCATTCCAAGCTCAACTTTTACCCGTGCATTTTTAAAGTAGAGGGACAGCGGAATCAAAGCGTATCCGTCTTGCTTAATCCGACCATACAGACGCATGATTTCCTGCTTATGCATCAGCAGCCGTCGATCTCGTCTTGGTTCCTGATTAAATATGTTCCCTTTTTCGTAGGGGGAAACATGCATGGCATAGACAATAAGCTCACCGTTTTTCACTTGGCAGAAAGCATCTTTTAAGTTTACTTTGCCGGCACGAATGGACTTCACTTCGGTACCGCGTAGTTCAATTCCCGCTTCATACCGTTCTTCGATGTAATAGTTGTGAAAGGCAGCACGATTCTTTGCGATGACCTTAATCCCCTTTTGTGCAGGCATAGCGGACTCCTTCTCTGTCCTTTAATCGCTTCTATCTACAGTAATTATTCAACGCAGAAAGAAGGGCAATATCATTCTTAATAGTATACCATATTTGTCAAGTCTGCAAACACGTCCACAACCGTTTTATACCTTCCTTTTCCAAAATCAACACTCCATTTTCCTCAGCAACATGCTGTGTTCTGCGCGAGGGCACCCGCCCGAACTCAGAGAGCACGGCAATGCCTCCATTCTTCTCAGCCGAAAGACAGTAATCACCATTCCAAAAACCCATCTGCTCACAAAGTGGCTCCGGCAACGCTGCCAGTCCATCCAACAGAGTAGGCAAATCAGGAAAGACAATCCACTGCCGCTCCAACTCTTTCAGACGGAGAAACACAAGTGCGCTTCCTTCGTCAGAATAGGCTTCGATCTCCAGCATATCCCCTACCGGAACTCCGCCCTTGCAACAAGCTTCCCGGGTCAACAGCAATACGTCCTGCAAATCTAACGTTCCTGCATCCATGTTACGTTTGTCTAATTCCGCTGCGTTGGCATAGATCAGCATTGAATTGGCGCCGATCATTTGAATCTCCATGTTCTGATCACACTCCCGTCTTTCTCACACCCCATTATATGCAATTTCCCCCCTTCCGGATAGCGGTAAGTTTTGTCGTTTTTGTGGCCTTTTCCGCCCCATTTTCTCTGTTTTTCTTCACCCAATTAAAAAAGCTTTTTTCTGGCTCTTCTGCAAAATTTTTCTTTGACTTTACATCACTCTGTGCTATACTGTGTGAAGTAGAATTGATAAAACTGTGCAGATATGATTGATTTGCTCTATGATTCGTTGCAAATCCGAAATCTGCTTTCTTTTATTGTCCTGTTTGAGGACCCTTATTCTTTACCAAAGAAGGTGCAATCTTGCAAAAATATGTAATTCACGGCGGTCATCCGCTGTTTGGTGAAATTGACGTGAGCGGCGCCAAAAATGCCGCTGTTGCTATTATTCCTGCCGCCCTTTTGGTGGACGGATGTTGCCGCATTGAAAATATCCCTCAGATCAGCGATGTCACCGTTGTTCTGGAGATTCTTCAGGAATTGGGCGCCGAAGTGCGCACAATCAACAAAAACACATTTGAAATCGACTGTAGCCATATTCGCAGCTGCCGTGTTCCCGATGAACTCTCTCGTCGGATGCGCGCCTCCTACTACCTGATCGGCGCACTGTTGGGTCGGTTTGGTGAAGCGGAGGTATCTATGCCCGGTGGTTGTGATCTCGGGGTTCGCCCCATTGACCTGCACATCAAAAGCTTTAAAACACTCGGTGCAGACGTAGACGTACAGGGCGGTTTTGTTTATACTCGGGCACCCAAGGGACGTCTGGATGGCGCTACCATCTACATGGATCAGGTTTCCGTTGGCGCTTCTATTAACGCCATTCTGGCCAGTGTTTTGGCCGACGGATTGACTGTAATTGAAAACGCAGCCAAAGAACCTCACATTGTAGATGTAGCAAACTTCCTCAACTCCATGGGTGCCAATATTATGGGCGCGGGCACAGACGTGATTAAGATTCACGGCGTAGCCTCTCTCCATGGAGGTACCTACTCCATCATTCCTGACCAAATCGAAGCTGGCACTTATATGGCTGCTGTGGCGGCTACCGGCGGTTGCGTTACCATTCGCAATATCATCCCAAAACACATGGACTGCATCACTGCAAAGCTGGAGGAAATGGGTATCCAGATCGATGAACAGGGCGACAGCATCATTGTCACCCGCACCAGTGATATTCAGCGCACAAATATCAAGACCATGCCCTATCCCGGGTTCCCTACCGATATGCAGCCGCAAATGGCCGCCTGCCTCTGTCTTGCCAACGGTGGAACCAGCATTATCAATGAAGGCATTTGGGAGAATCGCTACCGCTATGTGGATGAATTCAAGCGTATGGGCGCGGAAATCCAAGTAGACGGCAAGGTTGCTGTGGTAGAAGGGGTTGGGCACCTGACAGGCGCTCCCCTTCGTGCCTGTGATCTCCGTGCCGGCGCTGCCATGGTAATCGCAGGGTTGGCTGCTTCCGGCACCACTGAGATTTCCTGTATTCATTATATTGAACGCGGTTATGAAAATCTGGTCGGTAAACTCTGCGGTGTAGGCGCCGACATTCAGATTGTTAATATCGCTGAAGATGATGTCAATCAAGATGCTGTCTGATAAACGCAACATAGACCTTTTAAGGCGGCAGCATCCAGCTGCCGCTCTTGCTTCAGAACTGAAACATAAGGAGGCACATTGCCTTGCAACTGCGTACTTTTGCCAGCAGTTCCCGTGGAAACTGCACGCTAATCAGCAGCAGCAACACAGCTATACTGGTGGACGCTGGCATTTCCTGCCGCAAAATGCGGCAGCGACTGAACACAGCGTGTCTAACCCCGGATGATCTTTCCGGTATCTTGATCACCCACGAACACACAGATCACATTTCAGGTCTTCCGGTTTTCCTGAAACATCATCCGGTTCCCGTTTACGCAACTCCAGGTACCAGCTTAGTTCTCGCACGAAAAGTTCCAATTATCCGTGATCTACTGCAACCTCTGCCAGCCGGGAGTGATTTCGCCATTGGTGATTTGTCGATTCAATCCTTTTCCACCTCCCATGATGCGGCAGACAGCGTTGGCTACCGTATTTCTAATCATCAAAAAATTGCAGTAATTGCCACGGATCTCGGCCGAGTCACCAGCATTGTTCTAGACGCGGTTTTCGGAGCGGATTTGGCTCTGATTGAAGCCAACCATGACGAGGATTGGCTCCGCACCGGCCCTTATCCCTATGCGTTACAGACACGCATTCTCAGTGATCGGGGTCATCTATCCAACGAAGCCAGTGCGGAATTTGCTGTATCCCTGGCAGCTGCCGGAACCCAAACGTTGCTCTTAGCACATCTCAGCCCTGAGAATAACTCTCCGGAACGGGCGCAGACAGTGGTGCAAACCGCTCTGAAACGGGCACATCTGACTCCTGAGCTGGCTGTCCTCCCCAGCGATCAATGCTCCGAACTTTTTACAGTTTGACACGGTAGATGCTATGCTGAATATTACGTTAATCTGCGTGGGAAAACTCAAAGAGAAGTTTTACATAGCTGCGGTAGAAGAATACCAAAAACGGCTGAAAAGCTGCTGCAAACTAGATTTGATTGAGCTTCCGGAAGCACGGTTGCCTTCTGTACCTGCTCCGGCTGAAATAGACGCTGCATTGGAAAAGGAGGCGCAGACGATTCTAGCAAAGCTTCCGAAAAAGGCCGTGGTAATCGCTATGTGTATTGAAGGAACGGAATTGTCCAGCGAAGCGCTGGCTCATCAGTTGCAACAGTGGGCTGTCTCCGGTCACTCTAATCTGGCCATCCTCATTGGCAGCTCTTACGGCCTACACACCGTTATCAAACAAAAGGCCACTTTAAAACTCTCTATGTCTCCTATGACCTTCCCCCATCATTTGGCTCGCGTTATGGTCTTGGAGCAAATTTACCGCGCATTTAAAATCAATGAAGGCTCCCTATACCACAAGTGACGGCGCCGAAATGGAGTCGTACCGTTATCTGATCGGAGGTATTTGTCATGTCTTTTATGGAAGCTTATCAAGCATGGTTGAACAGCGATGCACTCTCTGCGGAAGAAAGAGCTGAGCTGAAAGGAATCGGCAATGATCCAAAAGAGATTGAAAGCCGCTTCTTTGACCAACTGTCCTTCGGCACAGCCGGACTCCGGGGTACCATGTGTACCGGACTCCATCAGATGAACATTCATGTCATTCGACACACAACCCAGGCGTTTGCCGAGGTCGTAAAGGCAGAGGGTTCCGCCGCCTGTGAACAAGGGGTTGCCATTTGTTTTGACTGCCGCAATCGTTCCGATACCTTTGCCAAGGAAGCCGCTTGTGTGATGGCTGCCAACGGCATTCGCGTTCGCCTCTTTTCAGGTATGCGCCCCACTCCGGAGCTTTCTTTCGCAGTGCGAAAGTATGGCTGCAAAGCTGGTATTAATGTGACAGCTTCCCATAACCCAAAGGAATATAATGGGTATAAGGTATACTGGGAGGACGGAGCACAGCTCCCACCCAAACACGCCGCTGCCATTGCAGCGAAAATGAAAGAACTGGGCGTTTTCGATTCCATTCAGCGCATGGACTACGATGCAGCCATTTCCGTTGGCATGATAACACTGTTGGGCAAGGAAACCGATGAAGCATTTTTGTCTGAAGTGATGGGACTTGTCAATGACCCAGCTTGCGTTGCCCGAGTAGCAGACCATTTTTCGTTGGTGTATACCCCCTTCCATGGTACCGGCTATCAGCTGATCCCAGAAGCGTTGAAGCGACTGGGCATGAAGCATGTTCTCTGCGTCCCGGAACAGATGGTTGTTGATGGTAACTTCCCCACTGTACAGTCTCCAAACCCAGAAAATGCGGAAAGCTTTACGCTGGCAGTCGCACTCGCCAAAGCCAACGGTTGTGATCTAATCGTCGGCAGCGATCCGGATGCGGATCGAGTGGGCGTAATGGTTCGCAACGCCTCCGGCAATTACGAAGTGCTTTCGGGCAATCAAACCGGTGTTCTCTTACTGGACTATCTAATCGGCGCAAAAAAGCGGGCAAATACAATGCCGGAAAACGCTTACGCCAATACCACAATTGTCACCACGCAAATGATAGATAAAGTTTGCGCTGTTAATAAAATCAACACAGCTCGCACTTTTACCGGATTTAAGTTCCTAGCGGAGAAAAAGGACACACTGGAAAAATCTGGTATGGGTAAGGTATTTTTCTCCTTCGAGGAATCCTTTGGCTATATGCTGGGCGATTACGTCCGGGACAAGGATGCAGTCACCGCTATCGTCCTCATTGTGGAAATGGCCGCTTGGTATGCCGATCAAGGCAAGACTCTCTACGATGCCCTTCAGAACTGTTATGCTAAATATGGCTATTATAGTGAGGCTACCATCAACCTGGTTATGCCCGGACTGGACGGTATGACCCGCATGGCTTCTATCATGCAGAAGCTGCGTGAGTCACCGTTAACCGAAGTGGCTGGCACACCAGTTATTCTGCAAAAGGACTATCTTGCTGGTACCGCAACGGTACCCGGCACCGGTAAAGTAAAACCTATGGAGTTGAAGGACTCCAACGTAGTCGCGTATGACCTGTCTGATGGCAGTACCTTCCTTATCCGACCTTCCGGGACAGAGCCGAAGATTAAACTCTATATCCTGACCAATGGAGCGGATCAGGCCGATTGTGATGCCAAGATAAAAAAGTATTCTGCTTTTGCCGATACCATTCAAACACTTTGATCTTAAAACATACTGAAACGGCCAGCGCTTTTTCTTCTGGAGAGCGCTGACCGTTTTTACTGCTATGTATTTGAGAAGCTAAATCTTACTTTCCGTGAGCCACTGCTGCACGCAGTGTGTTCTCCATCAGGATAGCACGTGTCATGGGGCCACAGCCACCAGGTACCGGTGTGATATAGGATGCAACCTGGGATACTGGTTCAAAGTCTACATCCCCACAGAGCTTTCCCTGTTCGTTCCGATTCATAGCCACGTCAATGATCACCGCACCTTCCTTTACCATATCCGCAGTGATGACATTCCGTCTACCTACAGCAGAGATCAGAATGTCCGCTTGTCGGGTAATGGCAGCCAAGTCAGGGGTAAGGCTGTGGCAAACGGTTACGGTACCATTTCGATGGAGCAACAGCATTGCCATGGGCTTTCCAACAATATTACTGCGACCTACCACTACGCAGTGCTTCCCTTCCACACTGATCTCATATTCGTCCAGCATTCGAATCACACCTGCGGGAGTACAGGGCAGAAAACTGGGATCACCAATCATAACGTGTCCAACATTGTAGGGGTGGAAGGCATCCACATCCTTTCGGGGATCAATCACCAGAAGAACGGTCTCTTCATCGTAGTCGTAGCCCGCTGGCAGCGGGAGTTGGCAGAGAACACCGTCAATGTCTTTCCGTTCATTCAGGCTGCGGATCACCTTTAGCAGTGCTTCCTGACCGTAGTCAGCCGGTAGGCCAAACTCTTCGCTGAGTATCCCACATTCCTCACAGTCTTTCCGCTTGTTTTTAACATATACCTGAGAGGCAGGATCTTCTCCTACCTGGATAACTGCCAGTTTAGGTTTCTGTTCCATGGATGCCACTGCAATCTTTACCTCGTTCTTGCACTTTGCTGCAAGAGCCTTTCCATCAATGATTGTCGCCATAGTTGCTTGTCCTCCTTACTTTTTCTGTTCATTACTACGCACTTTTTTCCACCCGATTGACCCATAGGTGTTCTGGCTTATGCTTTACGATCACTAGGTTGCGAATCAAAAGCACTGCTGCAAGAATCACAGACAGCCCTGCAACCAGTTGAGAAACGCGAATGCCAGTCTGGAACAGGTAGAGACTGTCGGTGCGCAGTCCCTCAATCCAGAACCGTCCCAAGCCATACCACAGAAGATAACTCAAAAATAATGCTCCATCAAAGGTGCGTAGCCTCCGAATCAAGAAAAACAGAATGCAGAATCCCACAGCATTCCACAAGGATTCGTACAAAAAGGTCGGATGTACTGTAATGTACTGCCCATTGATATTAAGAGCCATCCGCCATGGCAACGTACATGGGCCACCAAATGCCTCCTGGTTGATAAAGTTGCCCCACCGTCCGATACACTGGCCGATTAGAAGACCCAAGACAGCCAGATCTGCCATAGCCAGGAACGGGATCTTCCGGACATGGCAGAAAATCAGACACGTCAAGGCTCCGCCAATAATGCTACCATAGATGGCAATGCCGCCATCCCATATGGCAATGGCATCGCCCCAGCTAAACTGTCCTTCTTCAGTAAAATAAAGCTGTGCATTGAAAATAACGTAATAAATTCTGGCGCAGATGATACCAATCGGTAAGGCAAACAGCAGCATATCCAGCAGTTCATCCTGCCTGATGCCAAATCGATGAGCCTGCTTACAGCAGAAAATTGTAGCCAGTAAAAAGCCAACGGCTATGATAATGCCGTACCAGTATACACTTCTTCCAAATAGCTGAAATGCTACGCGCTGGATGTGGACGGTCAATCCCAACCCTGGGAATACAATGGGATTCATACGATCAAGTCATCCTCTCTTTTCTATCTCTTCGGTTTCCTTACGCGCTGCCTACTTCCTTGGGTTCCACCACAGACAGGGCGGCGTGAGCCGGACTGATCAAATGCTCTAAAAAGTACTGTACCTCTTCCACCGTAATTTGATCATACAGATCAGCAAATCGGTAATAATGATAACCTTTCATTTTTCCTTCCACCAGCCGCACACAGACATGCTCCATGGAATTCAGCGCTCTCACTCGACTGCCATAGGCCGCCTTTTTGCAGCGACAGAACAGCCCCGGATCAATCCCGTCTTTTTGTATTCGCTCCCCTTCTTCCAAAATTGCCGCTACTACAGCATCTACCTGCTTGCTCTCCCCGCCCATAACCAGAAAGGCTGCATTGGGATAGCTTTCATAGGACACAAAAAAGCTTTTGTCAATCAGCCCTGTGCTGTAAAGCTTTGCATAGAGGGGACTGGAATCACCCGCTAAGACCTCTCCTGCCAGATCACCCAACAACTGGAGCCGAAGGTTTTCCTCTCCTTCTGGATGGGGTGTGGCTTTCATGCCCAGCAGGAAATTAGGGGAGGAAACCTCCATCTGCTGCACAATTCTTTTCTTTGCGGGGATCGTAGACTCTGGTTTCCCCAGATCCTTTTCCGTTCTGCCTCGGTGCCCCGTCGGTAGCACTTCCTGTGCAATGGCAGCTACCTGTTCCGGATCTACATCCCCCACAACGCAAAGAATCATATTGCCCGGATGATAGAATGCCTGATGACACTGATAAAGGGCATCCACCGTAATCTCGGCGATGGACGCCTTGCTCCCTGCCAGAGGAATCCGTATGGGATGCTGCTGGTACAGGGCGCGCAGCAGGTTTTGATACAGACACCAGTCCGGATTATCCTCAATCATCTGAATCTCTTGCTCAATGATCCCCTGCTCTTTCTCTACGCTCTCTGGTGTAAAGTACGGTTCAGAGACAAAGGAGAGGAGAAGCCGCAGGTTTTCCTCGAACTTGTCCGTACACTCAAAGTAGTATCCAGTCAAATCTGCTCCAGTAAATGCGTTAGGAGAGGCACCGTTGACCGAAAACATCTGGAGGGCATTACCTTCTTTGGTTTCGAACAGCTTATGCTCCAAGAAATGAGCTACGCCAGCAGGAGAATCCTGCCAACCCTCCTCTGTGCGAAAACGCAGATTCATACCACCGTAGCTGGTCGCAAAAAAGGCGTAGGATTTCAAATAGCCGGAGCGAGGCACCACGCAAATGTGCAGACCGTTGTCCAACTCTGCTTCAAAGCAGGTTTCTCCCAGTCGTGGAAATTGCCTTCTATTCACTTTGCTTTCTCCTCTCCAGCTCGGATCCCATGAGGTAGTAAACCGTATCCAGTTGGATCGCATCGGCCACTTCTACCACCTGCTGGGCATCTACATCCTCTACCAACGCAGCCAAAACATCCGGGGCAAATTGCAAGCCAGCCAAATTTTGGCCAAACCAAAAGTCCTCCAATTGACTGGGCACATCCAGCTCCCCACGATAGGTACGCACCAGCGCACTTTTGGCTGCCTGCAGCTCTTCCTCCGTAAAGGCACCATTTTTCACCAGTTCTAACTGCGCCATGATCTCCCCTCGAACCTGTTCCATCTGATCGAACTCCGCGCCCGCCTGTACTACCATCAGTCCTTTAAACTTATCCAGACTGGAGTTGACATAATAGCACAAAGACAGCCGTTCCCTCACGTTCAAAAAAAGCTTCGAGTTTGACGTGCCGCCAAAAATAGCATTTGCCACCATCAGCGCCGGGTAATGGGAGCTGGTCAAATCGGTTCCCGTGCGGAACCCCATGACCAGCTTCCCTTGTGTTACATCCAGATGCTCCGTCACATGCCGCACCTCTGTGGGCATGCACAAGGTTGTTTCCGGCAGCGGCTGTACCTGATAGCGAGGCAGTCCCATCAATGCTTCCCGCCAGGCCTGTTCTACCTGCTCTGAACCGGCTGACCCACAATAATAGACCTCAATCCGGGCGGTAGACAGCACCTCCTGATAGTGACTGTTCAGCCGTCCTACGTTGATTTTCTGCGCTTGCTCCAAATTGCCCAATCGGTTCAGCCGAAACGACTCCTGATCGCACATGGCCTCCGTCATGAGAATCTGTGCATAGGTCCGCTTGTCGTTGATCTGACTTTTAATTTCAGAAATCAGATTTTCTCGTTCGCTGTCCACATAGTCGCTTTTCAGCCGACCATTATGGGTAGCCGGACGCAGAAGCAGGTCTCCCAACAGATTTGCCGCATCATCCAGCAGTGGAGTCTCGTCTGGGACCAATGCATCATCTAAAAAGCTTGCCACAAATCCAAAGCAGTGAACCTCTCCGCGTTTTCCAACCAGTGGCTCCACAGCACCACCATACATTTCATCCAGCGCGGCTGCCAGCTGCTCCTGATCGGGACAACTGGCAGTTCCGCGGCGAAGGACGCGTGGCAACACTGCATTCATAGCAGCTGTTTCCTCGGACAGCGGGGTCAGCAGCCGTATTGACCAATAACTACTTTTAAATTTCCGTGTTTGTACCGTAGTAAGAAATACGCCAGGCATCAGCTCAATCCGAATGGGCGATTGCATACCGGCCACCTCCTTTTCTCTTTACAATCACTTGTATAGATACCTGATTATATATTATACATTGCGTATCTCAATAACACAAGCACCCTCAGTCCAATTCTCCTGCGGGCAGTATCACCTGAATGCGGTGTTTTCCGTCCAACTGGCGACAGTCGATGGTATTGTTGGCCGGAACATCATCCAACAGTACCCCTTCCAACGTTCCCCGTTTCAGTTCAATCTCCAGCTCCAAGCCTGGCAGCCTCCACACAACATGGCATTCTTTCCATTTCGCCGGCAGCTTAGGGTGAATAGTCAGAACACCATTTTGCAAGGTAAGGCCAAGCAACTCTTCCCGCACCGTACGATAGTACCACCCCGCGGCACCGGTATACCAGCTCCAACCGCCTCGTCCCAGCTGCTCATCTGCCGTACACACATCCCCCGCTAGGACATAAGGTTCTAACAAGTAGATTTGATGGTCATGCCGTTCTGGAAGCAGTTCCCGCAGCAGCTCATATCCTGTCTCACTTTGACCGGAACGATAGCTGGCACGAGCCAGCCAGATCGCACCATGCGTGTACTGTCCCCCGTTTTCCCGTACCCCAGGCGGGTAATTCCGGATATACCCCGGATCAGTTAACCCGGCAAAGGGCGGCGATAGAAGCGCAATCGTACCGCTTCTTTCATCCCACAGGCGCTGCACCGCAGATGCAATGGCTTTCCCACTCCGTTCTTTGTCTGGATTCGGCGCAAAGACGGAAAAGCTTTGGGCAATGGAGTCAATCGCGCACTCTGCGTTTCCGCGGCTGCCAAAGGGGCGGCCATCATCATCATAGCCACGCAGGTACCACCCGCCATCCCAGGCTGCATTTGCCTGCTGTACAAAATGCCTGGAAAGAGCTTGGTAACGCTCTGCTGTCTTTTCCTGCCCTTTCGCCTGGGCCACCGTTGTCCAGCGATCCAACACCCCCGCAAGGAACCAGGTCAGCCAGACACTTTCGCCTCGGCCCTTTTCTCCGATACGGTTCATACCATCGTTCCAGTCACCAGTACCAATGCGGCATAGGCCATGTTCTCCTACACCTCGGCTCAGAACACACTCGATAGCGCGCATACAATGATCATATACGGTAGCGGATTGATCGGAACATTCTGGGCGTTCATAACGCTCCCGTTCATTGCTGCTGAGAACCGGCGAACGAAGGAAGGGTGCAGATACCTCTAACAGGTCATCGTCTCCGTATACCTCCGTCCAAAGGCTGACTACATAAGGCAGCCACAGCAAATCATCACTGATCTTAGTACGGACACCGCGGTCCGGCAACGTTGTTCCTTCCGGATGCCACCAGTGCTGTACATCTCCTTCTTCAAACTGGTGGGCACAGCAACGGAGTATATGCTCCCGCACCAGCTCTGGATCGGTGGGGATCAGTGCGCAGACATCCTGAAGCTGGTCTCGGAAGCCATAGCCACCTCCGCACTGGTATAACCCGCTCCGACCAAAGAGTCGACAGGCAATGACCTGATACAATGCCCAAGAATTGATATAGTGATCCAACGCTTTCTCCGGTGTCTGAATCTCCAGCGGAGATGCTTTTTGCTGCCACCAAAGCTTTGTGCGTTCCAACGCCTGCTTTGCTACATTCTGATCCAGCAGTGTCAGCATCTGGGTTCGCTCCGCTTCGGATCGATAGGCACCAACAATGAGAATTGTTTCCTCCCCCAGCGTGCAAACCACGTCGTAGGGATTATTCCCGGTTATGGTGCATGCTTCTGAGGCCGTTATCAGCATGGTCTGCCCCGGGAAGAGGGTGTTTGACGGGTTGCGAAGCAACAGAAGATTTCCCTCTGTCGTGCCTTGCAGGAACCGGCTGTTGTCCTCTCGGTCAGACATCCGTCCTGTCAGTGTCCAGCGTAACTGTTGTCGTTTATTTCCTCCAGAACACCGAATTACAAAGACCCGTACCGCACAATCGGGCGGCACAAATGCGGTTACTTCGGTCTGTAGGTCATCGACATTCTTTTTCCACACAGCATAACCGACACCATAGATTACTTCCGTCTCATAACCATCCCGAGCGGCAAAGAGATTGATTTCTTTGCTGCTGCCCGCCAACATGAGTGCCTCCGGTCCAGCGTCCGCCAGAGGATCATTTTGCCACGGGGTAAGCCGATTCTCATGGGAATTCAAATACCACATGTGTCCGGTTCCCGCCTCGTCTGCCATCCACCCAAACTGATCGTTAGCCAGAATATGGCTCCAACGCAGCGGCAACAGTCCGCCGTGGGTGAGCATTCGGAACTCCGATCCAACCCATTTCCATTCCGGCGAATGGACAGCCTGGGGAAGCTTATACGGTTCAATGGGGTCCAGATCCGGACATGGCTGCTGCTCCCATTCCGTTGGACTTTGCAAAACAAGTGTGGCATAGGACAAAATCGCATCCGCGCCTTCTTGTTCCTTGTAGATCAAGTGGATTCCGCCACGGGCTCCGATTTGCTCCGCTAAGTTTAGGTGGGCCAGGTTTTCTCTCAGCTTCTGTGCAATCGAGCCATTACCCGTGCTTGGCAACAAATACACCAAATCATAGCAGAATCCCAAATGTGAAGCCATTCCATGTTGCAGCCCAAGTTGAGCCCCCCAATCCAGCTCACCTTCTTCCAATATCGCTGCAAGAATCGGATCGTCTCCCGAAATGCCAAACGACCAGAGGGATTCCTGTCCTCGCGTATGAGCCGCATAGGGATTTGCATCGGGGAAAATCAGACGGGATAGCAACTGCGACATCTGTAGCGGCATGGCAGTAAGTGGTCTGCTCTTTTCCAGGATCCGTCCAAACAGCCCGGAAGCACCACCCAAACCACTGGACAAAACGCTCCGCACCGCTTGCTTACTTTTCTGAATTGGCTCGTAAGTCATCGCAAGCTGGAACTCCAACTGCGCACTCTCTACCGGTATGCGCAGCTGAAGGCAGGGATCTAATATCGTTCCCTCTTTGGACCCGCCCCCAACTGCTACCCCATTCACGGCCTGGAAACGATTTGTTGTCCAAGTCGCTTTTTTTGCACTCCACTTAACCGTCAACACACGATCCGCTTCGTCTCCGTTCAGTTTTTGGAACACCACACCATTTTGCGTCCCAAAGGTCATAATGGAAAGACTGGAGAACGCCGGATGGGCTAAATAGCTGCTCTGCGAAGTCAGCACTGGCCGAAAATAGACCAGCACCTCCAGGCCATTGGTAAGTTCCTCAAAGTGGAACCGAAAGCTTCTCAGTTCCCCGTTGTGCCCGGCATTGACACTGACCGTCTCTTCCGCCGTAAAAAAGGCTCCCTGAAACCGGAACACCGCGCGGTTTTCTAAAAACTTCCATTGCAGCTGTTCTCCACATTGACCTGCCGGGAATACAGGGTAAATCTGATCCTCCATGCGAATCATCAGTGCAACTCCATCCTGATTGGTGGTAAGCCGTATCCCATCGCACTGAGACCAGCCTGATCCATCGCCTGTCAGCAATACGGAATAGCTTCCGTTTGACAACAAGTGGCAGGCCGGACGGCCAATGTTATTTCCTTTTCCCTGTTCTTCCCACTGGCTTTTTATCATATTATTCTGCCTTTTCTCTTTGGACGACTGTCCTTCCATAATAGGTGCTGTCACCGGGATTTTCTCCTGAAGCAACTCCTGATAAGCCCCCATACTGGGCTCGCTGAGAAAACGGCGCACCATGCACTGCTCCGTCAGCGCGTTATTGATGGCAATGAGACTCATACCAAGGTGATGCACCATCCAACTGCGTATCGGTATTCCGTTTTTCTGTCCATTTAATCGCTCGGGTGTAAAATCAATCGCCTCGTAAAAACCGTATCGGCCTTCTGTTCCCAGGGTGCGCAGCCATTTCAGGTTTTTAACCGCTGCCTTAGGCACCAGATTTAAGGTTAAAAAGGAGGCATAGGGCGCAATAACCAGATCCTGATCCAAATCTCGTTTGACGCCAAGGGCAGGAATGCCGTGCGCCTTATATTGATAGTGGTCACTAGGATCCAATGCGTAAAAGGCAGATTCCGAAATTCCCCACGGCACCTGTTTCGCTGCCCCCCACTCCATCTGCGCACAGACACAGAAGCACAGCGTTTCATAAATCATAGAATCGGACGGCGAGGGTAACAGCAACTGGGGCATAAAATATTCAAACATGGTGCCAAACCAGGAAACCATTCCGCAATAGCGGCGTCTTCCTACTAGGCTACGATTTAAATGCACCCAATGCCGCACATCCACGTCGCCTCGTGCCGTTGCAATATAGCTGGATAGACGTGCCTCGCTGGCCATTAAATCATACCGGCTCTCAGAATAGGTTTCTGTGGCACAATCGTATCCAATATAGAATAGATTTCGCCCGCCATCATACAACGGTGCAAAATCCATCCCATCTGCCAGGCTTTTTGCCCGTTTGCTCAGTTCAAACTGTTCTTTTTCCTTCAGTCCTTCCGACAGAGCGATCAGACACCCGCACAGATTTCCGCTGTCAACAGTGGAAACAAAGATCGGTTTCATGGGCTGCGCCGACCGGGTGTTATACCAATTATACAAGTGCCCATTCCACTTAGGCAGCTGCTCCACTGTATCCAGCATATGGGAAATCAACAGAAACACCCGTTTTTCCTCTGCCAGACCCAAGTCGCAGGCACTGAGACAACTGAGCAATGCCATACCAATATTCGTTGGGGACGTCCGATACGCAACATCCGGAATCGGTGTTTCCTGTATATTATCTGGTGGTAGATAGTGGGTTTCCTCCTGTAGATTCTCTTCAAAGTAGCGCCAAATCAAAGAGGCCTGATAGAGCAAAAATGCACGATCTTTTTCCCGCACCGGCACGTTTTGTGTGGTGGGCTTGCCCAGCCATCGGATTAACAACGGAGATAATAGCCATAGCAGTCCCAATACACCGCCCAACGGAACCTTTTGCAGTACAAGCGCT
>CALLZZ010000475.1 GCA_937858235.1 uncultured Clostridia bacterium
GGCTGAATCCCTGTCCTTTTTTTATTTATACTTTTTGTATTTTTATTCAAAACGGCGATAATCACACTTGATAAGGTACAATAAGTTGCGCAAATAAAAAAAGGACAGGGATTCAGCCTTTTGGTAGAATAAAGTTACCACAACCAAGTTCACCGAAAGGAAGGCTGCACCCATGTCCAAGAAAATTGTACAACTAAATGAGGAAATCATCAAGAGCGAGTTAAAAGAGCTGGTTCGAGGCAGTGTGGAGGAAACACTCAACGACTTGCTGGAAAAGGAAGCGGAAGCTCTAACTCAGGCAGCGAAGTATGAACGCACCGAGGCTCGCCAAGGCTACCGTTCCGGCCATTACAACCGTAATCTGACCACCACATCAGGAGATGTCACCTTAAAGATGCCCCGACTAAAAGGGGTTTCCTTTGAAACTGCAATCATAGAGCGTTACCGTCGCCGGGAAAGCTCAGTGGAGGAGGCACTGATTGAGATGTATCTAGCCGGCGTGTCGGTACGCCGTGTGGAGGATATCACCGAGGCACTGTGGGGCAGCAAGGTATCTCCCAGCACTATCAGCGAACTGAACAAGAAGGCATATGTCCATATTGAGGATTGGCGTAACCGCCCCTTGCAGGGCGGGAAGTACCCCTATGTTTATGTGGACGGCATCTATCTGAAGCGCAATTGGGGCGGAGAGTATGAGAACGTCGCGATTCTGGTGGCCATCGCAGTGAATGAGGATGGTTACCGGGAGGTAATTGGTGCTGCCGAAGGAATGAAGGAGGATAAGGCCAGTTGGATCAGCTTCTTCCAGTGGCTGAAAAGCCGTGGACTGGATGGTGTCAAACTCATCGTTGGCGACAAAAGCCTTGGGATGCTGGAGGCTGTGTATGAGGTGTTTCCTGACGCCAAATACCAGCGTTGTGTTGTTCATTTCTACCGCAATGTCTTTTCGGTCGTTCCCCGCTCCAAATCCAAGATTGTCGCCAAAATGCTCAAGGCCATACACGCCCAGGAGAGCAAAGAAGCCTCCAGAGAAAAGGCAAAAGCTGTTGTTCAATCTCTCCGGGAAATGAAGCTGCCCGAAGCCGCTAAAAAGGTGGAAAACGGCATCGAAGAGACCCTAACCTACACTCATTTCCCTTTTGAACACTGGACACGAATCCGCACGAATAACGCCATTGAGCGCCTGAACCGGGAAATCCGCAGGCGCACTCGGGTAGTTGGCGCTTTTCCTGACGGCAATTCTGCCTTAATGTTGGTTTGTGCTAGGCTGCGCCATGTGGCCGGTACTCAGTGGGGCAACAAGAAATACATGAACATGAAGCACCTGCAATACGGTGTTTCAGATGAATCTATCGCCGGCTAATCTGCTATTCGCCAAATGGTTGTTTTCTAATTTGCGCATAAAACTTGACACTACCGGAGGCGTCCATCCGCATGGAGGGTTATACCGTAACACCAAGATGGGTCGGGGTGTCCTTAAATAAAGACGGTAACCTACTTTTGCCTTCATGCGCCAGACGCTTCTTTCCATTTTATATATATTTCAATGATTGAAGTCATTTTGCAGCTATGATATAATGAGCGTAAAATGACTTGAAAGGTGAGGAGGAGCCATGAAGAGAATATGGAAATTTGCAACAGCGATCCTGTTGGCATTTATCATGATTGTCGGCATATCGTCCGGTGCGGCCGTATATGGAGCGGGACTGTCGCCGATTGCGGCGCTGGAACGGACGATTACCTACGAGGACACCGACTGCGGCGGCGAAATTTCCTTCGTCATCCCGATCATCGGCGATACGCCGGGGACATGGAATATCCACATCGCGGGGCGCGCGGAATACGCGGACGGGTTCAGCAGGAGCCTGCATTATCTCGATGCGGAAAATGAAGCCAAAGCCTGGAAGGTGGGGCAGACCTACATTGTGCCCGTCGATCCCGCCTGTAAGGAGCTGACGATGGAGGCCGCTTTCACCGCCGCCGACGGCACGGTATCGGCCGGGAGCATCGACCTGCGCGCCCTGACGCCGCTGGCGCTCGCTGACAAATATAAGGCTCCGTCGGTTGCCGCCTTTACCGCTACGGACGGAACGCGGATTGACAAAGCGGATAACTGGTATACGCTGCCGCGCAAAGTGCTGCTGACGGTTCGCTATGACGGCTTGCCCGATACTATCTCAGTCTACCTGACGCCTACCGGAACAGAGATGAGCGCCTACCGTGAGCGGATAGCGGCAGTTGTGCCGCAGCAGACGGGCGGGACGGTGCAAGTGGAGCTCAACTTCTCACAGGGCCAGCTCGCACATTTGGACGTTGTAGCCGAGTATGACGGCTTGTCGCTTTACTCCGACTTGTATAATATCTATTATGAACATACGTACTCAACATGGGCGCAGGACTATATCAACGACGCCGACCGTTATGGGATATTGCCCTCAAGCCTGCAGACCTGCGATTACAAGGCGGGCATCACCCGCGAAGAATTCTGCGAACTCGCCTATGAGACGATTGGCGCGATGCAGGGCTCAATCGCCTATTCCGGCGCATTGAACGAATCAAACGCCAGCGGGGAGACGGATTTCTTCGAGCGGTACGGCTTTGGCGCAAAGCCGATTTATCCTTCCGCGCCTGAGGGCAAAGCGCCGTTCTCCGATACAGATAACGCGCACATCGCCGCGCTGTATGCGCTCGGAATCGTCGAAGGCAAGGGCGGCGGCTTCTTTGCGCCGACCGACAGCCTCACGCGGGAAGAAGCGGCGGCAATCGTGGGGCGCATGGCGGCATATTTCCATTTGCAGCGTTTTGACGATGGCCTAACCTTCTCCGATGCGCAAGTGATTTCCGCCTGGGCGCAGGATGACGTCGCGCGCGTATGCGGGATGGGCCTCATGGTTGGTATGGGCGACGGCACGTTCTCGCCGCGCACAGACTATACGCGCGAGCAGGCAATCGCCGTCGCGGTCCGCCTAATGGCAAGCATCCCGACTGCGAAAGAGGAAATCGCGGCAGGCAGATACTTTGTCTCTAACAGCATGTATCTGTGGGTCGAGGATGCGGATGGCAAGATTCTGCTCAAATTGCCGTATCATTGGGACGCCTATCAATACCGCCCCGACTACGGATATATCGGCCTGCGCTTCTTTACCCACGATGGGAAACTGATCGCCACCGGTTCCGGCAGTGACACGCCTGCCGAGGCGGAAGACTACACCTCGTTTTTCGATGTTGAGAGCGGGCAAAAGCTCTTTTCGCTCGAAAACGCTACCGCCGATGCGGGCAGCTTCTTTGGCCTGACGGTGGGCGGCAAGTACATCATCACCGAGAGGTTCGTGCCTGGCGCGGAATTTGGAAGATGGGAGACCTGTTACGGAGTCTATACCTTCGAAGGCAAGGCGCTGATGGCGACGAAGTACGACTGGGATGCCCTCCGCAGCGCCGGCTATGTCAATACACAGGACAGCGTAGGATACGTTTGGGAATGAATATCAGCAGTGCAAAAGCCGCGGCTCTCCGGAAACGGAGTCTGCGGCTTTTGTATAGCGCGTATGGAACCCCACTATGGTATCCTGTGTCACTAACGTGGGGCGACACCAGATGCAAAACCAATTGGATGAGCTGTACGACCGGTACAACCGCTTCGCTCATGGCAGCGTGAAGACTCTCAGCTGCGGAGATAACTATGGATATCATTCGGGTAATGTGCGGTTAATACCAAAGACCAAAAGTTCATCCTCGGTAATTGCCATGCTGCCGATTGCCCGTAATGCGCCGCCGCTGTATTCTGTCCGCGCCAAATCAAAAGCTGAAGTCTAAAACCCTTGTTCATCATTGTCAATGTTTACCCATTCACGTAACCCGAAATCGGAAGTAGGGATAGGCGAGGTTTGAGTTAACGCATACCGTGCACCCACGTCTGCGAATAATGGCACAGCGGCAGACTCAAACACCAATGCGCCGTCGGCCGCAACCGTAAATTTTGCGATTACATCACCGTTCTTTACACCGTAAGCACTTTCTGCTTCCCTCGTTTCGATATTCGCATAAATTAGCAATTCATTCTCTGCGAATGAATAGGTACAGGCAGGCAAGAGATAACTGCTGATCAACGGTGTTGCAAGATTTGCCGTTCCATTTTCATATAGAGTTATGGATGCCAGACGTTCAAATTTCTGTTTTTCGGTCATGTTTTCTAAA
>CALLZZ010000476.1 GCA_937858235.1 uncultured Clostridia bacterium
CTTGCCAGAACGCACTGCATTTCTATGGTGGTGCCCCCATGGCAATAGTGCCTGACAACCTGAAGTCGGCAGTGACCCGCAGTGACCGCAATGAACCGGTTATCAACGAAGAGTTTGCGGCCTTCGCCGAACACTAAGGGTGTGCCGTGTATCCTGCCCGTGTGCGCCATCCCAAGGACAAGGCATATGTAAAGCTTATCATTATGTAAATATTGCACCATAAATCCCTTATAATCAGATATTAATTACATTGTTTCTTTACATAACATTACTTTGAGTATCTTTAAGCATCAATCTATTAAACATGGAAACAATGCCGAAGAAAATCAAAAAAGTTTTCGATGAGTTCCAACTCGAACTTATTGATATGGGTTATAGCCAGGAACTTCGCTGGACTTATGGCAAAGTCTGCCGTTTGTTCGGAGAGTGGGCTGAAGATCACGCTATTGACTGTGTGTCCGAGGAGGCTATAGGCACCTACTCCTTGGAAAAAACCGGGTGTTGGGAGGCCGCTATAAATCTCCCAGGCAAAGACAAAATCACTTTGAGAGCACTACGTTTGCTCAACAACTTCTTTAAGGGAGAACCTTTTGAAGGAAGAACACCCCTTAAGGAATATCGGTTCTACACTATCCTGAAAGACCATGTGCATTCCTATTTACGTTGGTGCGAGGAAGAAAAGGGATATCGACCCACCACCATCCGGTACAAGTTTTGGATTCTTTGTCGGTATGATAACTTCCTACATGACAAAATGCTGGATATCAAGAATGTGACCATCGAATTAAACGAAGAGTTCTTCGCCTCGGACACCTGCGGTAATAGAACCAGTTATAAATCCACCGTCAGGGAGATGCTTCAATACCTGTTCGACTTCAGTATCCTCGGTAAAGACCTGTCGCCTTACGTGTTGAAAGAGCCAAAGCGCTCCAAACATCTTGAGATACCCACAACCTATACCACAGAGGAGATAAAATCTTTGCTCGGTGCTATCGATCGCAGCACGCCCAAGGGAAAGAGAGATTACCTGGTTGTTCTCCTTGCCGCAGAATACGGGATGCGTGCCTCCGACATTGTCAGGCTAAGCCTTAGACATATCGACTGGGAACGTAACACTGTTTCGTTTAGCCAATACAAGACCGATGTGCCCTTGCAATACCCGTTGCTCTCATCTGTCGGGAACGCCATTATTGACTATTTATGCCATGGGCGGCCAACCGAAGTTAACGATGTCATCATCGTCAGCCACGACCATGTCACCCGGGGCAAGCTCCTTTCCACTCCGACCATCCATTCAATAGTTACCGCCGCTTTCCGCCGGTCACAGATACAGGGATGGCAGCAAAAGAAACACGGGCCCCACTCGCTCCGTTTCAGCCTGGCCTCCAACATGCTCAAACAAGGGGTCGGCTTCCAGGTGATCAGCACCGCCCTGGGACATTCTTCGACCGAGTCAACAAAGGCCTATGTCAAGATAGACATCGACCGCCTGCGAGAATGTTCACTTCCGGTGCCGAAACTTCACAGCCATTGGTATATAGAAGGGAAGGAGGATGCGAAATGAATAGACCGTCATTCATCTCAGCTTTCGCCGGGGAAATCGATGTCTTTCTCGATTATCGCCAGGCTACCGGCATCTGCATTGATCAGGACATCCTGTATCTCAAGAAGCTTGATGCCTTTCTGGAAGGTAACAAAATACCTCTCATTGGTTTTGATGCTGAAGTGTCTGCATCATGGCGTTCCCGCCGTGATGGCGAGTCCGATCACGGTCATTACATGCGCATCAACTTCACCAAGCGATTTTTCGAATTCCTCTTTGTCAAGGGGTACAAAGTGACACTTCTGCGCGATGTGCGACCACCTAAAAACAATTTCGTACCTCATATCTATACCGATGACGAAATTGATCGGTACTTCCAAGCCGTGGATGCTTACGACTTCCCAGGCAATCCAAAAAATAAGATACAACTTCCCGTATTGTTCAGGCTCTTATACAGCTGTGGTCTGCGTGTAACTGAAACGCTGATGATCAGGATAAAAGACGTTGATCTTGAAGAGGGCATAATCAGACTACGTGTCACAAAGGGTTCGAAGGAACGTTACGCTGTCCTGTCAGAATCGATGCATGTATTGCTTAAGGAATATGCCGACAAAACCTTCTATCTTTTGGGAGAGGATGATTTCATTTTTTCCAACCGCAAGGGAAGTGCTTTGCGATGCGACTGGCTTGAGGAAGTGCATAGTCGTCTGCTGTGCATGGCAGGCATTCCGTCGGCATCCGCCGCAGGGAGCACGAAACGCCTGCACGACTGGCGACACACGCATGCCGTGGGTGCTTTCAAGCAGATGATTGAGCGTGGACAGGACATGTACGTAGCGCTGCCCATATTGTCGGCTTATATGGGCCATGCCAGCATCATGGCTACCGAGCGTTACCTGCGACTTGCAGTAAACCTTTATCCCTACCTGCAGAAGAAGTTCGATACCACTCTCGAAGATGTTTATGGAAAGGAGGTGCATTGTGAAGACTGACTTTGCCTCATTGCTATATAAATACTTCCGCGATTACTTGGTTAATGATCTGGGCGCATCAGGCTGCACCATCTCTACCTACAGAGTCGCATTCGTGCAGTTCATTGACTACATGGAATCTGTGCTGCATGTGGCTGCCGAGCAGATCGATTTACACCACATCACACGTCAAAATATCTTGTCGTTCCTCGACTGGCTGGAACAAAATCGGTCTGTTTCAGTAGCCACACGAAACCAACGACTTGCAGCCTTCAAAAGCTTTTCCATATACGTCCGCTACGAAAGACCCGAATATCTGGCACAAACTGATGATGTGAGAAAAATCAAAATCAAAAAAGGACAGCAAAAGGAAATTTCCTACCTCAAGCCTGAGGGCATTAACCTGCTGCTGGGCCAGATAGACAGGGCAACATTGTCCGGACAACGCGATTATGCCATGTTCTTTCTGATGTTTACAACAGGCATACGCGTCAGTGAGCTCATCCAAATCAAAGGGCGCGATGTGTCAATGAACCATCCCCGCCATCTGCTCATCCATGGTAAAGGGGGTAAAAAACGCCATGTTCCGGTGATAAAACAACTTGGTAAGGTTTTGGCAGACTACACCTCTAAAACGGGTGCCTTTCTTCCACACAACCTTGACCGTCCCCTGTTCAACAACCACTCGGGGAACCAGTTCACACGCCAGGGCATCAATCATCTGCTCAGAAAATATGCCAACATGGCACGACCCCGGAATCCCTCTCTCATCCCGGCGGACACCAGCCCCCACAAACTGCGCCATTCCACGGCAATGGCCTTGGTAGATAAAGGCACCGAATTGATAGTTGTGCGCGACCTGCTCGGTCATGCCAGCGTGCAAACAACCGAAATCTATGCTAAGCTCTCCAACCACCGCAAACGAGAAGCCATCGAAGGCGTGAGCCAGCAAATCGTTGATCCAGAGGAACCTCTATGGGAGGCTAACGCTTCGCTAAAAGAATGGCTCATGAACCTTGGAAAGAATAGAATTATGTAAACGGATTTTTCAAGAAGACCTTGCAAATCAACCTTTTGCAAGGTCGTCTTTACATAACGATAAGCTTTACATATGCCTTGTTATGTAAAGATTAACATAACAAGGCACTCGTGGAGAACGCTGTAAAACTGATGTACCGTTCTGTTTATGCCGA
>CALLZZ010000477.1 GCA_937858235.1 uncultured Clostridia bacterium
ACAGCAATTTATAATGATATTTAAAAAAGTTTATTCCTCATCGCTGAGAAAAATGGAATTTATCTTGACAAATGCATCATGATATGATATGCTATTTTTTGTATGATTCGGTAGGCGAGGCTCCTACAGGGATACGGATTGCTGCCGCAGAGTGGTGGAGACACCATGAGAAGGTCTGAACAGGTTATATCGATAACAAGGTATAGCATAATGCAGTTTCATTGCCCTGTAAAGCTAAAACTCAAACGATTATTTAAGATGGTGTTATGCACTCTCGTATATTCGATACCGAATGCACGAGTTTTTTTTATTTCTAACAAAAAGGATGTGGTTATTGTGTATAATAGTCACGGTCACAGTCGAAGTAAGCCAGAAAAAATGATGGTTGCAATAATATATAGTCACAGATACAGTCCACCCGTGACTTGATTATGGTGCAAATAAACTACCTGTAGCCATCGTGTTTGCAAACCTTGTGTTTGCAGGGCGGTGGTATTTTTATACCCTTATTAGATAATTACGCCAAACGGCGATGAAATAGATATTCCAACTTTGAATGTGAGGTGAGGAGAATGGACGCAGGAAGTTGTAGCGGCACCAAGCCCAAGGGGCGAAGTAAAATGAAATATTGGAAGGTTAGACGCAAAAACTTTGGCGTCATTTTCCCCTAATAAAACAAAATACTTTTCCCTTCTCGCAGGTGTCGTACTTCCTTACATGCCATAGTGCAAAATCAATAAAAAACGGAGGTACAGACTAATGAAGAACACAAGGATTATTAATAAAACTCTAACAAAAGACATTGCGCGTAGAGATGAAGTGAAAAACAGACTCTTATTCGCGGCAACTCACAACAGCGCACAGCTATTTGCAAAGCTCAACACCAGTGAAAACGGCATGCCTGAAATTACAGTTGATGAGGCAAGGGAAGCCTATGGCAGCAATATTGTTACCCATGGAAAAAAGGAGTCTCTACTCAAAAGAATTATTAACGCTTTTGTAAACCCTTTTACCGCTATTTTGTTTGCCCTTGCCTTGGTATCTGCATTCACCGATGTCGTCTTTGTGGATCCGGGCGAGCAAAGCTATGTTACTGTAATTATTATCACTACGATGGTTATGATATCCGGTATACTGCGTTTTGTTCAGGAAACCAGAAGCGGCAATGCGGCCGCAAAGCTCTCCAAAATGATACACACTACTACCTGTGTAAAGAGATTGGAAAGCGGCAAGAAAGAAATTCCCTTGGACGATGTTGTGGTAGGCGATATCGTTCATCTTTCCGCCGGTGATATGATCCCTGCCGATATTCGTATTATTGCGGCAAAAGATTTGTTTATCAGTCAATCAGCACTGACCGGTGAGAGTGAGCCTGTAGAAAAATACAACGATTACTATTCTACCGGCAATACATTGACCGAAATCCCTAACCTTACATTTATGGGCAGTAATGTAATCAGCGGAAGTGCAAAGGCTGTTGTAGTGGCTGTCGGTAATGATACAATGCTTGGTAACATGGCAAAGGATCTGACTGCCAAACCGCCCAAGACCAGCTTTGAAAAAGGTGTAAACTCGGTATCGTGGGTTCTTATCCGCTTTATGCTAATCATGGTGCCCATCGTTTTGTTTATAAATGGCTTCACCAAGGGCGATTGGATGGAAGCAGCACTTTTTGCCATTTCAGTCGCAGTAGGCCTTACTCCCGAAATGCTGCCGATGATTGTTACCACATCCCTTGCTAAGGGTGCTGTGGCAATGAGCCGGAAAAAGGTAATTATCAAAAACCTTAATGCCATTCAAAACTTAGGCTCTATTGATATTCTTTGTACGGACAAAACAGGAACTCTGACCCAGGATAAGGTCGTTTTAGAATATCATCTCGACACTCACGGTAATGAAGACGCCAGAGTTCTGCGTCATGCGTTTCTCAATAGCTATTATCAAACCGGATTAAAAAACCTGATTGATATCGCAATAATAACCAGACAGCAGGAGGTTGGAAATGCCCACCTCGAATCAGCTTATTCCAAGGTGGATGAAATCCCTTTTGATTTTAACCGCCGCAGAATGAGCGTTGTGGTATCAGACCAAAACGGCAAAACCCAGATGATTACCAAGGGTGCTGTAGAAGAGATGCTTAAATGCTGTACCTTTGCCGAATACAATGGAAAAGTCGAGCCGCTTACCGATGAAATCAGAGCTTTTATCATTGGTAAATCCGATGAACTAAACGCAAACGGCATGCGTGTAATAGCAGTTGCACATAAAACAAATCCAGCACCCGTTGGCCAGTTCTGTGTAGGTGACGAAAATGATATGGTGCTGATCGGTTTCCTTGCATTCCTTGATCCACCCAAGGAAACCACCGCAGAGGCAATCAGGGCTTTGAAAGATCACGGTGTTTCGGTGAAAATTCTCACAGGTGACAATGAAAAGGTTACATGTAGTATATGCCATCAGGTAGGACTTGAGGTGAACAGCCTGCTTTTAGGTTCTGATTTGGACGATTTGACCGATCATGAACTTGCAGAAAAAGCTGAGGAAACCACAGTATTTGCAAAGCTATCTCCCACTCAAAAAGCTCGTGTAGTACGTGTTCTACGTGAAAACGGTCACTCTGTAGGATATATGGGTGATGGAATCAACGATGCTGCTGCCATGCAGGCCTCTGATGTTGGAATATCTGTTGATACCGCAGTTGATATAGCAAAGGAGTCTGCCGATGTCATATTGCTCGAAAAAGACTTGATGGTGCTGGAAGACGGTATCATTGAAGGCAGAAAAACCTATGCAAACATGATCAAATATATTAAGATGACAGCTTCCTCCAACTTCGGAAATATGTTCTCCGTGTTGGCGGCAAGTGCATTCCTGCCTTTCCTGCCGATGGCTTCCATCCACCTGATTTTACTCAACCTGATCTATGATATTTCATGCACTGCCATACCTTGGGATAACGTGGATAAAGAATTCCTGAAAAAACCCCGTAAATGGGACGCATCCTCTGTGAGCAAGTTTATGCTGTGGATTGGTCCCGCAAGCTCGGTCTTTGATATTACCACATACCTGCTGATGTACTTTATTATTTGTCCGGCTGTTAGCGGTGGTCAATTATTCCATCAGATCACTGACCCAGCTATGCGGGCGCTATATATCGCTACTTTCCAGGCTGGATGGTTTATAGAGTCCATGTGGAGCCAGACCCTGGTAATCCACATGATCAGAACGCCCAAAATTCCATTCATTCAAAGTCGTGCTTCGGCACCTGTAACATTGCTGACTTTTGCCGGAATCGCAGTCCTGACCATCATCCCATTTACGCCATTAGGGACAGCACTTGGACTTGCGGCATTGCCTGCTGTGTACTTTGCGTGGCTTGCATTAACAATTCTCTGCTATATGGCTTTGGCAACCATGCTCAAAAACCTTTATGTGAGAAGGTATGGAGAATTATTGTGATTGTTTTACTATAAGTGATATAGTGCCTGAATATAATGGGGAGCTTAAGCATTGACTTATAGCTTCCCATTTTCTTACCATCTCTCGCTGTTTTTACCATCTATAAACCACGGAGAGGGTGTTTTCCGAGCACCTATACACTGCAAAAAGTGCTTCCGCAAATAAAATGGTCAACATTAGATTTAATAATACCTGGGGCTATCATGTCGAGGAAATCTTTGATTTTAGCATCCTCTGCCAGTGTTACAGTTTGTTTCTTTCTGGCTTTACTCACCAACAATCACCCACCTTTCTCCATCAAAATCCTCATATTTTTCTGTCGTGACATTCTGCTCAT
>CALLZZ010000478.1 GCA_937858235.1 uncultured Clostridia bacterium
GATACTGGTCCTCCGGGATCTCGTACCACTGCTTGGTGGTCTTGTCGTAGATGCGATAGGTTTTAGATTTGTTTCCCATGTTCGACTCCTTTGGATTTGCTTGAATCCGCAGAAGCCGAACCGTCCGTAGAGACAGAAAGACGGCCGGGACAGTGTTTTTGAAGTCACTATCTCGGCCGTCTGTGCAGCTCTGCGGATCGTTGATTTACGTGTTATTCACTTGTTTGTCGCTTACACGGCTTTCTGAAAACTCTTGACCTTGAAGGTCGAGTCATCAATCCGTGTGATTTCGGTCTTGGTATCGTTTCTCTCGACGGTGAACGTTTCGCCGACTGCAAGGTGAGCAGTGGTGCGATGTCCTTTGTAGAGAGAGGACACGAAGCCGGTTCTGGCATCTCCGCGACACATGAGATGACCTGAACAGTCTCGGATATCTTCCATTGAATCCCTCCTTTCTAAAATTCCTAAATAAGCGGCTCCGCTGATTAGCGAAGTTACTTTGCAAAAAATAAAGAGCGGAACTACCTGATGCATATTAGGAAAGGTAGCCCAGCTCCTGTAAGCGTATTGCAGCGGACTGTTTTGAGACCTGATAGAAGCCAGCGAACTGCTCGATCACCCATTTTCCCTTGGAGACAAGTCCGGCAGAAACAAATGAATTCTCCTTGCTCCGATCCAGTACCATCTGGAAGGCTTTACCGACAGTCTGCTTAGGCATGAGAATGCGAGGAGCGATGTTGTTGGCTTGCCATTCCATCCAGTCTTCGTCAGACCATTTCTTGGGAAGGGTGTCATAACCGATTCCGGCAGGCTCCCTGTAGGCAATGCTCTGCTTATTGCCGAGCCGGTTGGCGGCGATATAGTATCTTCTGTGGTATACCCAGTGGACGCATTCGTGGGCGATGGTATTCCTCTTGGTTCCGAAGTTTCGCTTCAGAAACGTGTCCGGATCGATGAGCATGGTTCCGCCTTTTATCGGAATCTCTCTGTATTCGTCGTTTTCGGGATCGTAGATTTCTGCGAGACCGTCTGTAAAGCAGGTTTGACCGAGAATGCTCAGATCTTCGCTGAGATGAACTTCCAGAATGGCCATGTGAAGCTGATGCCTGGCGATATCCTCGATAGGGACGGGCATCGGCTTTTCCAGCGCCTCTTTGCAGTAATGCGAGAGAAAATCAGCAGCCCGGTCATCAAATTCAGACTTGTACATGTGAGGGACAAGGTTGCTGAGAAATACGTCATTTACCATACGATAGGATCACTCCTTCTTGTCGATTGCGTCATAGACCTGCTTCCAGAAATCATCCCTGAGACCTTTGTCGTTGGCTTTCCGAAGAGCAGCGCGGACATGCGGCAGGTTCTCATCCATGATGTATTCAGGAAGATCAGGGGCAGCTTCATTTCTGTCCCGTCCGGCAAGGTCGAACATCTGGGCCTGCTCCTCGGGAGAGAGGTGAAGCACATCGGAGATCTTCAGGAGCATGGACATTTCGGGTGGGTTCCGGCGTCCTTTAACGATGTCGGATAAATAGGTGGGCGTCGCACCCATAGCCTTGGCAATGTCCTTAAGCAGGATGTCTCCTCCGTCCGGACCACGCCCTCGGCGTTTTTCGTCGATAAACTTTCCAAATTCACCAGCCATAGCAATTCTCCTTTCAATAGCTGATTAGCAGATTCGCTAATCTGTTTATTAGTGTATCAAAAAGAAAAACCGATGTCAAGGAGGCTGAAAAATCGCGCTGCATTTTCATACAGCGCGACAATAAGTTTAGTCCAAGTAGATGAAAGATTGTGGAACATGATCTATCCCGTAGTCCGACAGTTCTTTTGGAGGGTCGTAGACGACTACGTTTTTCAGTTTGTAAGCCACGGCGTTGTGATAGCCGTGATAGTAGGCGCGGTACTTTGCCCGCGTAATTCCGGCAGCTTTTTTAGCCAGCTCCCAGATTTTAGAAGGGCTTCCTTCTATGATGTCCTCAATCTCAGCTTCTCCGACGACCTTGCTTTCGGGAGCCGTGGAGTAGAAAACAATTTTATTGACGCCGGTTTTACATCGGCGTTTTCGAAATTCGTATTCCTTTTGTCCATCAAGAATGACTTTAGCGTATTCTGGCTTAATCGATAATAACATTGTCGACATCAACATTTCCCTCCCGTAGAATTTTCTCGAATTGACTTCTTGTGTATCGGAAATTCATCGGGTGGGTTCCCGGCCAGAGGTCATTATCCTTGAGCCATCTCCAATTGACATTATTGCCTGCGCCAAAATAACCGCAGTAAAGAAGTTCGATTACAGTAAGATTCTTTTCATTATCATACCGATTCTTTAGTTCAAACTTGGTATAGACCGACTTGTTTCCAACGATGTGAAGAAACTCATCAAACGAATGTAAGAACTGTCCCTGAGTTTTTATTTTCTCAACTCGGGTAGCAATGCAGTATGAGGTTATAACAGACTTATAGCCGGGTCTGCCATCATTACCGGTATACTTTCGATAAATAAGGACGGGATCACCAGCTTTGAAAGCGAGACTATAAGGACTTCCAATATAGACCTTCTTCAGACCATTTGCAACATTGATATCGACGCGCTCCTGCAGCGTATTTGCCAGTTCTGAATAGGCAAACATGGTATCGTGATATTCCATATTAATAGCAAGGCATCCGGCATGGCTCATCCTGCCACTGATGAATGGAAACGCCTTGCATGGATCGCTAATGTCCAAATTTCTGCGGTCCTTGATATAGACGCGTTCACCGTTAAGATTATCTCCAACGTAATTGAATCCGTATTTTTCAAGCAGGAAGATTAAGCTGGTATGCTTCTCGAAGACTGTAACATAGATCTCGTTAGCGCATTGATCTCTCCAGTCCCATAATGTCAATCCCAGTGCGCCTTCGCCAATCCGCTGATGTTGGAACCGTTCGTCGATCTTGATCGTCGTAATCTTTAAGCGAGAGTCGTACGGAAGAACGTGTCCATTTGAAAGTTTGATCTCTTCCGTTTCACCTGGCTTCAGATTAACGAAAGCGCCGACACCTTGCTCATCTTCGAAGACGAGGGCTTCCTTTCCTTCTGCTGCTTTCTTGGCGAACCACTTTGTGAATTCAGTACTGTTTGCGCTGCCCGGATAGTCTCTCTTTAATGAGTCGAAGAAGGGATCGTTGATATCTATGTCAGCAAATCGCTTGTGAATGAATTTACCTGCCATATGATTTCCTCCTTATAGGGATCTCAGGAAGTCAATCGCCGACTCGAGATCAGCTGCGCCGGTCGAGATGAACAGCTTCGCATTCAGTAACTCGGCGACCTCATTGGCGTATTGTTTTTCCATGTTTTGAAACTGTTCTACATACTCAGGTGTCTCATCGATCCCGTCGCGTGTCTTGCGGCGTTCGACGATGACCTTCGGCTTCTCAGTCAATAATACGATGGCTTCCGGCTTGAGCGTGGTGAACGTCTCAAGCGAGATCCGTTCCGGTTCGCCAGTGCTCCTGTTGATGAGGCAGAAATGCCCGTCAAGAATGAAATCGCTACCGCTTTCGCGCAGCTCTTGCACGGCGGCGAGTAAATACTGCTGGTTTTCCTCTATTTCGGCGACCAGCTTGTCACTACTGAAACTGGCATTACGTGCCTTTGCAATCAGATCACTTGCCGAATACGCCTCGATACCCAGTTCCTTTTTTACAAGGCCACAGAAGTAGCCTTTGCCGACCGCATGAATGCCACTGATAAAGATCATAGGACCACCTCCTAAGTTGTTCAGCGTAGCTAAAAAATAGATTATGTACAG
>CALLZZ010000479.1 GCA_937858235.1 uncultured Clostridia bacterium
CATCATTGCTTTCATCGCTGGGGAGTTGTTCCATTGCTCCGTCAGCAGCTGGCTGCCCCGTATTCTGGGAATTGGAAGGATTATCAGGGGGCGAGGCGTTGGTTCCGGCATCTGGTGGTGCTTGTGGTTGTGTGGTGTTGATCTCAGCAGTCAAGAGATTCAACGTTGCAGATTCGGAAGTGGCAGCGGTTGTTTTAGTCTCAGCGCTGTTTTGCTGCGAGGCTGTGTCAGTAGAGCCCGTGTTGGGCGCCGTTTGCTGGGTCTGTCTTTGAACGCCGCCCTTTCCGTCACCATTGGAACCCATTGCGCTGATGGAAAGACTGCCGACGTCAATCAGGGAAGTGCTGTCAGAACTCTGGCCCGATTTGGTGGAGGGGATGGTGCCGTCCAGCTGACCACGAATACTTTCTGCCCGGAGGCTGACAAAGGACTGAAGAGTGTCGCAGGCAGTTACGAAATCGTCGTAGGAGACAAACCCGTTAGAATCCTTTTTAACGTAGGGTGCAATCAGGTTGTAGGCGTTTTCCAAGGTCTGATCGAACCAGCCGGATTCGAAGCAGGAGGAGATAAACGCATCAAAATACTGATGATACAGCTCTGTGTAGGTTTCGTTGTTGAAAATCCAGGCGATCATAGGGCGATTTTCCATTGAACTGCTCAGGAGCGGGTCATCGATGGGGTAGTTGACCAAGGCAGTGGCATCATTGCCACCGGAAAAACCGCCGAAGGCCAGATTGTAGTCCCAGGCAATAAGGGAAAGCTGACTGCTGCTTTCGTGGAGGTAGTAGTTGTGGAGCATGGAGCCAGTATAGCTGTCCTCGTTGAGGACGAAGTTGTGTACCACAAAGTAGCGGATGATCTCTTCCACGTTTAGCGCATCCTCAAGGTTTTCACCGCTGTCCAGGGTTTTCAGGGCCTGGATGAGAGCTTTTTTCTGATCCTTTGTCAGATCAAACTTTGCCGAGTCAAATAATTCCTCGTAGCTGGGGGTCTTATCGTCACTGTATTGGAGCTTCAGTGCGTCAGAGCTTCGCCCCATACCGCCAGCTTCTTTGAAGTCCGGTTTGTAGATCTGACCGGTGTCAGAGCCATAGTTCCGCTGGGTGAAGGATTCCTCCACCCCTTCAACCGCCAGGTACAGACCCCAGGCCTCATCGTTAACCGTAACGCAGATAAAGGAACACAGAGGGGCTTCAGCGCCCATGGCGGCCATCATTTTGCAGGTCAGATAGTCCTTCATGCAGGTGTTGTCCTGAATGAGGTTATTCAGAGCTAATTTATCCAACCCGTCATAGTTTTTTCCGTCCTGATAGCGATCAAAGTCGATTTTAAAACTGTAGCGATCATTTCCGTATCTGGAGACTTCGCTGAGGGAGGTGTTTCCCTTGGCGCGGATGGCAACATTCTGTACTGCATTGCCGTCCAACAACAGGTCGCAGGTGTAGTACTCTTCTGACAGCGCATTTTCCAGCAGATCATCCCAGTCGCTGTCATTGATTACAATGTCCAGCGTGTGGACGCTGGAGTCGTCAAAGAGACTGGTTTCGTAAGCCATCTCCGAGCCAGAATCCCCAGAGTCTGTTTGATCTCCGGCTATCACATAGGCGGTCAACAGTCCCACGGTGCCGAACAGCGTAGCAATGGTCAGTAGAATGCAGATCAGATTCGTATATTTGCTCTTTGCCATAGCGTTATCCCATATAGTCGCCGTTGTAGCTCACCAGCACAGCGCTGGAGACGCCTTCCATCGCGGCGATGTCGTTGATGAAATCTGTGTTGTCGGTTTTCAGGCGGATTTCATAATTCAGTTCCAGATTTCCTTTGACAGCGGATTTGCTTTTAATGATACAGGAGTCGGTATGGGCCTTCAGATAGGTGATCAAAGCCTGTTCTGTCTCATGGCCGTCGCAGGAGATCACGGAAATGAAAGGATTGGTGTGGGCTTTTTTGTTGGAAAAGAAAATGAGGACGATGCCGATGAAAACGCTGCCAAACACGGCTAACGGGATAAAACCGGCAGCCAGCACAATGCCCACGGTGATGGACCAAAATAGGAAGGTGATATCCAGAGGCTCTTTGATGGCGGCGCGGAATCGAACGATAGACAAGGCACCCACCATACCCAGAGAAAGGACAACGTTGGAGGTAACGGCCAAGATGACCAGGGTGGAGATCATGGTCATCGCGATGAGGGTGGTGCCA
Source organism: uncultured Clostridia bacterium (assembly GCA_937858235.1). Taxonomy (GTDB): domain Bacteria; phylum Bacillota; class Clostridia; order Oscillospirales; family Oscillospiraceae; genus Onthomonas. Next base: position 2,203 of record CALLZZ010000479.1, read on the forward strand.
AAGCTGGCGGAATACATAACACCGTTGTAGGTTTTTTTGTACACTAGGAAGATGAATAATCCCAGGCCGAACGCCAGCAGCAGGGCGATGATCATATCAGGGATTGAGACGGAGGTCACGTTTGCCAGAAAGCTGGAGGAAAGAATATCTTGTAAGGTGGTCATATGAAATCACTCCTTGTATGATGTTAGCCGTAGAGACGGCAGGCGGCGTACTTGGAAAAGGCATTGACCTGGCGGTAGTCCATCTGGACTGCGTCCCGAATTAGGTCGGGGAGGAAGTGATCGTATTTTACCTCCAAAATGCAGATTGGCCCTCCCACGTCTATGGTAATCAGGTGAGAGTCTAAAAAGTTGGTAGCCAGCATTCCGGTTCGAATGTGGTGATCCAGAGTGACGCGGACATTGCCAGGGGCGAACACAAAGGGG
>CALLZZ010000480.1 GCA_937858235.1 uncultured Clostridia bacterium
TTCCTGTCAAAGGCGAATTCACCTGCCTTCAGCATGCATTGCCACCTCCAAAAATGTGCAGATCAAAAGCCTTACTGCACGCGGCTCAAACTAATGTCGTAATACATCAGCAGCTTGTCGTCTTCCTGAATGGTCTGCTCCGGCAGACGCTCCGCCATATCGACAATGGCTTGATAATTCTTGTCCTTCCAGAGCCTTGAGAAACCTACCCGGATTGCCTCGGAACGAAACAGCTTCAGCTTTCCTTTGCTGTTCATATAGCTCTCGAATTCCTTCCAGAGATTTTTCTCGCGGAGCTTGGCGACGTCGCCTTCCTTCGTACGGTCCGGAATATACCAGCGGCCCTTATCATCCTGAATGAAGTTCTCATCCAGCATGACGGAAAGCTCAGGCATGTCCTCGTATCGGTCGACGGACTTCACTTCCTGCATGAACTTCGGCTGGAGTTCCGCATACGTCTGCGGTGTGTCGAGCTGCTGATAAAGCCATGCAATAGCAGATTTCTCATTCGAAACGAACAGCTCAAACTGGATCGGCTCGACGTCCATCTTGATGCGGGCCGTGTCGTACTCGTTCACCTGATCCGGCAGGAAATACATGCCATCTCGCTTCAGGAATTTCTCATCCAGTCCCTTGTAGAAATCCGTCGCGTCAATCGGAACTGGAATGCCGTTCATAATGTGGTAAGCCACCATACGGTCAAAAAGCAGGTAGGCTTGACGCTCAGCAATAATGTCGATCTTGCCGTCGTGATCTGCATCAACTACAACAGGCAGATTGGCAAGGTGCTGACGGACGAAGGACCATGCGGTTTCTGATTGTCCCGCACTTTCATGGAGTGTTCGAGTCAGAGCGTTTTGTGGTTTATAAGCTGATATAACAAGGTCTTGCTTAACAGCTGAAGTATTATTAACCTGTTTAAAGCTTCCTAATTGCTTGTCGAGTGTCCTAACATCGGCAATAATAAATCCTGCTCTTTGTAAAGCCTCTTGTATAGCATTCCAAACAGCATTCTTGGAATTATGGAACTCAACTGTCATCCATCTATTTGGCTTAAGTATTCGATAGCATTCTTGGAAACATGATGTCATCAGTGCCTGATATTCAGGTAAGGCCTTCCCCATCGTTGGATTAACGATTGCTTCATATTTGCTGTTCGTAACAACCTTCAGCCACGCTTCCCATAAGAAGCTCAATTCAGCGTAGTTTAAATTCGCACCGAAAGGCGGATCAGTAAAAATATAATCGATACTATTCTCCGGGATCTCAATCTTTGTTGTTGAGGCTGTAGATATACAATATGAATTCCCTTTATTATTAGAAAGCGCTTCCGTAAATTTACGAATCTTCCCTTCATATGCGTTGAAGGGATTTGCTTCACTTACCATTGAGGAAACATATAAAGTCCCACTCAATGGATTGTAGGGGAACGATACTTGAGGCCGGAATCGGTTCATCTTACTAATATTTATAATCTGGCTCGTAAACCATATCTGCAGCAAGTCCTTGCACTCAGATTTTTGAATCAAGTCATACATTTTTGCCAAGGCGTACAAGGTCCGTTTGTAAAAATAATGATGAACATGCGTAAGACCAATTTTATCGTTACGACGGCTTTCTCTTCCTTCACACATTCTTAGAGTCGGATACCAATAAGGTACATCCATCTCATCGATTTTTTTGATGGTTGCTATATCCTCAGCATCCGGTCGTTTGAAATATCTCTTGTTGCCATATTGATAATTGATGAGAACCGGCTTTTGTTTGACAATCTGATGAGGCTGCTTCAAAGCCGAATCATAGTAAGACTCAAAAGAATTATCGCAGTCCTTTTTCTTTAATTGAGCATTACATTTAGGGCAAGTAAATGAATCGCTGACTTTTCCCGTGGCAGGATCAGCTGCAGCGTCATAGAACACAACTTCCGAGCCACAATGTGGGCAAACAAAAACATCAGACCAGACCGTATAATTGATTTTCCCTTTTTGCTTGAGAAATGTTGTAGCAGCTACTGACTGATCTGGTTCTGTAGCATACATCCATTCACATTCTTTATAACTTTCATTTAGTATTCTTTCAGCCTCAGACGCAAATTTTTGAACATCAATATATGCATTGTAGTTATGAGCAATGCAAGTAGCTATCGGAGACAAATCTTGCATGATAGGTATGCGAGCTCCCCATTTGATATCCGGCTCTTCAGCGTTCAAAAGTGCCTGAAACTGAGATTCTGGATGTGCACACATATTTGCGGCAACACCTGTCATTCCGGTTCCACAAAACCCATCAAACACAAGATCCTTCGGTTCAGTGTAATGCAGGATATAACGCATGATAGCTTTATAGGGTACCTTTGTATGGTATGTATGAGCGTTATATATGGCGTCACTCTTTCCTTCGCTCACATCAGCGGCATACGGCTCACGGTGATAATCATCCGTCTCCTCATCGTAAGGAGTTCCATTCTCCTCGATGAACTCCTTGATGAAGGGATTCGGGCAGGCGGTGTAATATGGCGCATCGGAGAGGGCAATAATATCCTTGTCCGAGCCGATCGGGAAACCTTCTATATCACGAACCTTGTCGAGATCCTCTTTGGTAAGTTTTCTCTTTTCCATGTCTTTAATTCTCCTTACGCTTTACGACGATACGCAGCTTACTTTCGTCCTTGCCTTTCGTGTAGGAAGCGATGATGTCATTCAGCTTCTTGCGGAAGTTATCCTCGCTGAGCGGTTGCAGCTGTTCGAGCTTTTCCACCAGCGTTTCCGCGTCAATGACTACCGGCTCGAATCCTTTCAGAAGCGCGGTGATACTTTCAACGAAGAAATCATCCACACGCTTCGGCAGTTCTTTGGTAGAGACGAAGTCGTCGATGACTTTCTGCTGGTCGTCGTTCAGGTACTGCTTCTGTGCGAGCACAAGCGGATCAGTGACGGTCTCCAGCAGCTTCTTTGTCCATTCCTGTGTCAGCTCAT
>CALLZZ010000481.1 GCA_937858235.1 uncultured Clostridia bacterium
AAAAGTCATACCAAGCGGGATCACGCCATTCACCTTTGTTATAAATTCTGTCATTCCTACACGCCCCTTTTAAGATGAAATAAAATAAACCGGATGTAATCAGAGCGATTGCTTTTAATCCCCAATGGCAGATTAAAATCTTATCGTTGATCCAGTACTTTACTATAAATATAATTGACTTTAGGCTTTTGTCAAATTATAATATTTATAGATTATATAAAAAATTTTTATAGAGGGAAAATATGGATCAAAAACTTATTACATTACTGACACTTGCCGAGACCGGAACCTGCACGCAGACGGCCCAGCAGCTCTCCCTGACGCAGCCGGCCATCAGCCAGCACCTTTCACGTCTGGAATCCGAGCTGGGAGTTAAGCTTTTTAATCGGATACAAGGGCGGTATATCCTGACAGAAGAGGGAAAGATCGTTGTACAGTATGCCCGCCGCACACAGGCGCTTGAAGAGACATTGCGGCAAAAGCTGATTGACCACCGTAACAACCAGCGACGGTTCACAATCGGTGTTACGCACACGACAGAAAGCAATATTTTGGTGGATGTGATTGCGCGGTACTGTGATTTACACGACGGGATTAAGATAAATATTATTTCTGATGATATAAATATTCTTTATAATAAGCTCAAATCTTTTATGATCGATATGGCATTTGTAGAAGGGAGGATTACCGATTCCGGCTTTTCCACCGTGCTGCTGGATACCGACAGCCTGATTCTTGCCGTATCGCCGCAGCACTCCTTTGCAAAAAGGGGCAGCATCAGTATTCTTGAGCTGCAGCAGGAAAAGCTTATTATGAGGCTCCCTGATTCGGGAACGAGAAAGTTGTTTGAATCTCACCTGATGAGTAGGAATCTGAGTATTGAAGATTTTAATGTGATTTTGGAAATTGACAATATTGCCACGATCAAGGATCTGGTACGAAAGAACTTTGGCGTGTCTATCCTGGCCAAGAGTGCGTGCCAGGATGAGCTTAATAAAAGGAAGCTTGTTGCACTGCCAATCGAGGATTTAAGCATGATTCGAGAAATTAATATGGTTTATCATAAAGATTTTGCGCAAAAAGAATTCCTGAATGATATTGTGCGGCTTTACTACGAAGAATCGCATCAACTCCTGCATTCCCGGTCGTTGGACTAATCAGCCGCTCAATATTGAAGGATGTACTCTATTCTATAATAAAAACCCACAATTTTCCACTTGGGCAATTAGTACAAAATAGAAGCAGATCATGTCATCTCCCTGCCTGCCACGCCGGATACCATTTTTGAAACCACGCAGTAAAGGTGCCCATCAGGATAGGACAAATTGAATTGATTAAGCCTGTGTATGAAACGATATTCGTGCCCATCAGGAAGTATGTCCAAATTGGCGTGATTATGTATAGCATTCCCCAGGCAAATGTTAAAATACGGTTGGTTTGTATGAAAAGCGGGTTTGAAAATGCACTTTCACCGCCGTATCCTGCCGCACTGTAGTTTGCAGTTAACGGTATTTTTGTAAACGCTCCGACAATCCATATCAGACCAAACAGCAAATAGCTTAGCGGAACAATGATTCTTATATCTGCACCGAGCAAGGCAGCCAGCGACAGTCCTGCTACAAGCGGGACACTAATCTGTTCAACTATAACCGGGCGATAGAACAGCCATAACAGCGGCACAAGCGCAGCCGCTATAATGCCCAGCAGTCCGCCAACTGTTGGACTTATTGCAATCGCTATCCATATCACCATCCAGGGCAGAAGAAAAGCTGCCATATTAGTTTTGTTTTCCGGATTCGCTTTAACCTGCTCTTTCAGTACAGAACCGCCAAACAACTCATCCCATTTCAGCATTAAGCTGAAATCTCCAATAACCCTGTATTGGTGCTGAAACAGCGCACCCTGCCCGGATATCTCGCCGCGGGCTATGGCTCGCCATACGGAGTACGGGGTTTCAATTCTCGTTGTGTATGCTCTGAAATTGTCTGTTATAACATCCGAACCCTTCTTTGTTAGTAAGAGCTGATATGTTTTATCAATATCTGTATAGCAAAGCTCCAAAACATGCTCTGTGCCGCCAGGGGTGTATAATGCCGCCATTTGTTTGGTGAAGTTTAGGGCATCATCAGCCGGAGCGTTTGATGCCCCACTTGCATCAATACCCCAGGAGGCGTCAGCCATCTTCTCAAACACAGATTGCGGAAACAACGGTGCGGCCAGCCGGGCAGTTGTTTCAACGGAAATCCCGGCCTTTGTAAACTCTGCTCCAGCGCAGCGTACAGTTTCAAGATATTCCTCTGTTCTCCCTTTTAGCTCCGGGATGCCGAGAAGCTCACCTTGAGCGCAAAATATCTTTGTATACTTATCCTTTCCGCAAATATGATCAAACATTTCTGTGACTGCATTATAATTACCTTCTATCGTCCAAAATCCGCAGGTTGAAATAATAATATGACGCTGATGCGATAAGTCATACCGTGCCGGATGAGCGCCGCTCTCACTATCCTTTACCATGAAAGGAAGATTGAGCGGGAGTTGTCTGTCGATTAGATTTTTCAGAGTACCGGGAACACCGAAATAATACAACGGAAACGACCAGATAATCACATCGGCACCGATAAGCTTAGCAAGGATTTCGCCCATCCCATCATTTATCACGCATTTACCGGGTGTTTTATTCCAACAAGCAAAGCAGCCGAGACAAGCCTTGATGTCAGACCTTGCCACATCTACAATTTCAGCATCTTGCCACCCCGCACCATCCAAAAAAGCACGAGTCAGACACATGGTGTTGCTTTTTTCAACCTTTGGGGAACCATTAATGACAAGAACTCTCATACACTGCCCTCCAATAATGTGATTGCTTTTTCCGCCCACAGCATTCCAACACGATAAAATTCTTCACCATAAAGAGCTGTTATTTTCCAATATTGCATTTTACTTTCGTCATCTATAAGCTCACCATATTCGGCAATGGAATTGGGGACGCCGCCAAGGCCACGCAAGCCTTCGGCACATTTTTCGCGATATTCACGCAGCATGGAAATCACCGCATTACTATCTACTTCTCCCGCAAAGAAAATCCTCATCAAAAACGCACTCCGAACGTTCAGAGCATTGTCGATGTCCGTCCCGGGAGAGGACAGCCATTGCATCAGCTCACTCCTGCCAGCATCGGTAATAGAATAAACCCGTTTATTTGGTCTTTCCTCCTGAATAACACGCTCACTTGAAAGAAATCCGCCTTGTTCCATCGCGTTGAGTTCACGATAAACTTGACTTTGCGTTGCTTGCCAAAAGAATCCCAGCGATGCTTCAAATGCTTTGTGTAACTCATAGCCGGTCATAGGGCCATAATTTAATAAGCCTAGCAACCCATGTTTAAGTGACATAGTATCCCTCCTGTATCATATTATATATGTATTATATTATACAAGTTTAGCATTGTCAAATACTAAACTGAGATGAAGATAGACTTCATTCTCATTAGTATTAATATATTCAAGGAATTCCATAATTCAAAATTATTTATCTGGAGATGATATGCTGGACTTTTCAGATAAAAAAGTTGCAGAGCAGATAT
>CALLZZ010000482.1 GCA_937858235.1 uncultured Clostridia bacterium
ACGCCGTGAAACTTATCTGGAAGAAAGAGATACAGCAAACGGTGTGTTTTATTACAGTGCCTTGGATACGGAAGGAACCAATGGCGAGGATGTAATCCCTGACCTTATTTCTCCCCGTGTAGAGGATTTGATTCTGGACAAGCTCCTCGCTGAAAAGCTCCACCAGTGTCTTGCGCAGCTTACCAAAGGGGAACAGGAACTCATTTTTATTCTATTTTTTCAGAATAAAAGCGAACACAACTGGCGGCGGAAACTGGCATCCCCCGCATGACAATCCATAACAGAAAGAAACGGATATTGGCCCGTTTAAAAAAACTTCTGGAAAAATAGAAAATAATTTGGTCCAACCCCCTCACGAAATCGGCTTAGTAGTGAGGGGGTTTTTCTTATTCTCCCTCACTGCTCTTTGAAAATTTCATATCCGATGACCTGAATACGTTAGCTGACTGGCCCCGAAAAGGAAAAGCGACCCTGGAGGATGCGCCAAGACCACCTGTAGGCAGGCGGTAAGAAAAGCGAAATCACTATTTTAATGTTCGCATGTTTCTTTCTGCTCCTATCAAAGACGGCCAAATAAGGTGCAGAGCGGTACCCATCCGACCAGAAAACAGGCTGTGGCAGCCTGTTTCGCTATAACTCCGTCAGCCTATATTGATACTTCTGTCCAGTCACAGCCCCTTTTTAGGGATCACGCAATGAGGGCAGCAGACAGAGATCCTGCCGGGGGTGAAATTCCCATGATGCGGCGAAGCCAACCGCAGTTCAGGCCGTCGCCCTGTGAGCCCTATACAATCTGGGCTCTGTGTGCTTGGGGAGTAGTGTCAAATAAAGCACAGAAACAAAAAGTCTTAATGTCAGAAGCGATGGGGATCGCTCTGCCTACGGATGCTCTCGCAACAAAGCCACTTTCGCAGGGCGGTCCCTATTTTTGTGCCATTAAGAAAACCAAAGAATTTCAAACCAAGGAGGTGCAAATTTGAACGCTAAAATGCAAACTATCAGCCGCGGCGATATTTTCTATGCCGACTTAAGCCCTGTTTTGGGATGTGAGCAAGGGGGCGTCCGTCCCGTACTTATCCTGCAAAATGATGTAGGCAACCGCCACAGCCCCACCACTATCGTCTGCGCTATCACCGGCAAGCCGAAAAAACCTCTGCCCACCCATGCGGTCATTGCCGGAGCAGGCAGATTATCCAGAGAGTCATTTGCACTTCTGGAGCAGATACGTACCATCGACCGGGTACGGCTCCGGGAACGGATCGGGAGACTGGATATGTGGGAGATGGAGAAAATCGACCAGGAACTGACAATCAGCGTCGGACTTGCTCCGACGCCACTTTTGATGAAGGAGGAGTTTTTATGAATGATAAAATAGACATGTTTGAAAGATACCCCGATGTAGTCGAGGTAAATCAATTACGAGAAATGCTTGGCGGCATCAGTCGGAAGCTGGCTTATAAATTGCTTTCGGAAAAAGAGATACATAGTGTTCGAATTGGATGGACCTATAAGATTCCCAAAGCATGCATTATTGAATATTTGCTGAGTGAAGAAATGTGCCATATCAAGATTGGTTGATATGGTTTTTTGCTTATTATTGGCCCAAAACCGTAGAAAAATCCGTTGGCTTGTTTCCGCGTAATTCAGTAGCTATCCTATGCTTTCTATGGTATTGTGATGTTGTCAATGGTAGGCAAATACGCTGTTATTTCAAAGGAGGATAACAATGATAACAGGCTGCCTACAGCAAAAAAACAATACCTATTATGCCGTCCTATACATTAAGGTGGACGGTAAAAGAAAAACCAAATGGATTCCCACTGGACTGCCAGTGGCAGGAACCAGCGACAGGAAAGCAAAAAAGGCCTTTGATCAAATTCGGTTGGACTACGAACAAGAGCAAGAAGCAAAGGAACGCCGGGAGGCAGAGGAACGGGTCAGAGAACTGATTGAAGGCAAACGAAATCCCCAAGCGGAGGTACTGTTCATAGAGTACCTTCAGAAATGGTTGCTCCAAGCCAAACCCACGATAGCCAAGACTACATTTAAGGGTTATCGCACCATGCTGGATGGTCGGATCAGCCGATATTTTACAGAGTTAAATGTCACTTTGGGTGAGGTTACACCACAGCATATACAGGATTTTCATCAAACAATTTTTGATGAGGGACACACGCCGAATACCGTTATTCACTACCATGCGGTGCTTCGCAAAGCGCTGCAAATTGCTGTTAAAAAGGAAATTATCGATAGCAACCCTGCTGACAAGGTGGACAGGCCAAAGAAAAATGTATATCAAGCACAGTTTTACTCTGCAGAAGAAATGATGACACTATTTGATGCGGTGTCAGACGATCCCTTGGAGATTTGTGTGAAACTGGCTGCTTACTATGGGTTACGGCGAAGCGAAGTCTTGGGGCTAAAGTGGGATGCAATCAACCTTGAGCAACGGACAATCTCCATTAAACACAAGGTCATTGAAGATGAGGTGGATGGAAAAACTATGGCGGTAGGCGAAGATGTACTGAAAACGAAATCCAGCTTTCGCACCCTTCCATTACTGCCATCGGTCGAAAAGCTATTGCTTGCAGAAAAAGAAAAGCAGGAAATGTACCGTAAGCTGTTTAAAAGGTCTTACTGCCGGGACTACCTCGACTACATCTGCCTCGACCAAACCGGCAAGCTCATGCGACCAAATTATGTAACGGATCATTTTAGCTGGGTACTTCAAAAATTCGACTTAAAGAAAATCAGGTTTCATGATCTCAGGCATAGTTGCGCCAGCCTCCTTCTGGCAAGCGGTATATCCATGAAGCAAATCCAGATATGGCTTGGACACAGTACATTCTCGACCACTGCGGATATTTACTCTCATCTGGACTTCCATGCACAGATAGAATCCGGCTTGGTTATGGATGGAATGTTTGAAAGAAACCGAGTGGCAGAACCTACTGGACTTGTAGCGACCAATTGATTTTCTACGGACTGCTTTATCAGAATACGGCAAAGCCTTATACGATGAGGTTTCAGGGCATATCTGTTTTCTACGAAAGCAGAAAAAACGCCCCCAAAAGGGAGCGTAGAAAAGAGCAAAAAAGGAAGAGCCTGTTGCGGACATTGACCGCAAACAGGCTCATGTGTCATTAGTACAAAATAGATGCACCCTGTTTTGGGCTTAAATCAAGGCTTTAAGGCAAAAACACGACACACCTGAGTCGCTGTTTCCAAAAATAAGTATACCAGCTATGCGTTCACAGTTCAAGAGGTGAACCGCCAGAAACCGCTGGCGGTTTTTCCTCTCATTCACTCGGCAGCTCCTGTTCCATTTCCGTATTGCCCTTAAAGGTAATCCGGATGCGGTCGGCGGATAAAACCATGACCTTGTCGATGATAGCCTTGACCACATCCTCCCGGTATTCTTTCAGGCTGAGATCGGCGTTTTCCATCATGTAAAGTAATTCATGAATTCTGGCTTGTGTATTTTGGGCGAGCATGGTCTGCTCTTGGTGTTCGCCAAGCTGCCCCTGCAGTGCCTTTATCTCCGCTGCGATTTCCTCAAACTTGGCATCGAAGTAATCCGCAC
>CALLZZ010000483.1 GCA_937858235.1 uncultured Clostridia bacterium
AGGAAAGACAGGCTCAGGCTGAAGAGGAGTTTAGTGATGAGGATTGGCAGACAGGCTTGGAACTGGATAAGCAAGGGCGAATAAAAGATACACTGGACAATATCGTCCTTATTATTAGGCACGATAAGGATTTGCAGCATATTGCTTTCAACTGCCACCGTGATGGCATTGACGCCAAAGGCGGTCTGCCCTGGGAACAGATAAAGGTTGGCTGGAATGACTCAGACAACGCACTGCTTAAGGTGTACCTAAGCAGTAAATACGGAGTTTATTCTCCCACCAAGACCAAGGATGCTGTGTTAGCAGTAGCTGCAGAAAGAGCCTACCATCCCATTAAGGAGTATCTGAACTCCCTGCCGAAATGGGATGGCATTAGCCGGGTGGAAAATCTGCTCATCGATTATTTCGGTGCAGCGGATAATTCCTATACAAAAGCAGTCATTCGCAAAACAATGGCCGCGGCGGTAGCCCGTATTTATAGACCTGGTACAAAGTTTGACAGTGTCCTTATCCTAAACGGTCCCCAAGGCATCGGCAAGTCTACCTTCTTTGCCAAACTTGCCGGAGATTGGTTTTCAGACAGTTTGACCATTACGGATATGAAGGATAAGGCCGGTCCTGAAAAATTGCAGGGATATTGGATGCTGGAACTTGGTGAGCTTGCCGGAATGCGTAAGACCGATGTGGAGGTTGTGAAGTCCTTTATATCAAGGTCTGATGACAAGTACCGTGCAAGCTATGGAGTCAATGTTGAAAGCCATCCCCGTCAGTGTGTGATTGTGGGTTCTACCAATGCAGAGAGCGGCTTTCTTCGTGATATTACAGGCAACAGAAGATTTTGGCCGGTGCGTATCAGCGGCAACGGCAAAAAGAAAGCATGGCAGATGACAAAAGAGGAAGTACAGCAGATTTGGGCAGAGACGCTGGTGCTTTATGAGAAGGGTGAAAAACTCTACCTTGAAGGTGATGATGTGCACTTAGCAATCAGTGAGCAGGCTGATGCAATGGAAACCGATGAACGAGAGGGTCTGGTTCGCACTTATCTGGATACCCTTTTGCCGGATGACTGGGACACAATGTCTTTATACGAGCGTCGAAATTTCCTCGGCGGCAGCGAATTTGGCGGCGGCACCCGTGTTGGAACTGTAAAAAGAACCCTTGTCTGCAATATGGAGATTTGGTGTGAGTGTTTTGGCAAAGATGCATCATCAATGAAAACATCTGATTCCTATGCCATTGGAGCCATTATGAGAAAGATCAGTGAATGGAACAAGTACTCCGGGAACAAGAATGGGGTTGTGATGTTTCCTGTCTACGGAAAACAGCGAGCCTACTCCCGATGTGAGGAACAGGCATAGGCTGTTCCCTGCGTTGTTCCCAGTCTTGTTCTCCCTCAAGTGTTGATAAAACAAGAAAGAATGGCGGTTTGGAACAAGTGGAACAAGAAGTATCTATTTAATAACAAATGACAAAAAGAAGAAATTGCAGCCTGTGCATACGCATATATGCGCGCGTATAGGAAAAATAGGTCAAAGTTGTTTTCTTGTTCCGAGCCTTTTATATAGGAGGTATTTATGCTTGAAAAATATATCGAAAAGAAGCTTGTAACGGCGGTAAAAAAGATGGGAGGCATTGCGGCGAAGTTTGTTAGTCCCGGTTTAGATGGGATGCCAGACCGACTATTGCTTTTACCACATGGGAAGATGGCATTTGCAGAATTAAAGGCTCCTGGCGGGAAACCTCGTCAGCTGCAGATTAGAAGAATAAAGCAGTTACGGAAGTTAGGCTTTGCTTGCTATGTAATTGACGATGATGAACAGATTGGAGGGATACTCGATGAAATACAATCCTCATAAATATCAGATCTATGCGACCAAATTCATTTTAGAGCATCCCATAGCCGCAGTATTTTTAGAGATGGGTCTTGGCAAGAGCGTAATTACACTAACTGCTATATTTGATTTGTGCCTTGACAGCTTCGAAATTGGAAAGGTTCTGGTCATTGCCCCACTCCGGGTAGCAAGGGATACTTGGCCAGCTGAGATAAATAAGTGGGAGCATTTAAAAGAGCTGAAGTTTTCGATGGCAATCGGTACAGAGCAGGAGCGTTTGGCAGCACTTAGGAAACCTGCAAGCATCTATCTTATAAACAGGGAAAATGTAGATTGGTTGGTAAACAAAAGCGGTATTTCATTTGATTACGATATGGTGGTCATTGATGAACTCTCATCCTTTAAGTCCTATGGTTCAAAAAGGTTCAAAAGCTTGCTTAAAGTAAGGCCCCAGGTAAAGCGTATTGTTGGCCTTACGGGTACACCATCCAGTAACGGATTAATGGATTTGTGGGCAGAGTTTCGTATCCTCGACATGGGTAAAAGACTCGGCAGGTACATAACTCACTACCGCAATTCTTTTTTTACTCCGGATAAAAGAAATCAGCAGATTGTGTTTTCATATAAACCGCTACCTGGGGCAGAAGATGAAATATACAGACTCATTTCGGATATTACGATTTCCATGAAGTCAGTGGATTTTCTGAAAATGCCGGAATGCGTAATCAATGAAGTACCTGTGTACTTAAGTGAAAAAGAGCAGTCGGTATATGACAGCTTTCGTGAAGATATGGTTCTTGCACTTGCCGATGAAGAAATTGATGCTATGAATGCAGCAGTCCTTTCAGGCAAGCTTCTGCAGATGGCTAACGGCGCTGTCTATGATGAGGATAAAAAAGCCCATTTTATTCATGACCGCAAGCTGGATGCCCTTGAAGATTTAATCGAAGGTACAAACGGCAAACCTGTGCTTATTGCCTATTGGTATAATCATGATTTGGAGCGTATTAAGGCAAGATTCAAAGTTCGAGAAATCAAGACTTCCAAGGATATAAAGGATTGGAACAACGGTGATATAACTGCTGCGGTTATCCATCCGGCATCAGCAGGGCATGGTCTCAACTTGCAAAGTGGGGGTTCAACCCTTATCTGGTTTGGACTTACCTGGAGCCTGGAACTGTATCAGCAGATGAATGCGAGACTTTGGAGACAAGGTCAAAATGAAACGGTGGTTATACATCACATTATTACCAAAGGCACTATTGACGAAGATGTCATGAGAGCCTTGAAACGAAAGGAAAAGACACAGTCCGACCTTATCAATGCGGTCAAAGCAAATCTTGGGAAAGCGAGGGATAGCGTATGACGGATGCATATGAAAAGCTGGCAAATGCTATTGTTCTGCAGGCAGTTAAGGATTACCGCTTTGCACTGAAAAGATTGGCAAAACACCCTCATAATGAGTCGGCTTTGTATACGAAACGTGAGGTTGAGCGTTTCTTTCGCTCCGGTTTTTTCTCTGACATAACCTCCATTGACCATGAGATGCTAATCCAAAAGCTACAGGAGGAGGTGGTGCGATGACAGCAAAGGAATTTCTGAAACAGGCGTACCGGCTGAATGAACTAATAAATTCTGACCTTGAGGAACTGCAGGGTTTAAGGGATTTATCAAGAAGCATTTCGTCTCCTGTGCTTGAGGAAAAAGTCAGCGGAACAAAGAATACTGACCCGCCCTTTGTAAAGTATGTGGTTAGGATAGTAGATTTGGAGAAACAGATACAGCAAGAGGTCGACCGCTTGGTAAAGCTGAAGACAGATATCCGTGAGGCGGTTAACCGGATGGAGAACGTGGACGAAAAACTGCTGCTTCGTTACCGCTACATCAACTTTCTTAACTGGGAAGAAATTTGTGTCAACCTTAATGTGTCAATGCGTACTGTTCACAGACTTCATTCATCAGCTTTGCATCACTTAAAGATTCCAAAATAAAAAGTTGGCACACTTTGGCACAGTATGGCACACGCTGACACTGTTTGTCCATAGTGTAAGTTATATAATGGTAGTATGAAATATTAGGAAACAGCCTTCACGGGAGCAAATTCTCCTGCGAGGGCTTTTCTTATGCTTAAAAGGAGGTGTTTTATGCCTAAGAAACCAAAACGTCCCTGCGCTTATCCCGGCTGCGGTCGGCTTGCAGACAGCGGGCAATACTGTGCCGAGCATCAAAAAGCAATGGACAAACATTACAACCAATACGAACGAGACCCTGCCTCAAACAAACGATACGGTCGTGCCTGGAAACGCATCCGTGACCGTTACATCAAGTCGCATCCTCTCTGTGAGGAATGTGAGAAGCAAGGTAAGCTCACTCCTGCCGAAGAGATACACCACATCCTCCCGCTCTCCAAGGGCGGCGGCAATGAGAAGAGTAACCTCATGGCTCTTTGTAAAT
>CALLZZ010000484.1 GCA_937858235.1 uncultured Clostridia bacterium
CGCCTTTGGCAGCGGTGCCTTTTTTGTGCGCCTTAGTTCATCCCAGTATGGAATTACAGGCATAACAGAGGACATGCCGTCATAAGATGTGGCAGGTTGTGAGGTGAGATACATGGCGAACACTCAGACACCATTTCAGCAGGGAGCGGCATTTTTCCCGGAAAAGCTGAGGACAGTGCTGTTGGCAACTGAGGCACTGCAACAGAAAAGTACAGAGGAAATTCGTCTGCGTGCAGGAAGAGGACTCAGCGTGTTGAGCGCAGAGGGAACGGAAACCATTTTAACAAAAGCGGAGCCGCCTTCGCAAAAAGAACTCCGAGGAGTCATAGAGATCGCAACCGCAGCTTCCTTTCACACGGCAATGGACAAACTCTGTCGAGGCTACCTTCCGCTTCCAGGCGGGCATCGCCTTGGGATCGCAGGGAGTACAGTGATGCGAGAAGGAAAAATTCATCATTTTCGTGAGCTGTCCTCGTTGGCCTTGCGTATCGCCCACGAAGTGGCTGGCATAGCGGCTCCAGTTGCACAACAGCTTCTGGCACAGCGTGGAATGGGGTGCAGCTGCTTGATTCTGGCGCCACCTGGGTATGGGAAGACCACCTTATTGCGGGATCTGATCCGAATGTATAGCGATGAGTGGCAGCTGCGGGTTGGTGTAGCCGACGAACGTGGAGAGATAGCAGCTCTTGTGAATGGTGTTCCTCAGTTTTCGGTTGGAACCACAGTTGATATTATAGACGGTTGCGGAAAGAGTGAAGCAGGACTGCTGCTGCTGCGGAGTATGAATCCCCAGGTAATCGCCATGGACGAAATTACGAATCCAGAAGATATTAACGCATTGTCTGTCATTGCCCACTGCGGTACCGCGGTGTTGGCTACCGCGCACGGTGCCGATACAGACGAGCTCTATCGGCGGCCACTGTACCGGCCTCTATTGGAACAGCAAATCTTTCAGAAGATTATTCGTATTGAGCGGAGAATGGGGAAACGATCCTATGTGGTGGAGGATGCACCGTGCTTCACTTAATCGGAGGCATATGTGTAATTGTGGGCTCCGCTGCGATCGGACTGCAGGTGATTACACAACGCCGAAAACGGCTGGATGAGTTGAATCAGTTTCTATCAGGCTGCCGGCTGATGGAGCGGGAGTTAAGTTGTCGGGAACCGGATATGGCGGATCTATTAGATCAGTTGGCAGAGCACAGTGAGGGTATGGTTCGTTCGTTTTTCATAACATGCCGACAGGAATTATGTGATTTGGGCAGTCGCTCCTTTGAATCCATTTGGCGGGGGGGGTTGCGTAAGTCAGAGCTATGTATCCGTCGCCGGGAACGAACCCTCATAACCGCACTGGGCGCAATCCTGGGTAAATATGATCGGGAAGCACAGTGTGCAGCGCTGAACCAAACGGCATCCGCTTTAGAATTGTTGCTCCGAAGGGAGCAAGCGGAAGAACAAAAGCAAGCAAAATTATACATGACATTAAGCATAGCAGGAGGGATGTTGTTAGTCGTTCTGACCTGCTGAGCAGTTGGAGAGTCACTATGGATGTGGATTTAATTTTCAAAATTGCCGCCATCGGCATTCTGGTTTCTGTTTTAAACCAGGTACTGGTTCGATCAGGACGAGACGAACAGGCGACAATGGTGACACTGGCGGGGCTAGTGGTAGTCTTGATGATGATTGTTCAGCAGATCAGCGCACTGTTTGAACTGGTCAAAACGTTATTCGATTTGTAAATGGATCAGATGATTCCCATCGCGGCCGCAGCGTTGATCGGCGGTCTATGTGCTGTATTCCTGAAACGGGAAGCAGGGGAACTATCGCTGTTGCTGAGTATTGCCACCAGTATGATTCTGCTGTCTCTGGTGACGGCGGGGGCGATTGAGATTCTATCTCTGTTGCGTCAACTGGCGGAAACTGCGGATATCTCCAATGCACTTCTGGCTCCTATGCTGAAGGTACTGGGGATTGAAGTGATCACGAATCTGGTGGTACATATCTGCCGGGATGCCGGAGAAAGTGGGATTGCCTCTGCGGTAGAACTAGCTGGAGCGGTTTGCGCCCTGTATGCTTCAATTCCTGTGATTCAGGCGGTACTAATTCTGATTGAGGGGTTGCTGTAACTTTGAAATGGAAACCAATGATAGCGGTCACAAGCGTACTTTTGCTGCTTTCTTTTTGTACAATCCCGGCCTATGCCGCAGAGGTGGAGAATCAGCTCTGGGACTCTGTGGATACGGAAGCCCTGGAGGATGCAGCACAAGGACAAGATGACATTTCTTTAGAAAGTGGTCTGGATCTTCAGAGCGGACTTGCCGCTCTTGCGGAACGGGCAACGGGACAGGTGGAGGATGCCCTGACTGGAGCAATTCGCAGCGGAGGGCTCATGTTGTTGATTGTGCTTTTTTGCGGCATGGGAGAATCGCTGTTTCAGTCTGGACAAACTGCTATGACCCGTACAGCGGACATGATCGGCGTTGCAGCCATCACATTGATTGCTGCGTCTGATACCGCAACTATGGTGGGCTTGGGAAGGGAGGCGATTAGTCAGATTGATTCTTTTTCCAAAGTGCTGATTCCTACTATGTCCACCGCGGCCATTGCCTGTGGTTCCATATCTGGTGCGGTGGTTCGGCAGGCAGCCACACTGCTTTTTTCTGACGTACTGATTACCTTGATCAACCGGGTGTTGATCCCAGTGGTCTATATCTACATTGCGGTGAGCGCTGCAACTGCAGCTATGGGAAATAAAGGCGTGGCGTCTATCGCTGGATTGTTGAAACGCGGCGTCAAAGGAGCAATGACTGCAATTTTGGTCATTTTTACCGGATACCTGTCCATCAGCGGTGCCGCAGCGGGAACAGCAGACGCGGTGACATTAAAAACGACCCGGTTGGCCATTTCTAGCATGGTTCCGGTTGTGGGGGGGATTCTGTCGGATGCAACGGAAACTGTTTTGGTGGGCGCAGCCGCGGTTCGTAATGTCATCGGTATTTTTGGAACGTTGGCAGTTTTAGGCTTTTGTATCATCCCTTTTCTTTATCTGGGCGCCCAGTATTTGGTCTATAAACTGGTTTCTGTCCTGGCATCTGTATTGTATCAGGGTACCATCTCAGAACTGATTGATCAAATTGGTGCTGCCTTTGGTTTGGTTTTGGGGATGTTGGGAAGCTGTGCCCTTCTAGTACTGATCTCGCTGATCGGAACGATATCGGTGGCAGTCTCATGATGGAGATGATTCGAAACTGGGTCATGAGTGTGGTTGCGGTAGGGATGCTGGTGTCTCTCTGCCTGGGGCTTAGCCCAGGAGGCAAAGTCCAGAAGGTAGGTAAGTTCTGTGGTGGGCTGCTTCTCTTTTTGACAGTCGTTACCCCGATAACTCGGCTGGATTTAACTGGTGGTTTACAGGAATTTCAGGAGTATTGCGCACAGCTTTCTGCAACATCGGAGGAATCCACCCAGGCCAGTGGAGAAATCACGCAGGATCTGGTGACTGCACAGTCAGAAGCTTGCATTCAGGCTCAAGCAAAAGCACTGGGAGCCGATACAACGGTAACAGTCACCTGTAAATCGCAAGACGGACTCGCAGTTCCCTCCAACGTGTCTTTCGTCGGAGATATGACTCTACAACAGCAACAGGAACTGACTAGATGGGTAATGAGCGCCTTTGATCTGACCCAGGATCAGGTTCAAACAAAGGCAAAAAAGGCGGAAGAAAACAAATGAAGGTAAAACAACTTAATTGGAACGCAGTACAGGAGTTTTTGAAAAAAAACCGATACGCTGCCCTGATCATTTTGCTGGGATTGTTGCTGTTGGTGTGGCCCTTTGGTGGAAGCGGCAATGAAACACAGTCAGAAAAAGCGGTGTCTGATCAGCGTGTCAGCGGATATGAATACAATCTGACGAGTCTGGAAGAGAAGCTGACCAAGGTGCTTTCTCAAATCCAGGGAGCAGGGAAGACGGAGGTCGTTCTCACCCTATCCACTACCGGCTCGGTAGAACTGGCAAAAAATAAAACCAGTGAGGACGGCTCTGTGGAAACCAGTGTTGTGATTGTAAAAAACGGCTCCAATCAGGAGGACGTTGTGGAAGTAGAGCAGCAGTACCCAGCCTTTCTCGGTGCCCTTGTGGTCTGCGAAGGGGGTGGGGACGCACAAGTAAAATTAGAGATGCTTCAGGCAGTGAAAGCTTTGACCGGGCTCAGCTCGGATCAGATTTCAATATGTGAACGATCAGGAGGAGATACAAAATGAAATTGTGGAAACGCAATGCGGTGGTGGCGGCAATCGTACTGTTTGTGTGTGTTGCGGTTTACCTGAACTGGTCTTATGACCAAAGCAGCTCTGTCAATGGAGCCAGTCCCATCTCAAACAGTGAGACGGAGAAAAACCTCGGAGAGGCGGCGTTGGTTAATTCTGATTCTGCTCTGGACCTGGAGGATAGCAGTGCGGAAGGAGATTCCTCTGCGGAGGCAAAGGACAGTAAGGATGCGACCATTTCCGCCGACTCGTCCGAGAACGCAAAGACGACATCCGGCGCAGCAGATGTGCAGTCTTCGGACGACTACTTTGCAACGGCACGACTGAACCGAGAAGAGGCACGGGACAATTCCCTTTCCATCCTTCAGAAAACAGTCAACGATCCCGAGGCCAGCAAAGAGGCGATCAATACTGCATCCGATAGCATTACTGCTATGGCATCTGCAACCCTACAGGAATCTAAGATTGAAAGCTTGGTTACTGCCAAGGGCTATGAGGACTGTGTTGCCTTCATTGGTGACAACAGTGTAAGCATTGTGGTAAAAGCGAAGAGCAGTGGAATGGATGGAGCAGACGTGGCAAAAATCACAGATATTGTGGTGGGCGAAACAAAATTCGGGGCCAATGATATAAAGGTCATCGCTGCAGATACATGATTAGCAAAGAAAGCGGGTCACAGATTCTATCTGTGACCCGCTTTTTCGGGCTTTTGGGAAAAAGAACTGTTTTTCAAAAAACTGTTGTTCCCTTTTTGCATATTCTGGTGTATAATGAAACCAAACATGCATACTGGGATCATATGGGCGGGGAACAGATTGGGAGCCGGACAGATCAGATCCCGATAGAACGATAGATAAAACTATGGGGGTACCAATCATGATAACCAGAACTGCCGCCCGAGAAATCGCGGTACACTTTGCCTTTGAATTAGGGTTTTCCGACCTGTCTGCCGAAGCACTGCTGGAGCAGGAGCTGACGCAGGAACGTTTTGTGAAGATCGCTGAGATGGAACCACTTTACGCGGAATTCCCTCAGGGAGATCAGCTTACCTACATCCGCAAGCTGGTGCTGGGCGTAGGCGAGCACGAATACGAGCTGGACGAATACATCAGCAAATATGCCATTGGTTGGAAATTTGAGCGCATTCCTAGAATTGCAACGGCAATTATGCGGATAGCTATGTACGAAATTATGTATATGCCGGAAATCCCAGATTCCGCAGCGATCAATGAGGCGGTCGAGTTGGCAAAGGGTTACGAAGATCAGAAGGTTGTCTCCTTTATCAATGGCATTCTAGGGTCCTTTGTCCGCAAAGAACTTCCGGATGGGAGCGACGTATAATGAGCAACTGCCTGGGCATTGATACCAGCAACTACACAACCTCTGCTGCGGTTTACCGGTCAGAGGGGACGGGCTGCAATTGTTCCCGTCTGTTGGACGTGGAAAAGGGCAGCATGGGACTGCGGCAGAGCGATGCGCTGTTTCAGCATGTCAAGCAACTCCCAAAACGGTTTCAAGCGCTGAAACAAGAGTGCTTTTTGTCAGAAATCGCTGCTGTTGGCGCAAGCACTCGTCCCAGGGCTGTGGAAGGCTCTTATATGCCTTGTTTTCTGGCTGGCGCATCTCAAGGTCAAGTCTTGGCAGACACTCTTCATGTTCCGTTTTATGAATTTTCCCATCAGCAGGGTCACATTGCAGCTGCCTGTTGGTCAGCAGGGCAACCCGAGCTGTTGAATCAACCGATACTGGCTTGGCACCTCTCCGGCGGTACAACTGAATTGCTGATGGTGGTTCCTGAAAACGGAGATGTGCGAGCGGCTCGCGTAGGTGGTACAACGGATATTTCTGCGGGCCAGTTAATTGATCGCACCGGAAAGCTCCTAAAATTAGAGTTTCCCGCCGGCAAGGCATTGGACGTGCTGGCCAATGAAACCGAGCAGAAGGAGCGCTTTCGAGTTCGACTAGATGGCTTAGAATTCTCCTTTTCCGGTATGGAGAATCAAGTTCAGAGACTGATAGAGAAGGGGGCGGAACCGTCGGAAATCGCTCGGTACGCCCTTTTGAGCATTGCCTCTCTGGTTCGTCGTGCTACGGATAAGGCAAAGCTTCTTTATCCTGGATTACCGGTTCTCTGTTCCGGTGGAGTCGCCTCTAATAGTATTTTGCGTGCCTTTTTGTACGATGCGGTTTTTGCCGCACCCGAGTTTTCCACAGACAACGCGATGGGAATCGCAATTTTGGCAGAGCGTCGTCTTCAGCGAGGTGAGTAAATGACCCGATCACAACCAGTCTACACAGTAACTCAGATTAACACTTATATTAAGAGCGTTCTGGATGGAGATCCCAGGTTGTTTGGCGTTTATATCCGCGGAGAGGTTTCCAACTATAAAAAGTACCCCTCCGGTCACCACTACTTTTCGCTGAAGGATCAGACTGGGGTGCTGCGCTGTGTTATGTTTCGTTCCAACGCAGCACGTCTGCGGTTCCGTCTTGAGAGTGGAATGAAGGTAATTGCCTATGGCAAAATTACCACATTCCCGCGAGACGGTCAGTATCAGCTCTATGTGAATGCGCTGACGCCGGACGGTGTAGGGGAACTGTACGTTGCCTTTGAACAACTGAAAGAAAAACTGTATCGGGAAGGTTTGTTTTCTGCGGAACACAAGCAACCCATTCCGCGTTATCCCTCATCCATTGCATTAATCACCTCATCCGCAGGTGCGGCGGTTCACGATATGATCCGTATTTTGGGTGCCCGATGGCCTATGGCCACAATAAAACTGCTACCGGTTCGTGTGCAGGGACAAGGCGCCGCACAGGAGTTAACTGGTGCGGTTCGATATGCCAATCGGTGGAAGTTGGCTGATTTGATTATCATTGGACGCGGCGGTGGTTCCTTAGAGGATCTATGGGCCTTCAACGATGAACAGCTGGCACGGGCAGTTTACGATTCCGTGATACCATTGGTTTCTGCCGTGGGTCATGAACCAGATGTTACCATGATTGATTTCGTAGCGGATCTTCGAGCGGCGACTCCCTCTAACGGTGCGGAGCTTGCAGTGCCAGATCAAATCGAGCTATGGCAACACTTAGATCAGCTTACGCTGCGCTGTTGCCAGTCGATTACGGCACACCTTCATCAGAAAAAGCGTGACCTGACTCGTTTGCAGCAGTCAAAGGCACTGACAGAGCCGATGTATTCCATTCAAGAACGCCGTGCTTTTCTAGATCATCAGCAGCGGCGATTAATCCATGGCTTGCAACAGCGACTAAGTGTGGAAAAAACTCGTTTTGCAAGTTTCCTAGCTGCTCTAGACGCACTCAGTCCGCTGAAGGTGTTGGGGCGTGGCTATGCTTTTGCTAAAAATGAGCAAGGCGAAGTAGTTACCTCTGTCGCCTCGGTAGAATTGGGAGAGCGGCTATCTTTGCGTCTGGCAGATGGTACGTTAGGCTGTACAGTAATGGAACAGAACTTGTTTGAGGAAACAGAACAAATGAGGAGAAGTCATGGCTGCGAAAAAGAAATCATTTGAAGAATCAATGACCCGCTTAGAAGAAATTGTCACTGCACTTGAACGCGGTGAATCTACCTTGGAGGAATCCTTATCCTTATTTGAAGAAGGAACCAAGCTGGCTGCATCCTGTTCTAAACAACTGGATCAGGCTGAGCAGAAAGTATTAAAACTATCCAAGGGATCTGATGATACACCTGTGGAACAGCCCTTTGAGGAGAATTTGCCATGAAGCAATTTCAGAGCGAATTGCAGCAGTGCCAGGCACAGATTGAACAGCGGTTGGAGACCTATTTCTGCACCTCGCTGCCACAGCAGAAGCTGTTGGAGGCAATGCGCTACAGTTTGTTGGCTGGCGGGAAACGCATCCGTCCAGTTCTGGTCTTAAAATTCTGTGAGGCTGCCGGAGGCGATCCGCAGCAAGCACTGCCTCTCGCCTGTGGGGTGGAGATGCTGCACACCTATTCTCTTATTCACGATGACCTGCCCTGTATGGATAACGATGACCTGCGTAGGGGCAGGCCCACCAATCACAAGATGTTCGGGGAGTGTACGGCTACACTGGCTGGAGACGCCCTGCAAACTGCTGCCTTTCAGACAATTCTATCGGCACCGCTTCCGGCCAGTGTGGTTAGAGCAGCCGCTTTGGAGCTGGCACGGTCAGTGGGAGCGGAAGGAATGTGCGGTGGTCAGCAGTTGGATATGGAAGGAGAACAGAAAACGTTCTCCCTTCCGCAAATTACCCACATGAACCATTTGAAAACAGGATGTCTTTTACGGGCAGCCTGTGTCATTGGTGTTCTGGCGGCGGGCGTGGCGGCAGATGATCCCAAAGTTTCCGCTGCGATTGCCTATGCGGATGCCATTGGTCTCGCGTTTCAGGTGCGGGATGATATGTTGAACGTAACTGCTACTGCTGTAGAAATGGGAAAGCCTGTGGGCAATGACATCCAAAGTCATAAATCCACTTATGTTTCTCTGTTGGGGCTGGATGGCTGCGTGGATGTGATTCAGCAAAAAACGTTGGAGGCGAAAGAAGCGCTCCAAATATCGTTTCAACAAACTGAATTTCTGTCCTGTCTCGCAGACTATTTGGCAAAAAGAAAAAAATAAAAAGTAAAGTGTAATTGACAGAAAGGGAGGTGCAGCTGTGTCAGATCGCTACCAGGCAGATCTGCACCAGATCTCTGACGATGAGGCAGAAATGCTATGTCAGGAGCTGCGCAGATCTCTCATTGAAACCGTCTCTCAAACTGGGGGACATCTTGCCTCGAATTTAGGTGCGGTAGAACTAACCGTTGCATTGCACCGCGTATATCATACAGAGCGAGACCGTTTGATCTTTGATGTTGGACACCAGTGTTATTGTCACAAGATACTGACCGGACGAGGATCGTTAATGGGAACCCTTCGGACTTTGGGTGGACTCTCAGGATTCCCCAAACCTAACGAGAGCACCCACGATGCTTTTATCGCTGGACATGCCTCGAATTCTGTATCAGTAGCTGTGGGCATGGCGCGTGCCAGGACGATCCGAAAGGAAGACTACAGTGTGATTGCCCTAATCGGTGACGGGGCATTGACCGGTGGGCTGGCCTATGAGGGGTTGTCGGATGCTGGACAGAGCGAGGAAAACATGGTTGTCATTTTAAATGACAACGGTATGTCCATTCAGAAAAACGTAGGAGGCATTGCAACCCTATTGGCGAATTATCACCTTCACCCCACTTATCTCTCCTTTAAACAGCTTTATCGGCGTGTGACGGAAAAGATCCCCGGCGGTAAAGCTATTTATAACTTTAATCATCGTATTAAAAAGGCTATCAAAGGAAACTTGCTGCCCAGCAGCTTTTTTGAGGATATGGGATTTACCTATATCGGCCCGGTAGATGGACATCAGGTAGGAGAACTGACCCGCTTACTTCGTTGGGCCAAAACCGTTAGGGGACCCGTACTGCTCCACGTCAGGACCAGGAAAGGAAACGGTTGGAAGTTCGCAGAGAATACGCCAGAGGCCTATCACGGTGTTGCACCCTTTGATCCAGAAACCGGAAGACCGCGCAGCAAAAGCAAGACCAGCTTTTCTGCTGTGTTCGGTGCGGAACTGGTTCAGTTGGCAGAGCAGGATGACCGGATTTGTGCGGTGACCGCAGCGATGCAGTCTGGCACTGGATTGGATCGCTTTTCAACCCGCTTCCCAGAACGCTTCTTTGACGTAGGCATTGCGGAAGGTCACGCAGTTGCCATGTGTTCCGGCATGGCTAAGCAGGGAATGATCCCGGTGTTTGCAGTGTACTCCACTTTTCTCCAACGTGGCTATGACATGTTGATCCATGATATGGCACTACAGCAACTTCATGTGGTGCTGGGAGTAGATCGTGCTGGCTTGGTAGGGGATGACGGGGAAACGCATCAGGGACTCTTTGATGTGGCCTACCTTGCATCTGTGCCTGGCATTACCGTGCTTGCGCCGGCGAGCTTTTCTGAACTGCGCTCTATGCTGCGCTATGCAGTTTTGAAATTGGATGGCCCAGTAGCGATTCGTTACTCCAGAGGCGGCGAAAATGGGTACTCCGGCAATCAAAGTGGATTACCCTGTGCCTTGCTGCGGGAAGGGGGAGACTTCACTGCAATTTGTTACGGTACTATGACAGGGGAAGTGCTGGCGGCAGCGGAAAAGCTGGAGGAAGTGGTCGGCATCCATCTGGAAGTAATCAAGTTAAATCAACTTGTGCCCCTAGCTCCGGAGTTGGTACTCCAATCCCTTCGCAAAACCAAACGACTATTGGCTGCGGAGGAGGTTATTGCCGCCGGTGCAATTGGCACTAGTTTGGCGGCTCAGGCGGTACAGGCTGGAATTCCGTTAAAGTGTGTGAAGCTTCTCAACGCTGGGGATCGTTTTGTCCCTCATGGTACCATTTCGCAGTTGCGTGAAATGCTTGGAATTGACCGTGATCACATTGTATCTGTGGTTCAGGAGGCGGTAAAATGAAAAAAGTACGCCTTGATGTTGCACTTACAGACCAAGGCTTCGCAGAGGGTATACAAAAGGCTCAGGCAATTATTATGAGTGGAAAGGTGTTTGTAGATGGTCGCCGCGTTGACAAGTGCGGTGCCCAGATCATAGAAACGGCCGCCATAGAAGTACGTGGAAAAACCCTTCAATATGTTAGCCGCGGCGGTTTAAAGCTGGAGAAAGCAATGAAATGTTTTCCGCTGAATCTGAACAGTGTGATTGCCATGGACTGCGGTGCCTCTACCGGTGGATTTACCGACTGCATGCTCCAAAACGGAGCGTCTAAAGTATACGCTGTGGATGTAGGCTATGGTCAACTGGACTGGAAGCTGCGTCAGGATCCCAGGGTTGTCTGCATGGAGCGGACTAACGCCCGCTATCTGACTGCGGAACAAATTCCAGAACCACTGGATTTTATCTCTATTGATGTCTCATTTATTTCTTTGGGGCTGATCCTTCCGTCACTGCGTCCGCTTTTGGCGGAACATGCCAACCTGGTATGCCTGATCAAACCGCAATTTGAAGCGGGTAAGGATAAGGTAGGCAAAAAAGGAGTTGTCCGGGATCCCAAGGTGCATTTAGAGGTTTTGGAACATTTTCTAGGTCATGCTGCTGCAAACAATTTGGCGGTGAAGGGACTGAGTTACTCTCCCATCAAAGGCCCAGAGGGCAATATCGAATATCTGGGTTGGCTGACCACAGAGGCAGGTGAAAATGAGATTCCCGACTTAAATGCCCTGGTTATAAAATCACACGAACAACTGGAGAAGGTAACATGAAAATCATACTGAGTCCGAATCCGTATCGGGACAAACGGATGTCTGTGGTGCGGGAAGCTGAAAAGGTACTGAAAGAATGCGGAGTCCAAACCGTTCTCTGTCTCCCGTTCCCCATGGATGACAACTTCAAATATCCCAAAGAGTTTAAATGGCGGGACATCTATGAAGAAGCTGCCGGAACGGATATGCTGATCTGCTTTGGTGGGGACGGCACCATTTTGCACCTTGCCCGTTACGCTAAAACGTATAACATTCCGATTTTAGGCGTGAATACCGGCAGTCTGGGCTACATGGCTGAATTGGAACCGAAAGAGTTGAAACTGCTGCGTCGGATTGTAAAGGGGAACTATCGGCTGGAGCCACACATGATGATTGACTTTAAAATCCATCGCGGGGGACGCGTTATTTTTGAGGATACCGCCCTCAATGAGGCTGTGATCAAAACCAGTGCAGTAGGGAAAGAGATTCATTTTACCATTTATGCTGATGGTGTAGAGCTATTCTCCTGTTCCGGCGATGGGGTAATTATCGGTACGCCTACTGGTTCCACAGCCTATAATGTTTCAGCCGGTGGCCCGATTGTGGAGCCGACTGCGGAAAATCTGCTGGTTACCCCTATTTGTGCCCATGACTTGCGGGTCAGGCCGTGTGTTCTGAGCAAAGAACGTGTGGTAGAGGTGCAATTGGGGCATATCGGGAAAAAGGGCGTGTACTTATCCGCAGACGGCGGTGCATTCCGACTATCCGACCATGATAGAATTGAACTACGCAGTTCCAAAAGCAAAATCAATCTGGTGCGGATCACAGACCGCAGTTTCTATGAAGTTTTGCACCAGAAACTAGGATCATAAGGAGTAGCAGGTGAAAGAAAAGCGGCAACGGGCAATTTTAGATATTATTGCCAATCAGAATATCGAGACACAGGAACAACTGCTGGTGGAGCTAAAACGACGGGCATTTCGCTGTACACAAGCAACCATTTCCCGGGACATGAAAGAGTTGCAGCTTATCAAAGAACTGGCACCGTCCGGGAGCTATCGCTATACCGTTTCCGTCCATCAAAACCGTCGGGATTTCAATGACCGGCTGCGTAATGTGTTCCGAGAGGGTGTGACGTCAGTGGACTTGGCTCAGAATATTATCGTTCTGAAAACCATGCCTGGTTTAGCTAACGCAGCTGCTGCGGCACTAGACGGAATGGAAATTGAAGAAATGGTCGGCTCTCTAGCCGGTGATGACACGGCTTTGTTGATCATGCGGACGGTGCAGGCAGCAGAACAGTTTTGCAGCGATCTGCGCATGATGCTGAAATAACGGGCATAAAGCAGGGCAGGTGAACGTATGCTTTCTATCCTTCATATTGAAAATATCGCAGTAATCGAATCGGCAGATATTCAGTTTGACGCAGGGTTTAACGTACTGACCGGTGAGACCGGTGCTGGTAAATCTATCGTGGTGGATGCCATCGGTGCTGTGTTAGGTGGCCGTACCTCTCGGGATCTGATTCGCACAGGAACCAAATCTGCCCTGGTCAGCGCGCAATTTTCCGAGCTTCCAGAATTGGAATGGTTCCGAGAACAGGGAATAGAGCCAGATGAGGACGGTGTTCTGTTATTGCAGCGGGAGCTGCGTACCGATGGAAAAAACGTCTGTCGCCTCAATGGGCGACCAGTGACCTTATCGCAACTGCGGGAGCTGGGACATCAACTGCTGGACATTCACGGACAGCATGACGGACAACAGTTATTGGACCCTAGCTGCCATTTGAATTACCTGGACAGCTTCGGAGAAACAGGAGATCTATTAGGACAGTATCAGACTGCGTACAAGATTGTAACGCAGTTGAAAAAACAAATGGATGGCTTGGAAATGGACGAAGGGGAAAAGGCTCGAAAGATGGATCTCTTAAGCTATCAAATTCAGGAGCTGGAGCGGGCTGATCTCCAGCCTGGCGAGGACGAGGCTCTGATGGAGCGAAAAAAGCTGCTTAGAAATGCCGGAAAAATGACGGATGCAGTGAATAGTGCGTTCTATTCTCTGTATGGCGGCCATGACTTCCAAGGGGCAGTGGATCTGGTTGCCACTGCGGCAGGCGCGTTGCAGCAGGTTAGTCGGTACAGTGATGGGTTTGGTGAACTAGCGGAAAAACTGGAAGACCTGCGCTATGAACTAGAGGATGCTGCCGAATTATTGCGGGATCAGCAGGAAGGCTTGGAGTTTTCACCAAATGAGTTGGACGAGTTGGAAGGCCGCCTGGATATTATCTATCGGCTGCGCAAGAAGTACGGTAATACAGTGGAAGAGATGATGGCGTACTTGGAGCGATGTCAGAGGGAACTGGAGGAAATTCAGGATTCCAGCGATACCATGGAACGGCTTCGAAAAAAACTGGACGTTGCATTAGCAGAGGCAGTTGAAAAAAGCCAAAAACTATCCGCCCTGCGGAAAAAAGAAGCGACAGCCTTAGAACAGCGCATCCAAAAGGAATTAGCAGATTTGGATATGCCGAAAGTTCGCTTTCAAGTGGAGTTTGCCCCAAAAACCTGCGAATTTTCCATGGATGCCACCGGTGCTGACGAAGTGCAGTTTTTGATGTCGGCCAACGTGGGAGAAAGCTTAAAGCCCATCCAAAAAATTGCCTCCGGCGGTGAATTGGCCCGAATTATGCTGGCGCTGAAAAATGTGCTGGCAGAAAACGAACTGATTACTACCCTGGTATTTGATGAAGTGGACACTGGAGTTTCCGGCCGCGCTGCCCAAAAGGTAGCCCGTAAAATGGCTGACGTGGGCGCACATAAACAAGTACTTTGTGTGACCCATCTTCCCCAGATTGCCGCTATGGCAGACGTTCACTTTTCGGTAGAGAAGGGGGAACGAAAGGGGCGAACATTTACGGAAGTGGAACGGCTTTCCCATCAACGGAGAAAAGAAGAGTTAGCGCGTCTAACGGGCGGTGCAGTGATCTCGGATGCGATTCTGGAGAGTGCTGAACAACTGCTAAGTGAGGCGGAGAGCTATAAAAGAAAAGGTTCCCGCAGTTCAATTACCAGCGGGAAAATGTAGAAGACAAGGAGAGTGAACATCATAAACAAACCAATTCTAGTGGTTATGGCTGCTGGCATGGGAAGCCGTTACGGCGGATTAAAACAAATGGATCCGGTAGGACCCAACGGTGAATTTATAATTGACTACTCCCTTTACGATGCCAGAAGAGCAGGATTTGAAACAGTGGTATTTATCATCAAGCATGAAATGGAAGCGGCCTTCCGAGAAACAGTAGGAAAACGGTTGGCAGAAAAAATGAAGGTGCGGTATGCGTTTCAACAGCTGGACTTCCTCCCAGAAGGGTATCAGGTTCCTAAAGACCGTATAAAACCGTGGGGGACGGGGCACGCAGTGCTGTCTGCCGGTTCTGAGATTGACGCGCCTTTTGCTGTGATCAACGCGGATGACTATTATGGTGTTTCGGCATTTCAAACCATTTTTGATTTTCTCTCTCAGGCACGGGATAGAAACGGTGTAGGCAATTACTGTATGGTAGGATATTTGCTGAAAAATACGGTAACGGAAAACGGCAGTGTATCCCGTGGAGTTTGTGAGATGAATTTGGCTGGGTATCTGTCACAGGTCACAGAGCATACCCACATTGAACCTACACCCGATGGAATTCAATCGACGATTGACAATGGGGTCATGATAACATTATCGGAAGACACGATTGTTTCCATGAACTTGTGGGGGTTTACAACAAGCTTTTTAACGGCGGCAGAGCAGCGCTTTTCTGTATTTTTGGACGATGCGCTGGCAAACAACCCGATGAAAGGGGAGTATTTCTTGCCTGCTATCGTAAGCCAACTGCTGAACGAGAAAAAGGCATCGGTAAAGTTGCTGAAAAGCAAGGATAAGTGGTATGGAGTCACCTATCAGGAGGATCGTCCTACGGTTGTAGCGGCGCTATCTGAAATGACCGTTGCCGGGATTTATCCCGCTCCCCTGTGGGAATAACACAGCTGAAACACATAAACACAATAACGGAAGGAGTGCAGTTCAATGCATATTTTGGTCACAGGCGGAACCGGTTATATCGGCAGCCATGCAGTCGTTGAGCTGATCCGGGAGGGGCATACCGTTTTGGTCGCTGACAATCTGGTCAATTCCACAGAGGAATCCCTACGAAGGGTAGCACAAATTGTAGGGCAACCGATCCCATTTGTCAATGTAGATCTTCGGGAGCGGGAACAGGTGGAGCGGATGTTCCAGGCGCAGCCAAAATTTGATTGCTGTATGCATTTCGCTGGACTGAAAGCCGTAGGGGAGTCGGTGGCGCAACCGTTGCGCTACTATGAGAATAACTTGAATAGCACAATTGTGTTGGCCGATGTGATGGGAAAGCATGGTTGCAAAAACATTATTTTTTCATCTTCCGCTACCGTCTACGGCACACCGGATCATATCCCCGTTACAGAAGATTGTCCCAAAGGGATTATCAGCAATCCATACGGTCAAACCAAAAGCATGATTGAGCAGATACTAACCGATGTGCATACGGCAGATCCAGGGTGGAATGTAGTTTTACTCCGTTACTTTAATCCCATTGGTGCCCATCCCAGCGGACTGATTGGAGAAGATCCCACAGGTACTCCCAACAACCTCATGCCGTACATCACCCAGGTAGCAGTAGGAAAGCTGAAAGAGCTAGGCATTTTCGGAAACGATTATGACACGCCCGATGGAACTGGCGTACGCGATTATATCCATGTGGTAGATCTGGCAAAAGGACATGTGAAAGCACTTCAAGCACTGGAACGCAACTGTGGCGTGGCGATCTATAACCTGGGTACCGGACGTGGCTACAGCGTACTGGAGTTGGTGAATGCATTTATGAAAGCCACTGGGGTGAACATTCCATACAGCATAAAACCACGGCGCCCTGGTGATATCGCCATCTACTATTCTGATCCTTCTAAAGCCAAGCGTGAGCTTGGGTGGGAAGCAGAGCTTGGTGTAGAAGAGATGTGCGCAGATGCCTGGCGCTGGCAAGAAAACAACCCGCAAGGCTTCCAATGATAAAAAACTCCCTACAGAACGGAACTGTAGGGAGTTTTTTAATACTATATTTACTCAAATAGCGGAGTGCTGAAATAGCGTTCTGCCGTATCGGGAAGAACTGTTACCACTGTTTTTCCGGATCCCAGCTTTTTTGCCAGCTTCAACGCGGCAGCCACGTTGGTTCCACTGGAGATTCCGCACATCAGCCCCTCCAAGCGAGCCAGATTCTTTGCTGTTGTAATGGCTTCCGCATCGGTTACGATATAGAGGGAGTCATAGATTTCCTGGTTTAAGTTATCCGGGATGAGGCCGTCGCCAATCCCCATCTGTAGGTGAGTTCCAATGGTTCCACCAGCCAGGATGGCCGCGTTTTCCGGTTCCACAGCCCAGATTTCAATCTGGGGATTGATGGCTTTTAGGGTTTCACCAATTCCGGATAGCGTCCCTCCGGTTCCGATGCCAGAACAGAACCCATCAATGGGACCCGCAACCTGCTCTAAGATTTCTAATGCAGTATAGTATTTATGTGCCAGCGGGTTATTGGGATTGGTAAACTGCTGGGGAATATAGACGTTAGGATTCTCCTGCTGCATCCGCAGAGCCGTATTCAGGCATTCGTCGATGCAAGCACCAATATCACCGTCATCATGGACTAGGCGCACTTCAGCGCCATAATGTTCCATCAGCTTTTTGCGTTCTTCACTAACAGAGTCAGGCATAATGACAACAGTTTTATATCCCCGCACCGCACCGACCAACGCAAGGCCGATGCCTTGGTTTCCGCTGGTTGGCTCAACAATCATGGTGTCAGAGTGGATCAGGCCAGCCCTTTCAGCCTGATTGATCATATTTAACGCAGTACGCGTTTTAATGGAGCCACCAACATTTAATCCTTCGTATTTTACGAAAACATCAGCGGAATCCGGTTCTGCC
>CALLZZ010000485.1 GCA_937858235.1 uncultured Clostridia bacterium
ACCCTGCCACGCTGGCAAGGGATTTAAAGTATTTAAGTGAAAACGGCTTTAAGGTAATTGAGGTTCAGCCTGTTGACATGTTCCCATTTACGGTGCACGTTGAGTGCGTGGTATTGATGTCAAGGGTGGAAAAGTGAGTGTGTAAAAAGCCCAGTAATACTGGGACTTTCGGCGTTTGCGGGCAAAAATCCGATGTGCCGAAATCGTCAAAATATCGCTTTGAGGGAACAAGTCCAGAGGGCGGATTTCAGCCGCGAGTGAACGATATTGATGTCGGTGGTTCGCGTGTGAACAGGATTGATGTTTCAGGCTTTTCGGGGCCGGTGTGTGAACAGGTTGGATGTTTTTTGGAGTTTTTCTTGTGCGTGGGAACAGGTCAAGACAAATGGCATAATAGGGCAATATACGTGATGATTAATAGATGATTAATAAAGGAAAGGAGCCCTGCTGATGAAAATAGACCGCATGATTGGAATCCTTTCGATTCTGCTTCAACAGAAAAAAATTACGGCGCCTTACTTGGCAGAAAAATTCGAAGTATCCCGCCGTACCATCAACAGGGATATTGAGCAGCTATGTCAGGCGGGTATTCCGCTCGTGACAACGCAGGGGCAAAATGGTGGTATATCTATTATAGATGGCTATAAGATTGACCGCACCCTGCTCACGTCTTCGGATATGCAGGCCATTTTGGCAGGACTTCGGAGTTTGGACAGCATCAGCGGTACAAATCGCTATGCCCAGCTAATGGAGAAACTTTCGGTGGGTGCTTCCAATCTGCTTACAGGTGATTCCCATATTCTGATTGATCTTTCGTCCTGGTACAAATCCTCGCTGGCTCCTAAAATCGCATTGATTCACGATGCAATAGAATATACTAAACAGATTGGCTTTACTTATTTTTCGCCCAAAGGAGAAAGTCGACGCACTATTGAGCCGTACGATTTGGTTTTTCAGTGGTCAAACTGGTATGTTTGGGGATGGTGCCTGAAACGGCAGGATTTTCGGCTGTTCAAGCTAAACCGGATGACCGAACTTCAAAAGGGGATACACTTTGAAAAACGGGCGGTTCCCTTGCCGGACCTTTCTTCTGAAAAGGTGTTTCCACACACGTATCAAGTGAAAGCGCTGATTTCACCCGAATACAAATGGTGCTTGGTAGAGGAATTCGGTCACGACAGCTTTACTAAGCAGCCAGATGGGAGGCTGCTTTTTTCATTTGGATTTGCAGACTGTGACAATATTTTAAGCTGGATTCTGACCTTTGGAAACGGGGCAGAATTGCTGGAACCCGTGGAATTTCGTGAGAAATTGTATCAGCTTGGTAAAGTAATGCAGGAAAGATACCGTAATTCATGACATACAGTTGTCGTGTTTGCCGTGATAAAATGACTTTATAAAAACCACGGGAGGAACATGGAATGAAATTAGATGGATTCGGGGTATTTGTAAAAGATATGGCAGCTATGATCCGTTTTTACCGGGATGTGCTGGGATTTGAAATCAAGGAATCAGAAGATACCAGCAATGTCTATTTGGAAAAGGACGGAACACTGTTTCTTTTCTATGGCAGACAGGATTTAGAAGAAATGACTGGGCGCGGATTTGGGTATGCACAAGGCGTCAACGGGCATTTTGAAATCGCACTGAGTGTAGAAAACTTTGACGCGGTGGACAAGACATTTGAGAAAATCATCGCAAAAGGTGGACAGCCTGTAATGCCGCCGACGACAGAACCTTGGGGACAACGCACCTGTTACATTACAGACCCGGAGGGAAACCTCATTGAAATTGGTTCATTCGGAAAAGGAGATTCCTGATGGCATCGAAGCTGGAATTTGTACAGTATATCGCCGAGCAGCTGCACGACGCTGGATGCATTACCTACCGCAAAATGTTCGGCGAATATGGAATGTATTGTGACGGGAAAATATTTGCGCTGATCTGTGATGATCAGTTTTTTATAAAAATTACCGATGCGGGCCACAGGCTTTGTCCTGAACTGCGAGAGGCGGCACCTTATGAAGGGGCAAAAAATTATTTTTTAATTGAGGAGGTGGATAACCGAGATACTTTGGTCAGTCTTATAACTGTAACCTGCGCGGCGCTGCCTGAACCGAAACCGAAGAAACGGAGGAGATTGATGTGAAACCATTTGATTTCAAGAAAGAGTATAAAGAATTCTATATGCCTAAGAGTAAGCCGGAAATAGTAACTGTCCCGATCGCAAACTATATCGCGGTAAGAGGAAAAGGAAACCCAAATCAGGAAGGCGGTGCATATCAGCAAGCAATTGGCGTACTGTACGCAGTTGCGTATACCCTGAAAATGAGCTATAAAGGTTCGCACAAAATAGAAGGCTTTTTTGAATATGTCGTGCCGCCGCTGGAAGGGTTCTGGTGGCAGGATAATGTCAAGGGTGTTGACTATGGAAACAAGGACTCATTTAACTGGATTTCTGTTATCCGCCTGCCAAACTTTGTTACTAAAAATGAGTTCGATTGGGCAGTGGCTGAAGCGGCTGAAAAGAAAAAACTGGATTGCTCGAAGGCAGAATTTTTGACGCTCGATGAAGGTTTATGCGTTCAAATTATGCACATAGGCTCGTTTGATGATGAGCCTGCCACCGTTGCCATTATGGATCAATATTTGCGTGAAAATGGATACGAAAATGATTTGACAGATACACGTTTACATCATGAAATCTACCTTTCGGATGCCCGCAAAGTAGAACCATCAAAATGGAAAACGGTTATACGTCATCCAATTAGAAAAGTCTGATATTCTATAGAAGTCAAGGCGCCCTACGTCAAATCTCGTAGAGCGCCTTGTCCATTTTTACTCTTATTCATCCACATCCACCTTTACGCCGGACTTGAATTCCACGACAAATTTATCCTCGTAGACGGTTACCTTTTCAATCAGCCGGCGCACCAGCGATTCATCGTATTCCGTAATTTCTGTGGGCTGATCCCGCAGAAAAGCCCCCATGTCGGCGATGCGTTTCTTGACCTCGTTGCGGTTGGCGCTTTCCATCAGTGCCTTCTGCTTTTCGTCCCGCAGACGGTAAATCTCGTTGCCGACTTTTTCATAATCCGTGTTGGACGCGGCCAGCTTTAAAAGCTCCGCCTGCAGTTCCTTCAAGCGCTTTTCAATGTCGGCGAGCGCCCGGTCGTTCCCGTGGCTGAGGACGGTTTCAATGTTTTTCTGCAAAACTGCAAGAAAATCGTCCTTGTCACAGATCGTCCGGTTGATGGCTTTGACCAGCACCTGCTCAAGCCGGCTCTCCGGCACGGTGCGGTTGTGGCAAGACACATTAGCGGAGGTCGTTTCCAGCCGGCTGATACACCGCCAGACAATCGACTTTTTGCCCCGATTGTACCAGTGAATTCTGCGGTAAAGTTCTCCGCATTCACCGCAGTAGACGATGTTCGACAGGCAGTGGCTGCTGCTGAACACCCGCTTTTTCCCGTTCGGGCTTTTATGAACCAGCCGCCGGCGCACCAGCTCCTCCTGTGCCTGCATGAATATCTCACGCGGAATAATGGCTTCGTGGGAGTGTTCTTCTTATGTAAATACTTTTTTGAGCGTTTCGACATGCAAGATTTGTCTCCACAGATGATAGAAAAAGCACCTTTCAACGATTACGTAGGCAAATCGTTAAAAGGTGTCAAATTCATTTATCTGTAGAATATGTGCTTAATCTATAAAATTAAGTTTTTCCAGAACCCATATGATCACCCGCTTGGCTCCTGTAATGGCTTTTGCTTCAAGAAGCAGTACCGTCTTTGATACAACGGCAATCTGTAGTTCCCGAATAGGTAGGGCACGAAAAGGCTTGAAATAAAGGCATTTTCGTTCTGCGTGCGGAACGAAAAGCGGCTGCCCGGTGCGGGTATGAAGTCCGGATTGCTGTTTGAGTCGCTTGTGTCATCACCGTTTTGCGCCCTCCTTTCTGTGCGAATTTGTGCTATCGCTGAAAAGTGTGGTAACGATAAATGGTTTAATCATCCTGATACTCAGCCAGCGCATCTGTGTCAATAGCCTTTATTTCAAAGGCCTTTCGGGTCGACACGCAGAAGTTGTATTCGATCATCAGATTAGCCAGTCGCTCGCCATCAATGAGAATGATATGATGGGTTTCCGCGTAGTCCTTTGCTTGCTGTGAAAACTTGGCGGTTGTTACAAAAAGACCGTCTCCATGTTTTCCTGCAATTGCTCCGACAAAGCTTTGAATGTCTGGTCTGCTCACTACTTTATCTAATGCCCATTCTTTTGCCTGTACATATATGAGTGAAAAGCCCAGTTTATCTTCCATGATGACACCGTCGATCCCTTCATCGCCAGAAGCGACCGTTGCATGGCTGCCATATGCTACAGTTCCGTATCCCATCTTGGACAGGAGATCAACGACGAGCTTTTCGAATGTATAAGGTGTTATTTTCAGCACTTCGCTAAGCAAATCAGAAGCAAGACTATCGTTTATCTTCTTGTATGCATCTTCAAGCTGATCATCGGGCGTAAGGTCTGTTGGAGCAGGAACAGCGGGTGCAGGGACGTCATTTTCCTGTGACTCTGGCACAGATGCAAAATCTACAAAGGAAGGAAATTGTTCCAAATACTTGGAATCTATCTTGTCTGGATTATCTGCAATTACTTTCTTGCCCGTATCAGTAATTACAATTGTTGCACGAGCAGGACTGTCAAGAAGACCAGCTTTTTTAAGATAGGTCTTTGCCCAACCAACACGATTCTTAAACACAGTTTGTCTTCCACTTGGAAGCATCTCTGCAAGGTCCTCTGATGAGAGATTTAATTGCTGCGCTAATATGGCGGTGACATCTTTAATTTTGTAAACCTCACCGTCCTGTACTGCCGTCAGCAACGGCTTCATCAGTTCATCATATTTTGGCACTGCCATTTTTCATTAGCTCCTTTCATGTGTTCCGAGTGTCGTTACGCCGACTTCTTCCAAAAATTCATTATACTCTTCAATCGAATGCCCGTACATTCCTGAAAATAAATATTTATATGCCTGCTGCTCATGATCACCCTTTTTAAATGAAAGTCCTGCAAGACTCAGGACTTCCTCCATTTCCTGAAGATCAAGTCCTAATCCGACGCCCATCGCGACAAGAGCAGGCATCTTGAATCTATGCTCCGGCTTCTGCACTCTGGTATAATCCATTGGGCCAAGGTTTGTCCTTTCAATAAAAATTGTCGTGTTCCAATGGTCATTACTCATGTATTCCCAGAGAAGCTCGTTTGCCGTTTTGTGTGTTGCCGCGGCCCGTTGAAACTTTTTCTCGAAGTCCCTGGCTTTGTTGTAAATCTCAGTATTCTGAGTATTGGCATCAAACGATTTTTCTTCTTTAAAGATTGTATCTGACCGATACATCATGTAGGATGATGCGTCGTGGATCAGATATTGCTCCGCTACCAGCCTAACAGAAAAATCGAGCGTACATTCGGCCAGATGCGTCTTCGCATAATCGGTCAGATGGTGAGCAGTGCTATCCGATTGAACATAGGTGGAATCCCGCAGTACAAAATAACCATCTGCGAAACAGAAAACACCTGTGTCGATAGTCTCTCTGAGTGACTCATTCTCAAGATACAGCTTGAAAGCATCTTCAACCGTAATAGGCCGCTGATGCCTCGTTGCCTTTGATGCACTGCGTTCTCTCGGCTTGCTGGTTTCGTTAGTAGTTCTGCTCGGATCAGTAAACCTTGCCGCATCATCGTACCCAAGCTCCGTCATTCTTATC
The DNA here is from genome assembly GCA_937858235.1 of uncultured Clostridia bacterium. GTDB lineage: Bacteria > Bacillota > Clostridia > Oscillospirales > Oscillospiraceae > Onthomonas. The sequence goes on from CALLZZ010000485.1 coordinate 5,769, forward strand.
GCAGCTGACTGTTTTGAAACCGCAAAGAAATCGGAAAGCTCGGCGATCACCTGTTTTGTATGAGCTGGGCGACTGTCATTCATTGTAGAGAATTTGGCATATAGGGCTTCGATCTTTTTCTTCGTGGCCTTTCTCGGCATCAGGATCTTAGGTGCTATCGTCCGTGCCTGCCATTCCATCCGCTCAACATCAGACCACTTGCCTCTGTCCTGATTTGAATTGGAGTCATACCGATTGCAACGAATGCCAAATTCGACGCTGTTGTCATGTATTCTTTTGTAGTTGAAATAGTTTCTGTGCCGCCACCAGTGATAGCACTCATGCGCCAACGTGTTATTGATCCGTCCGGTATTTATGATATCCGCGTCAACGAATATTGTCGGTCCGGAGACATAGTACCCTGTATATTCTTCCGAAGACCAGTCATATACCTCGATCGTTCCTTTTGAGAAAGCAATGGCTCCCTGCGTGCTGTCATCCGGCGAAAGGTACTCCGACTCAACGATATCAAGAGACATGAGTCTGGTTGCTATCTCACGGATTGGTATCCGGCGCGGATTCTCAATTGCATCCGCACATTTATATTTTTTGAGGAAGGCTTCAGCTTCTTCTTCAAAATCATCTACATAGTAGAAAAATGGATTCTCCATGCGGTCACTGTCGCCCTCCTTTCGAATTAGTCATCCTTCTCGTCACGGAGAATCTTATATATTTCACTCATAAAGACACTGGCAAACTTCGCACGTACCTCATTATTATTGAGAAGAAGCGTATAGAAGTCAGCGTTCTGGTCATAACCTTCCACAAGGGCGTCCTGAATGCAGTCGTCATAAGTGAATTTAAACTCATCAATCGGATTGCTCTTCGCGCTCTTTTTAAGCCGCTCTTTGAATTCATCATTCTTGAGCAGAAGGTCACGGAGCTGCATCGCCGCTTTTGTGGTAAAGTCAGGCTCATAATCCTTGTCGTACAGCGCATTAACCTCATCAATAATCTGTGAGAGCTTCTTCTTTTGCTGTTCTTCAAGACTGGCAGGCTTCGGCTTCTTTATTTTTACTTCCGGCTTCGATTCAATTTCTCCGCCGGTATGTTCTTCCATCTGTTTCTGCCTAAAATCACTGACCGTGATCTTATCAGCAATATCAAAGTTGTTTCCGCCGCTGCCCGGATTCAGCTCCTTGATCAGATATGACATAAAGTTATAACGTTTATGGAACTCAATGTTTTCATAAGCGGTCGCCTGAATCAGGAAGCAGTATCCCTTCAAGAACCGACGCATGGTGATCTTGATTTCCATCTGCTCTTTTTCCGGGCGCTTCATAATAACCTTCAGCGACTTATCAAGCAGTGCCCACATCCGCTGCTTGTCCTTCGCAGAGCGTGAAGGCTGGTACAGATATGTGTTGAATTCATCTATGTTGTCCGCATCAAGGAAATCGTACTCGTCGATTTCACGGTCAAGGTCGCGGATGTCAGAAGGTGAAATCGTCTGGAACAGAATCGTATCCTTGTAATACGGCTCAAATGCTTTCTTGATGTCGTCATATTCGTTCTTGAAATCAAGCACGAACGTCGTCTTATCATACGGCGGGCAGATTCGATTCAAACGAGACAGCGTCTGCACTGCTGCGACACCTTTCAACTTCTTATCCACATACATGGCCACGAGTTTCGGCTGGTCGAATCCGGTCTGATACTTATCCGCGACAATCAGTACCTGGTAACAGCTGCGGTCAAATTCATAGCGGAGTTCCTCTTCCTTGATGTCGTTCATGCCTTCTTCGGTATATTCATGATCATTCAGCTTGACCTTGCCCGAAAACGCTACAAGTGCTTTGATTCCCGTATATCCTTTGGCCTTGATGTATTTCTCGAATTCCTGCCGATACTTCACGGCAGCCGGACGGGAAGAAGTAATCACCATTGCTTTGGCTTTTCCGCCAAGGCATCCCGCGACATTCGCCCGGAAATGCTCAATGATAATTTCAACCTTCTGAGCGATGTTTGTATCGTGCAAGTCAATGAAGCGAGCCATTTTTCGCTTGGCGGTTATGGAAGCAAGCTCCGGATCGTCCTGAATCGCTTTATTAATGTGGCAGTACGTCTTCCATGTGACATAGTTATCCAGTACGTTTATAATGTAGCCTTCCTCGATTGCCTGCTTCATAGAATACAGATCGAAAGATTCCTTTTTGCCCGCGGCATTCAATGTGCCGAAAAGCTGCATGGTATCTGGTTTCGGCGTAGCAGTAAAGGCAATCATAGAGACATTGTTCTGCTTACCGCTTTTCTGAATCTCCTCGAGCATCTTGTCTTCTTCAGTCTTATCGTCTCCGTCGCTTTCCTCGTTTGTCAGGACACTCGTGACAGACTGCATATAGACGCCCTCTGTAGATGAATGCGCCTCGTCGATGAGAACAGCAAACGTCTTATTTTTCAAATTGCCCAGAAGGTTATTATTCAGGATGTAGTAGAATTTGTGGATCGTGGTCACGATTATCTTCGTGTTACCGCCGAGTGCGCCCGCTAAGTCCTCTGAGTCGCACTTGTCGTCCATCACCTTGACCTGACCGCTTTTGTGCTCGATGCCAAGGATGGCTTCCTGCAGCTGACGGTCAACGACAATACGATCAGTGATTACAAGAACAGAGTCAAAAATATTCTGATTCGCATCATCATGAACCGTCGCAAGAATATGCGCCAGCCACGAAATTGTTTCCGTCTTGCCGCTGCCTGCGGAATGCTCAATCAGATAGTTGCAGGACGTATGATTTATGATCACATCATTCATCACGCGTTCTACAGCTCGAAGCTGGTGGAAGCGCGGAAAGATGAGTTCTTTTGTCTTTTTGATTTTTCCGGTATCCGGATTCCTGCGCTCTTTCTTCTTAATGTAAATGAACCGTTCAATCAGGAACAGGATATTATCCTTCGTCCAGATCTTCTCCCACATATAGGAGACGTTGATGCCGTTCTCGTTATGCGGATTTCCTTTGCCGAAATTCTCACCGATGTTGAACGGATTAAAGAAGGTGTCAGCACCTTTAAGCTCAGTGGTGAAATAGACCTCATTCAGATCCATAGCGAATGCGGCAAAAACGCCGACGCGCGTCTTGAACAGTCTGGTTGAGGCGTCACGTTCTTCCTTGTACTGCCGAATCGCGTCGTCGACCGACTGCCCGGAAGTATTGCACTTCAGTTCCACAGCGAAAATAGCGAGGCCGTTCAAGAAGAGAACCAGATCAATCCGCTCGTCGTCCTTGTGATAAACCTCCTGCATAACCGAGAAGATGTTTTTCTTGTAGTTCTCGACAGCTTCCGTATTAATCGTGCTGTCCGGCTTGCGGTACATCAGCTTGAGTGTCGCACCGTTGTCAAACTCCACGCCGTGCTTGATAACGTCGATCAGGCCGCGGCTCTCCTTATTGATCTCAGAATTGATGTAATTGATAATGGTTTCTTCCGTGCGGCTTTTGTACATCCGGCGGAGCTGATCCATAGTATCCGGCTGCGTATCCTCGAGGAACTCCAGCAGCACCTCGGTATCCATAGCAAGGCCGGGCTTATACGCCGTATTCGGGCGCTCCCGGAAGTGATTATTGTCCCGGAGCTGATCGATGATGAGCCTCTGATAATCTTCCTTCTCTTTTAACTGGTCGGCTCTGATTGGCATATTACACGACCTCCTTTACTCGCTTCTTGCCGGTGACATATTCATAAATAAGGGATGCTTTGTGTTTTTGCATTGCTTTCAGTTGTTCTTCTTTAATTAAGGATATCCTACCAAGCAGTTCACATTTCTTATTAAGAAATGTGACTATATCTCTTTGTTCCTCTATGCTTGGAACGGGCAATTTTAGATTATCAATGTGTTTATTATTTATTTGTGGAATGGTACTTATATCTCCAATATCAGTTAAAGATCTCGCAAATAACAAATACGCGTAGTATTCAATTTGTTCTGAAGTTCTTAGCCCCATGATATTAGGATCCAACAGACAGTCCTCGTGTGTAATTCGTACTTTATTTGTATATATCGCTGCTCCTCTTTTCGGTATTAAAATCAAGGGTGCTGTATACGGAACATAGCTTTTTCTTGTAAAGAGTTTCTCATTGTCATAAACCATTTCAAAGCCGTTCTCAGTTCTATTCATATCATCGACCTTAAAATAATTTATTTCACGCCACCCCGATATTTCCGAATCTGATAAATCTTCATCCTTAATTGAGCCGCCATAAATCTTAAAGATATACTTACCTCGTCTTATTTCCCAATGTTTCGGAATATTACCAATCCATGGAATCCCACTATCCTTCATCTCCACATTCTTATCCAGTCCCTTTGTCACGGTCTCCGTGATGAGGGACTTTTTGTATTTCTGGAGAAGTTCTATCTGCCGCTCAAGGTTCGCGATGATCTTGTCGAGTTTGGCGCAATGTTTATCAAGGTAGTCGGCGATGCGCTCCTGTTCTGTAATAGATGGCACAAAGAAATGAAAGTCCCCTATGTTCTCCTGCGAGAGAGAATTCATAGTGCTCCCGTACGACATCTGCTCATAATATCCTTGAAAAACAGGGCTGTTCAAAACCCAATATAAGTACCTATTTACATATTGGTTGTACAGAGGACGTATAACAAGCAAATGTGAATTAAGGCAAGCTTTGCCTGGTAATTCATCAATAAGAGCCAGTTTGCCTATGGTTCCGTCCTTGGTAACAAGCAAATCCCCAATTCTTAGTTGTATCTCAGGAGCTTCTTCGTACCTTTTTTCCGAAACATGATAGCTCCTGTCCCAGCATACATGCCCGCTGTCAAAATCAGTCCCGGTGACCAGATATGGTCCTTCTTCTATAAATTCGTCGGCAGTAAGACCCTGCCAACCAATACGGCCTTTCATGTAGGAGCAGTCCTTCATGCGGATAAGTTTCCATGAAGACGGGATTTCTCCAATCCACTTTATTCCGCTGTCCTTCATGGCATCCATCAAATTCCATCCTCCTGCAAATCTGCAATTTCTGTTGAGAGTTCCTTTTCAAGATCCATAAATTCAGATAACAGGTCATCCGCCTTTTCCGGTTCATGGTATTCATAGAAATACCGAGTGAATGGGAACTCAGCTCCGAGTTTTTCCTTATTTGTCGTGCTCGGCTTTTTGTTCTCATCGAAGTCATAGAAGTAGATGGCGTCCGGAA
>CALLZZ010000486.1 GCA_937858235.1 uncultured Clostridia bacterium
TTAGTTTTTCCTTTAAGATACTCCTCATAGTATCCTTCTGGGCTAATCATCATATTAGGCCGCCTCCTTTACTCATTTCCTGTCTTTATTTCATTGCCATCGGGCAGAATGAAAGTCTGCTCAAACTTAACATTCATCACATCTGCTATGGCCTTAAGTTCTTCTAATGTAATAGTCTCACGCTTTAGCTTCTTCCCGAAGTTCTGTGGGGACTGGCCTAACCGCCTAGCCAATTCGGAAACGCTCATGTTCATTTGTTCACAAAGTTGTCGTATCATGTCCGAAGTTTTCATTATAATTCCTCCAAACCTCAATAGGAACATTGTAAACCATTTGGTTTCAATTTACAATATTTACACATTAATTGTTTTATAAACAACGAAACCCGCAACTCTGACACAAGAGCCGCGGGTGATTTAGCATTGCTTAGTTATTCGTCAATTTGGATTTCAATTCCGGACTTAAATTCAACTATGATGTGGTCGTCGTAAACCGTTATCTTTTCCAAGAGAGTCCTCACATAATCTTCTTCATAATCAATCAGCTCGCAGGGCAGGTGGTTAAGGAAACTCATTAACTCATCAATTCGCTTTTTCAGATCCTGTCGGGATGCCTGATCATTTTGAAGGGCCTGCTTCTCATCGCGCAGCCTCCTAATCTCCAGACCAAGCTCATCACCGGTATTCTTTGAATTAACGGTTGCCATTAGCTCCTGCTGCATTGACTTCATTTGTTCATCAATTGCTGCAATCTGATTTGAGGTGACTTCCTCAAGGCTACTCTCGATATTCTCTCGCAAAAGTGGCAGGATTGCTTCCTTTTCACGGAACGCTTCGTTTATAGCCTTAATAACTACCTTCTGTAGCATTTCCTCGTGAACAGTTCTTGCCGGGCAATCAGGGCCATCTTTTTCAACCCTGCTGACACAGCGCCAAACGGTGGACTTACACCCGCGATTATTCCACTTAATTCTGCGGAAGATGTCGCCACAGTATGCGCAGAAAACTATTCCAGATAAAGCGTAACGGCCACTATAGATTCGTTTGCGCTTTGTGGCGCCTTTAGTAAGATTTGCGCGTCTTGCGATTTCCTCCTGTACCTTTAGAAAGATATCCTTTGGAATAATAGCTTCATGGCTGTCCTCTACATAATATTTAGGAACCTGACCCTTATTAGCTTCACGCTTCTTTTCAAGAATATCCACCGTATAAGTCTTCTGGAGCAAAGCATCTCCGATGTACTTCTCGTTCGTAAGTATCTGCTTTATATTACTTTCATGCCATTTTTCATTACCAGCACCGTTTAGAATTCCGTCAGCTTCAAGAGACCTTTTTATCTGTAAGAAGCTCTTACCGGAAAGGTACTCTCTATAAATGCGCTTCACGACTTCGGCTTGCTCTGGATCAATGATGAGGTGACCGTCTGCATCTTTGGTATATCCAAGGAACCAGTTGTGATTGACCTGAACTTTTCCTTGTTGGTATCTGAACTGCAAGCCCAGACGAACGTTGGCCGACAATGACTCACTTTCTTGCTGTGCAAGCGAAGCCATAATTGTCATTAGCACTTCACCCTTGGCATCGAGCGTATTGATATTTTCTTTCTCGAAGTAGACGCCAATGTTCTTATTTTTAAGGGCTCTGGTATAATTCAGACAATCCACCGTATTTCTTGCAAACCGGCTGATGGACTTGGTAATCACCATATCTATCTTTCCGTCGTTGCAGTCGTTTATCATGCGCTGGAACTCATCACGCTTCTTCGTATTCATTCCAGAGATGCCATCATCGGCATAAATTCCGGCTAGTACCCAATCCGGATGACTTTCAATGTATGAGGTGTAATGCTGGATCTGGGCTTCATAGCTGGTTTCTTGCTCATCGCTGTCAGTACTGACACGACAGTATGCTGCGACTCTGGTTTTCTGCTTTTTGTCGGTTGCTTTCTGTGTCCCGATGGTTTTCTTTGCTGGAATAACCGTTACATTACTCGCTAAGGAGATCATACCTCCACCTCACTTTCTATCAAGCTGTAGATGTACTCCGCCTGCTTAAATGGGTCAATGAATATCTTTCCTGCTTTCGGCATAGTAAATTTTGTCGCTGGCTTGCATTCCTCTACCGGCTTATCCGCAAATACTCTACCAAGCCTTCTTTGACGTTTGATTCGTTCTGCTTCAGCTCTATCAAAAGTCTCCTGATCGATGATCGCAGGATAGTATTTATCACCAAGGTAGCGTTTATTTTGTAGCATTTTCTTTACACCTGGATGTAGAAGCGTAAGCCCAGCGGCCTCTGCTGCAGCAACGTAGGCGAGGCCGGAAAGATAACCTTTGTAAATCATCCTAACCTGCTCGGCTTGAGCTTCATCTATAACAGCTTTGCCTTTCTCAATTTTGTACCCATATGGAATTGGCATAATCTCACAACCTTTCTCTTAGCGTTAATCCACACTTTAATACGAAACCTATTTCATATCTTTTGAAAACGATAATGTAATCAACATGCTCCTCAAATGCATCAACATCAAATTTAGAAAAAATCCTTGAGCTGTTGACGTACTTGATGAGTTTATTCAAAGCTTCAACATGCTCGTACTCATGATTCACCGAAGCATATAGGGCTTCTTTTTCATCACTTAAATTTTTAGCCTCAGCAAGAAGACCTGAATTCTGATCGTTGAAAACAGCTGGTTCTAAATATTCCTTTGCAAATAAATTCATAAGCTGCTGCCTTTTGTTGAAATTGGCCTCAAGAGCCGCTTCCAACTTATTAATTCGGGCGATTGCTGCTTCCTGGTTAATGGCTTTAAGACTTGCAAGTAGCGGCTGCAACAACACCTTCTTAGTAAATGCCAACTTATTGATCATATTCAAAAAAGCCACTTCAAAACTCTTTTCGCGTATAAACTGCATGCTACATTGGTCTTTTTTCTTAAGATGTGTGTTGCACGCATAAGCGTAATATTTTATTTTCGATTCGCTATGAGTTCTCCTTTTCCATGTAGCACCACATTCGCCGCAAACAATTTTTCCAGAAAAGGGATAGCGGTTTTGATACTTTGCATCGCCTTGCTTGATTTTCATGTCTTTGGAGCGCTGGTCAATCATGGCCTGCGCCGCTTCAAAATCCTCAACACTGATTATCGCTTCGTGATGCTCAGTAACGTAGTACTGCGCCTTCTCACCATTATTGATATGCCTAACGAAAGTCTCATCGGTAAATGTTTTTTGAAAAAGCACATCACCTTTGTACTTTTCATTTCGAAGGATCGCATTTACTGTGCCCGGAGTCCATTCTCTTTTTCGCCTGGTTGGGATTCCTTTATCATTAAGATCTCTAGCGATTACATGACCACCTTTACCAGCTAAACATTCTGCAAAAATGTACCTTACTACATCAACCTCATCTTCATTGATCACCATCAAGCCATCTTCGTTTTTGTACCCGTAAGGCGGAGAGGCAACAATGTATGTTCCGTTTTGAAATCTCTTCTCGATGGACCATTTTTCATTCTCCGAAAGGGAAATAGACTCACTTTCTGCCAAGCTGCTAAAAATCGTAAGCAACAGTTCATTCTCCATATCGCCGGTGTTGATGTTTTCTTTCTCAAAGTAAATGAACACTTTTAGCTTTATAAGCTTTCTAACCGCTTCAAGGCACTCTGTTGTATTTCTTGCAAAGCGGCTGATGGATTTTATAATAATAAAGTCAATCTTACCGGCTTCACAATCATCAAGCATTTTGATAAGCCCATCACGCTTGGCCATGCTTGTACCTGATATACCTTCATCATAGTAAAGCCCAACATACTCCCAGTCGGGATTGCTCTTAATGCAGGTCTCATAGTGACTTCTTTGAGCATCCAAACTGACGAGTTGTTCGCGGCTATCTGTTGAAACACGAGCATAGGCAGCAACACGCAGTTTTTTAGGTGCTTTCTGCAGTTTCTCATTTGCTTCAATCTTTGTTATCCGTTTCATTGTCTCAACCTCCTTTCTCGCAGTACTATACATCACTCTAAAAGCCTTATTTATCAAGTCTTTTAGGACATAATCTCTGCTAAAAATGGAGAGAAAGTTTCGCGGTTTTTGGCCATAATCTTGTCAAATTCACTCTGGCTAATAAGACCCTTTTCCAAGAGCTTTTTTGTAAGTTTTTCTGCCACCAAATAATCGTGCTCATTTTTAAGTGAAGCCTCTGTAGGCTTTTCTGCTTCATACTTTATAGATTCAACGGCTTCTAATTTTGTTAATTTCATTCTTTCGACCTCTTTCCGAGGGAACATATCAATCAACACCCTCTAACAGTCCCAGGACAGAAATCAGCCGAATGAACGAAAAAAAGCCTGCAAAAATTCCAATTAAGGAACTCTTGCAGGCTTTTATACTTCTAACACTATTTAATTTGGAATTTTCAATTTCTGCCCGATAGTGATGACATCGCTCTTAAGTCCATTCAGCGTAACAATCTCCTTATAACGGGAGCCGTCACCGAGATACTTTTTGGCAATCGCCCAGAGTGAATCTCCCTTGACTACGGTGTAGACGGTGTATGGCGTTGGATCATCCGAAGCGGGCGTACTGAGCAAAGCTTTCACCTCTGCCCGGAACATATCCATATTTTTTCTGTGCTTCGAAAACCAGTGCATCACATCGGCATGATTGCTGGCAATGCCCAGTTTATAACCTTCACTATGGCAGAGTATGTTTTCTTCGGTTAAACCATAGAGTTTGCAAAGATATACACATAGTTCAACGGCCTCCCGGTACACCTTGTTGAAATAGGTGCTGTCCGAAAGACCGTCCTCGCAAATTTCAAAACCTATATGGGTATTATTCGCATCCCCTCCAG
>CALLZZ010000487.1 GCA_937858235.1 uncultured Clostridia bacterium
CCGCTGTACCTTGGGGTTCTCCATCGTCACTGTACCGCATCACACCGTTTTTCAACACATAGCACCAGCATTTATGGCGGGCATCGTGATACTTTTTCTTCATCTCCTCGATGAAGGCACGTGCTGCCTCTTCACTCTCAACAGGGCGAACCTTGCCCATAAATCGGGAGCGCTTTTCCACATATTCCGCGTCACCGGGGCCGGTGGGGATATAGTATTCTGTCATAAGCTCACCTGCTTTCCCGGTTCTCACCGGACTGTTTCTTTATTTGCTCAGCAGTTCAATCCCCTTCTGCATCCGCGCCAGGGATTCTTCCTTTCCCAGAATGTGGGCAATTTCCACTGCGCCGCCGGGAGTAACCGCCTTACCTGCAATGGCAATGCGCACCGGCCACATGATTTTCGCGTTTTTCACTTCCAGTTCCGTGGCCAGATCCGTCATCACCGCTTTGATGCCGTCCGGCTCCCAAGGCTCCAGGGCCTCAAACCGTGGCAGGATGATTTGGAGCATTTCCAGTGAAACCTCTCCGTTAGTCTTAGACTTTTTGTGGGTATAGAGTGCCACATCATACTCCGGCAGTGCATCGAAAAAATCAACTTTTTCCGGAATCTCATTCATGGTCTCCGTCCGCTGGTGGAGCAAACCTGCGATTTCTGCCGTATGGATGGCAGGGTTTTGTACCGTCTGACGGATATAGGGTTCCGCCGCCTCCGCAAAGGCCTCCGGGGTCATAGATCGAATATAGTGACTGTTGAAATAGTTCAGCTTTTCCATATCAAAGGCCGAGGGCGATTTGGAGATGCCCGCAATATCAAACACCTTGATCAGCTCGTCCATGGTAAAGAATTCCTGCTCCGCAATCTCTCCTCTGGGACTCCAACCCAACAGCGTCACATAATTCAACACAGCAGTAGACAGGTACCCCATCTTTAGCAGATCCTCATAAGACGGGTCACCATGACGCTTGGACATTTTCCGCACAGTACTGGTTTCCGGATCGGTAATCATCACCGACGCGCAATGAACGTAGATGGGGATATCCCAGCCAAATGCCTCATACAACAGGTTATATTTGGGAGAGGAGGAGAGGTATTCGCTGCCCCGTACCACGTGCGTGATCCCCATCAGGTGGTCGTCAATCACATTGGCAAAGTTATAGGTGGGTAACCCATCGGATTTGATCAGAATTTGATCGTCCAGCTCTGCGTTATCCACCGTTACGTCACCGTAAACGGCATCGTGGAAGGTCGTTTCACCTTCCGGTATCTTCTGACGGATGACATAGGGTTCACCCGCCGCCAGCTTTGCCGCAATTTCTTCCGGAGACAGTCGGCTGCAATGGCCATCATACTTGGTTACCTGCCCCTGAGCCGCTGCCGCTTCCCGAAGCTGTTCCAACCGTCCTTCTGCGCAGAAGCAACGGTAGGCCAGTCCCTTTTCCACCAACAGATCCGCATACTTTTGATAGAAAGACATTCGCTCCGTCTGGACATAAGGCCCTACCGGACCGCCTACATCGGGTCCTTCGTCATAATCCAAGTGACAGCTGTCCATGGTGCGCTTGATGACCGCCACCGCGTCATCTACCTTCCGTTTCCGATCGGTGTCCTCAATCCGCAGAATAAACTTGCCCTGGTTGTGACGGGCGATTAAATAAGTGTACAGTGCAGTACGCAGATTACCGACGTGCATATAACCGGTGGGAGAGGGGGCAAATCGTGTACGGACTTCCCCTTTGGGAATCCGCTGCTCCCTCTCTTCAAACCACTGATAATCAAGTGCCATAGCGATTTTTCCTCCTAAATCTTCATACTTTGTTATTCTATTTTCTTCCGTTGGCAATGTCAAGTCTCTCTCCGTGCAGATTGCACAAATTCCGTTCTCTTTCTTTCCTTTTCCCCTTCTCCCTCGTTGCAAATTCCAGCAAGATGTTTATAATAATAAGTATTTTAGATATGAAAATGAGATAAGGTTTATGAACATTTTGCCGTCATGACGGCCTGCGGATACAGCACCTTTTGGCCTACCGCTGATGCATACAAAAAAAGAGTTGTTCGAAATTCTGATCCCAAACACCTACAACCATGTCAGCTCTACGCTTTAGGATATCCAGCGGAAGCGTCCCACCGAAATCGCGACTCTTTCTGGAAAAATCATTGATCTGGCTGAAAAACACGGCGGCGCCGTACCAACGAACCGAATGCTCTATCGGCAAATCAGAATTTTGGAAGTAAACTATTGATCTAATCCATCCTATCCCCATTGATGTAAGGAGACCCCCGCAATGAAACAGGAACTCAATGCCATTCTATCCTTCGGTGCACAGGCCGTATCCAACACAAAAAACGTTTTTGATGAAGCTGCCGGCGTTAGTTTAGACCGGTTGATACAAGGCAACTCCAACTACAAATCCACCTCCGTCAACCCAGCCAAGCTGACTTCGGAACTGCGGGAAAATACCGCCATAAATGGCCAGACTCCGTTGGCCGTCGTGGTATGCTGCAGCGATTCCAGAGTGCCGCTGGAGCATATCTTCCACGCTGGTATCGGAGAGTTATTCGTCATCCGAAATGCTGGCAATTTGATTAGCACTTTTGACCTGGGCAGTGTGGAGTACGCAGTGGAGCATTTGGGTACCCCTCTGGTTCTCCTCATGGGGCATACCAACTGCGGTGCCGTAGGCGCTGCCCTGTCCCCAGTCCAGGAAAAAGGTGGGCTGGCTGCGATTCTCTCCGAAATTCGTGCCGCCATCGGCCCAGAACTAGACCCCAGGATAGCGGAAGAAAAAAACACGCTCCACGCACTGGCAACCCTAGGTAGGAGCCCAATCCTCCAGGAGCTCCATCAACAGGGGAAGGTAGAATTTGCTGCCGCCGTGTACAATATTCAGACTGGACATGTAGACTTCCTGCAAGAATAACACGCCTACCAAAGCCTACTATACCAGGGCTCGCTGCTCTTGTTATCCTTTTGCTGATGAGCGGAGCATGCGCAGCCGGCAACGTTCTCTGTAGCATTCACACGTGGAGACTGCAAGCCAGTACAGCATTTTAATGACAAAACAATGACAAAATGATATGTCATATTTACCCAGAATAGATAATAGTATATAATGGAAATTATATGAAACGAATCACTCATTTGGAGGTAGAAAAATGAAGGCTATGAAAGTTCTGTCAGTCATCCTCGGCGTTCTTCTCGTAATCGCCGGCTTAGGTTGCCTTATGTCCCCCGGCTTAACCTATCTTACGTTGGCGTGGGTCATCGGTTTTGCCATGCTGGTCAATGCCATTGGCGATATCTGCGCTTACTCTAACAGGTTTGCTCTTGGTGTAGCCGATGGCTGGACCCTCGCCGGCGCAATCGTTTCCCTCATTCTTGCGTTTATCTTGCTCTTCAGTAACGTAATGCAGCTTGCAGTAAGCGCTACGATTGTTTTCCTGGCTGCCGGCTGGATGGTAGTCGTTGGGATCCTGCGGATTGTAGCTGCATGCAAAATTCACGCCTTCCGCAAGACGCTTCCGGAGGAGTCCCGTGGGAACATTTGGCTTGTTACGCTTATTGTCGGTATTCTGATGGTAATCGGCGGCATTATCGGATTTATTCACCCAATCGTTCTGATCGTTACCATCGGCTTTTTGATGGGGTTGTATATCCTGCTCTCTGGAGTTGCTTTGATTACCTCCTCCTTTACTTGATCCATCGTTTTCAACTGCGTTTCAAAAACCAGGGAACCAACAAATCATGTTGGTTCCCTGGTTGCATCTGCTCTGTTCTTGTGGCACACCACTTACTACTATCTCCACACAAAAAAGACCAGGTATCCCGAGTATGCCTGGTCTTCTTTGTGCTTTGCAATCAACACTGCCAAGCACTTTCTTCTTTCTTACACCGCTATAATATCAAAATTCAATATATTGTCAATCGAATTTTGTCGAACCCAGCGATCTCCGTGCATCTAGCATGCCTGACCTGTCTCACTGGAGCCCATCTCAGCACCGAAGCGCTGGGGGCGATAATACGAAGGACGTTCGGGAGCCGAGCTTGCAGCGCATTCTCAACGACGAGCGTGGCCGCAGCTTCTCACACATATCCAACCTTTGAATTCCTTTCCTATATACTTTTTGTGCCTGCCGCCCCCGGAGATTAGGCCCTTCGGTGGTGGCTTTTCTAGTTCCGGCATAATCTGGCTTCCCACTGTGCAGACACCTTTCCGCGCTCCCACTAGCTGATAGTTGGCTGCGTAATACCAAGCTGGGTGGCAAGGCGGGATTGTGGCCAGTTGCGCTTTTGCCGGACTGCTTTGATTGCTGCCTGACCTTGTACTTGTAGGAGTTACCACTGGTCAGGGCAGGGCTGATGGTGATCTTGGTCTTGCCAGAGGTTGTAGCGCTGGCGGCACTGGTCACGGTCAGATTATCCAGGCCATAGTTGGCGTCAACCAACACCTTGACGACCGCTTTCTTGTTGTCCGGCAGGGTGTACTCACTGGCCTTGCCAGCGCCCTGGAAAGCCATGCCGTCAAAGTCCTCGGACTCGATGGTCTGGGCGGTGTTGATGCCAATGAACGCCTTGCGAACCCCCTCGATGTAGGCGTAGCAGCACTCACTGGTCTGGAACAGCTCGTCCGGAATCTCCTGAATCAGGAAGCCCTTGAACTTCACGACGCCGTTCTCGTCGATGCTGGCGGCGGAGTTCTTGGCAGAGGTGGTCAGCGGATGATCCACAATGGCGTTGTACAGGTCAGAGCTGACCTTGGCGCGCGCCTGCAGCTCCAGCCAGTCTGCGATGGCGGCATCCAAATCGTTGCTCACGGTATGCCGGTCGATGCCCTCATGGAAATTCCAGCCCCATC
>CALLZZ010000488.1 GCA_937858235.1 uncultured Clostridia bacterium
ACGGGTCGCGTCGAGAAGGGTGGCACGCAGGAGCTGATTCATAATGCCCTATGGAATTGGCTGCCGGAGTCTGAACGGGAATTCCTTCTCTCTGTTTCCATCTTCCCACGCTTTTCTCTGACGCAGGCCACGGCGCTCTCAGGCATGAGCGCAATGGAAACAGAGCAGCTTTTACGGGAAAAGCGTGTATTCGTTCATTTCGACAGGGAGGCGCGCCGATTTTACCTGCATGCTCTGTTCCAAAACTTTCTTGCCGACCAATTCACGCTATTGCCGATCGATACGCAAAAGGCAATCTATCTCGCAGGGGGCGCTCTGGCGGAGCAGGCAGGCGACCGGGTGAATACCTTGCGCTTCTACTACCTTTCGGGAGAATGGGAACGCCTTCTTTCCCTGCCGCTGACCAGCTATGAGATTGCGGACGTGGTTGATGATTCCACAAAGCCCATGATACTGGACATCATGGAGAATATCCCCTTTGAAACGAAGCGGAAGTACCCATCAGCTATAGTTCCGCTTGCCTTTACACTGTTTTTCCTCCACGAGAACCAGAAGCTCCTCGATTTGAGAGAGGAAATTCGGCAGGTCATTGAGCAGAGTGATATTTCGCAAACCCAAAAGGATGCGCTCTCCGGCGAGATGGAACTGCTGTATTCCTTTTTGACCTATAACCGCATTGACGCAATGAGCGCGGGACACCGTAAGGCGCTCAAGCTTCTAGGCGGCCCGGCTACGCTGATTAATCTCCAAAGCACATGGACATTCGGCTCGCCATCGGTGATGTATATGTACTGGAGGGAAAGCGGCAAGCTTGATGAGGAGCTTGGGCAGATGGACGAGTGTATGCCGGTTTACTATGCGCTGACAAACGGACATGGCAGCGGTTCGGAAATTGTCATGCGAGCGGAAGTCCATCTGATGCGGGGCGAAATTGACCAAGCGGAAATCCTTTGCCATAAGGCTATGTTTACCGCTGACAGCAAGCGGCAGAACAGTATCTACCAGTGCGGATTGTTCCTGCTGGCCCGTATCGCCATCCTGCGAGGGGATGAAGCCATGCTGCAAAACGCCCTCCAAGGGGTGGAGGGACACTCCAGACAGAATACAGAAGATCTGTGCCGTTATACGCTGGATTTGGTCAAGAGCTTCATTTTCATGCTGATGAATCGCGGCAGCGAGGTTTCCCATTGGCTGTCTGCGGGTGAAATCAACGACAAGCGGCTCGTGATTATGACGCAGCCCTTCGCCCATATCATCTATGGCCGGCTACTTCTGGAGCGCGGAGAATATCGGAAGCTGCTCGGCGTGAGTGAATTTGCGCTTGGAATCTCCGCTATCTTCCCCAATCTGCTGCCGCAGCTCTACATAAAGCTATATCAGGCGCAGGCATTTGAGGCGATAGGAAATCGTCCCCAGGCCGCCCTTGCATTGCAAAGCGCGCTGGATATCGCCCTGCCTGATGGGATGCTGCTGCCCATTGCCGAAAACTACGAGGGGATCAAAAGACTGCTCTCCGATACCGCTTGTGACGCTAAGGCACGTGAACGCATAGCGGTACTGGCGGCCCTGCTGAAGGATGGGCTGTCGGCGTTTTGCCGAAAGGTTTCCCTGTCGCCACGTGAAAAGGAGATTTTGGGACTACTTAAAAGCAACATGAAAAACAAAGAGATTGCGGAACGGATGCATCTATCCCCCAACACCATCCGCAATGTCATCAGCGGTATGCTGGAGAAGTGCGGCTTTGCTTCCAGAGAGCAGCTCAAGACAATATCCTCCGAAAAATAAAAGTACAATGTACCATATAAAAAATTAATTCTGCACCCTACAATAAAACTGTAGGGTGTATTTTTTTGCCCTAATTCAAGCTGAACACAGAAAATGGGAGAAGGGAGGAAATATCATGGCGAGTAGGCGGCAACAGCGAAAAGAGAAAATTCCTGCGATTCTAAGCGTAGTGCCCGCCCTTGACTACCGGCTGGAAATCGAATTTGGCAGCGGGAGCTTTTTGGATTTAAATATGCGGCACTGTATGCTTACCAACCGCTACTATAAACTGAACACCCCTGCGGTGTTCCGCGCCGTATTCACTGATGGGGATACGATCATATTCGTCCCCAATGACCCATTCACGCCGGATATTTTCCCGAGAGAGGCAGTGAATATGGCGCTGCGGAGGTGGTATCACGACCCAATAGCCTTCCTGCGGGCAGAGCCGATCGAAAACAGTCGCATCCGGCTGGAAATGGCGACCGGAAGCACATTGGTTCTGAATATGGAGAATCATTGGCTCGCCAGCCGCTACAGCGCCTTGCAGGATGAGAAACTGTTCGGATCTGTCAGGGCCGACGGGGAAACGCTGGTTTTCGGTGATTTGCAAATTAACGGGGATGAACTGACACATCTCATGCTGTCAATTCCTGATCTTGAAGCAAATTAGAGGAGTTAAAATTTGAAACGATACAGTTTAAGCGCGATCCCAGAAAGAGCGCATAAAACCAAGCCGCCCGAAGGCGGCGAAAATTCACAGGCAACGGTTACGGAGATGGAGCAGTTACCCAAATCAACGGTAAACTTACAATCACCCTGCTGCTGTTAGGAGGTATTGGGTAAATGAAAATTATTAGAAAACTGCTCGGCTTCGACAGCCCATATTCATGGATGAAATGGCTGAAAATTGCCTTTGCCGTTGTTGCTCTCATCGCTGCGTTCGCCTTTTGGAGCGGCTTCGGGCCCTTGGCCATGCAGGGCGGTATCGTTGGAATCATTTTAGCTGTAATCGGGTTCATCTTTCTGTTTGGACCGATTCTGCTTGTCATGCTGGGAATCGCCGCGCTGATTGGCGTCATCATCGGCGGGGCAAAAAGCGGAATCAAACAGCATAAGAGCTTCAAAGAAACTGCCGCCACCGGTTCTGCCGAGCTGATGGCGGTGGAAAAGCTGCGCATGAAATCCCAATTGCTGGACGTTCTCTTTATAATCGCCGTGATCGCTCTGCTTGTATTGGGGTTCTTCGTGCTGGAGCCGCTGTTCGATGCATTTGGCGAAGTGGGCTTCTACGGTTATCTCATTCTTGCCGGTATCGCACTGGTCGGCTTTTGGATTGCAAAGCTCCCCGCCAAGCTGCGCTATCGCAGCGCATTTAAGGAGTCGGTTGTCAAGAAAGGCTTGGAATCGGTCTTTGACAACATGGATTTCCGACCGAACGAAAAGCTTGACGAGGCGGTCGTCAAATCGGGGGCGCTGTTCGGGCATTACGATATTTACAGCGGCAATGACTATCTGTCGGCAGATTATCACGGTCATCATCTCATCCAATCGGACATTCATTTGCAGGAGGAACAGGAAGAAACCTATATCGACGATGACGGCGATTTATGCACGCGAACGGCGTATGTCACAATTTTCCGCGGACGGCTTATGGTCTTTGACTACGATGCCATTTCCAACGAGCCTGTCGCGGTCTATGACCGCAGGGGAAAGAGACCCAAAAACAGTGAGGCAATTCAAACAGAGCTTGACGCTTTTAATCGGCAGTTTTCCATCATCGCGCCCAGTCCGGCAGCGGCCCTGCGTATTCTGACTCCACCCGTTTTGGAGGGCATTGTACTGGCGCGAGGGAAGCTGGGGGTGCCGCTGTATCTGTCTTTCAAGGATGATAAGCTCTATATTGCGCTTGCAAACGGCGACGCCTTTGAAGCCGCCGGCGGCGACGCCACACTTTCGGAACAGCGAAAGCGCGTGGCCGATGAAATCACGGCAATGCTTGCACTGGTTGATACATTATATCTAAAAAATGAAGGGAGAGTCCGCGTATGACTCCGGCGATTATTCTTATGATTGCGATAGCGGTTATCGCCGCCGCCGCTTTGATTTGGGCAATTTCTACAACCAACCGTTTCAAGGTTTTGCTCATTAAAATCACCGAAGCTGATTCGGGGATCGATGTTGCGCTCACGAAACGTTATGACACGCTGACGAAATTGATTGATGTTGTAAAGGCTTACGCGAAGCATGAAACGGAGCTTTTCGAGCGGGTGATTAACCTCCGATCCGGCATGAGCATGAGCGAAAAAAGCGAGGTAAACCTAGCGATGGATACGGCGGCAAAGCAAATCAACTTGCTTGCTGAAAGCTATCCTGAACTGCGCTCATCCGAAAACTATAAGCAGCTCCAGGCTGCCATTGTGGACGCGGAGGATCATTTACAAGCTGCGCGGCGGGTATACAACATGAACGTA
>CALLZZ010000489.1 GCA_937858235.1 uncultured Clostridia bacterium
TCTGGCAAGTGCTGGGGATGTAACTATAAAAGTAAATATTTATTCCTCCGGCTTATCTGTCAGGCGCAGTGGTGTCTCGTCTGCATCCATATATGTTTCCTCGCACTCCTGCTGGACAGTGCGCATCATACAAGCGGCCTGAGAAATGAGCTTCTCGGCATCGGTTACTGCGTTAAACATTTTATAATAGAGTTTTTTGTAATCAGCCACACAAGTACCTCCTTTAAAATTATTCCGGCGGCCTCCGTTGTGTGGTATTAAAGCTCTGAAAAAGCGGATTGTCAAGGCAAAAATCAGAGAACAGAAAACTCCTGCAAAAAGTAGCAACCGATCAATACTTGGAACGTGCCGGAGGTTACGAAAGAGGTGAAATTCAAATGTTCATATGGGACTTTGTCGCCGACACTGTCCTCGGTCAGATTGTGGATTGGATCTACGGTCAGATCGTGGGCTTTCTCGGCGATTTTTTTATGCAGATGGGAAATATGGGAGCCGACCTGTTCGAAATGAGCTGGGTACAGTCCATCGTGCTGTTCTTTTCCTATCTGGCGTGGGCTTTATACGGTGTCGGTCTTGTGGTGGCAGCCTTTGAATGTGGGATTGAGTACCAATCCGGCAGAGGCAGCATCAAGGATACCGCCCTCAACGCCATCAAGGGATTTATGGCTGTAGGGCTGTTCACCACGGTACCGGTGGAGCTGTATAAGCTGTCGGTGTCTTTGCAAGGCAGCTTCACTGCCGGGATTACCGGCCTTGGAACCGACTTCGGCACAGTAGCCCAAGGCATCATCACTTCCCTACAGGATGCAGGAAATTTAGAGCAGGCCATGACCAGCAACACGTTCGGCGGCCTGAAAGCCATCACCAGTCCCATCATGATGATCTTTATATTGATCCTGATGGGCTATGCGGTGATTAAAGTGTTCTTCGCCAACCTGAAGCGAGGCGGTATCCTGCTCATTCAGATTGCCGTGGGCAGCCTTTATATGTTCAGTGTTCCCCGTGGATATATTGACGGCTTTGTGTCGTGGAGCAAGCAGGTCATCGGCCTGTGCCTTACGGCATTTCTGCAGGCAACGGTGCTGATTGCCGGACTCATGGTGGTAAAAGACAATGCTCTGCTGGGTCTTGGCCTGATGCTGGCTGCAGGGGAAATCCCCCGCATTGCAGGGCAGTTTGGATTGGATACCTCCACCAAAGCCAACCTCATGAGTACCATGTATGCGGCACAGACCGCAGTGAATATGACTAAAACGGTAGTACAGGCGGTGGCGAAATGAACGATAATAAACTGGTCTATATCTGTTCGCCATACGCCGGTGATGTGCAAAATAATGTCGAATTTGCAAAGGCAGCCTGCCGCTATGCGATGGAGCAGAATTGTACGCCGGTAGCTGTCCATCTTCTATATCCGCAGTTTTTAGACGATAACGATCCTGCCCAAAGAGAAGCCGGTCTTCGCATGGGGCATCGTGTGCTGGAAGCCTGCGATGAACTATGGCACTGCGGCAGCCAGATTTCCACCGGTATGGCGATGGAGCTTGCAGAAGCCAAAAGGCTGGGTATCTGCGTCCGGGAAATATCCGCAGAACAAATTCAAGGAGGATTTTCAATGAGCAAAAAATATGGAGTATGGGCGATGCGCAGCGCCGCTTCGGTCTGCGGAGCCGCCCAGAGTTGGTGTAAGCACGGTGGCAAACCCATTGAGTTTGACACGATGGAACAGGCAGAAAGTTATGCCAAGAAGCTAAACGAATCCTGTTATTCTCCCAATGTGCAGTATGCCGCAAAGGAAATGGAACCGGAGCTAAACCAAGGCTCCGGTTTTTCCATACGGATGTAAAGGAGGTGCCTCATGTATATCTACCCCGATCACTTAAGAGCAAAGGCAACTTTATGGCTATGGCAGCTGCGGGATATCGGCATCATCGGTGTGGCGCTGCTTCTCTCTGTGCTTGCGCTTTCTCAGCTGGGATTTGTGCCACCCATCGTGCTGACCGCCGTCTACGCCTTTTTAACAATACGCTTTGAGGACACAAGCATTCTGGATTTTCTCCGGTATGCCTGTGCCTTTTTTATGACCAAACAGCAATTCTATGAATGGAGGTATACGCCAAATGCGCAGGAAT
The DNA here is from genome assembly GCA_937858235.1 of uncultured Clostridia bacterium. Classification (GTDB taxonomy): domain Bacteria; phylum Bacillota; class Clostridia; order Oscillospirales; family Oscillospiraceae; genus Onthomonas. The sequence continues at coordinate 2,130 of CALLZZ010000489.1, forward strand.
GATAAAGCAGAAGCCAAAAAACGAGCCTCCACCCGGCAGCTCATCGGCACTAAGGAAATCACTGATTACAGCCTCAAGACCTATGGGCATGGAGAACTTGTGTATTTTATTATCAAGCCCAGCAACATATCGGTACTGTCGGAGGCCAGCATCAGCACCCGAATCTATGCTCTAATGACGGTGCTGAAAGGTATTGCGGAGATTGAGATGCTGTGCCTGAACAGTCGGGAGAATTTCGAGGACAACAAGCGATTTCTCCGCAGCCGCATGGAGCAAGAGCAGAATCCTGTGGTGCGAAAACTGCTGGAAAAAGACCTGTCCTTCCTCGACCGGATACAGGTACAGATGGCCACCGCAAGGGAATTTTTAATCCTCATTCGCCTGCGGGATGAAAAGGAAAAAGAGGTGTTTCCGTACCTGTCCCGCATTGAGAAATCCCTGAAAGAGCAAGGTTTTTCTGTAAAGCGAGCCGACAAGGAGGACATCAAGCGCATCCTTGCGGTTTATTTTGAGCAGAATGTCACGACCGAGAAGTTTGAGGATTTCGATGGCGAGCGATGGATTATCATGAATGAGTAGAGAGGAAATGAAAAGGGAAGCCAAGAGCTTGTATTCTCGGCTTCCCTTTAGCACTATTCAATTTCCTTAATTTTAGTAAGATCACCACTGCATAGAATTTCAAGATGATCAAACATTTTTTTCGCAGGCCAATCCCACCATTTAATCGTGAGAAGATGTTCAATGAGAGCATCATCAAATCTCTTTTTCAGTATTTTACAGGGGTTTCCACCTGCAATGTGGTAAGCAGGAACATCTTTTGTTACAACAGAATTGGCGGCAATAATTGCTCCGTCTCCAATATGAACACCGGGCATCACGGTAACATTCTGACCGATCCATACATCATTGCCAACTACAGTATCACCCTTAAGGGGTAAGTCTGCCAGCGTTGGCGTTGCTTTTTCCCAGCCACTTCCCATGATATTAAATGGATAGGTGGTAACGCTGTGCATTCTATGATTGGCACCGTTCATTACAAATTCAATGCCCCTTGCTATGGCGCAAAATTTTCCGATTATGAGCTTGTCTCCAATAAATTCATAGTGGTGTGTGACGTGTTCTTCAAACTTTTCAGCACCATTGATGTCATCATAGTAGGTATAATCCCCAATGATTATATTGGGTCGTGTCACTACATTTTTAATGTAACAAATGCTTTTGATAGCCTCATTGGGATATATAGCATTGGGGTTTGGTCCGTATTGCATGATTAAACTCTCCCTTCGTATTTAATAAGGCGGAATATAAAATCCTATTCTTCTAAAACATGTTTGCCTTTTGTTCCATCGGGATTAATGTAGAATCCGTCAACGATCTCGTTCATTCCACCACCGAATAACCACTTATTTGCTTCTATAAAGACAATGAATTTATCATAAAATTCATTAAATGTCAGGCTTTCGGGGATCTCTACACAACCCTGTATTTCAATTTCTTTATACAAAATAACCACCGCCATTACTGTTTTAATTGCTGATTTATATTCATATTATCCGTTTACTTTTATAACATTCCAAAGAATAAGTTTAATGGGGATGTAAAAAAGAACAGTAGCATTCCTGTACCTGTGACTACAATTATTTGCTTTGGAGTCCTATACAATACTCCAATGGTCGCCCCCCATAGGAACAGTTCTAAAGTATATCTGATATCGAAATACCAAAATCCAAAAGCAAATGCCTGTCGTGCCATGATAATATGACATTTAGTATACCTCACTTCTTTATCAAAGTGAACCAATTTTACAAGCCGTCACAAATGTGGCGGCTTTCGCTATACACAAAATCAAAAACAGAAAGGAAGAAACGCCGATGACAAGAAAAAGAAAGCCCCAATCCCCTCCGCAGGGGGATGCCAGAATCCAAGAGTTTCTGGATATGATTGCCCCCTCGGTCATCAAATTCAACACCGACCACTTCATCTGCGGGAACACCTACCGCTGCGTTTGGGCGCTTCGGGAATACCCCACCGCCACCGCGGAACAGGCTATCCTCCGCCACTTGGGGGAAAAGGATGGCGTTACCCTGCGCATCTATACCCGCCATGTTACCCCGGTGGAGGAAAAGAAAATCATCAGCAACGCCGCCAATAAAAACCGCCTGAACAAATCCAACACCAACGATCTGCAGCAAACTGTCATGGCAGAAAGCAATCTGCAGGATGTGGCAACCATTGTGGCGCAGGCGCACCGAAATCGGGAACCCTTTATCCACTCGGCTGTGTATATTGAGCTGTCTGCATACGATCTGGATCAGCTGAAGCTCCTCCAAACGGAAGTGATGACCGAGCTGATTCGCAGTAAGCTCAACGTGGACAGGCTGATCCTCCGCCAGCAGCAGGGCTTCCAATGCGTGATGCCCAGCGGATTTAATGTGTTTCGTGACCAGTTCGAGCGTGTTCTCCCGGCCTCCAGTGTGGCCAATCTCTATCCCTTTAATTATAGCGGTAAGACGGATGCCAACGGCTTCTATTTGGGGCGGGACAAATTCGGCAGCAATGTTCTGGTGGATTTCAATAAGCGAGCCGATGATAAGACCAACGCCAACATCCTCATTCTCGGCAACAGCGGTCAGGGCAAATCCTATCTTCTCAAGCTCATTCTTTGCAATCTGCGGGAATCCGGCATGAATGTGTGCGCACTTGATCCCGAAATGGAGTACGAAGATTTGACCAACAATCTCGGCGGTTGCTTCAACGATCTCATGTCCGGCGAATTCATCATCAATGTGCTGGAGCCGAAAACATGGGATGAAAACGGCAGCCCGGAGGATAAGGATGCGCCGCAGACTTTCCGCATCAGCAGCAAGCTCAGTCAGCATATTTCCTTTCTTAAGGATTTTTTCAGGACATACAAGGACTTCACCGATCGGGAGATCGACACCATCGAAATCATACTGCAGAAGCTGTACGCCAAGTTCGGCATCAGTGACAGCACGAAATTCGACCGCCTGACAGCCCAGGATTACCCTATCCTCTCCGACCTGTATGCGCTGATTGAGGAAGAATACAAAAGTTTTGATGAAAGTAGCCGCCAGCTTTACACTGCAGAACTTTTGCAAAATATCCTGCTGGGGCTTCACTCCATCTGCAAGGGAGCGGAATCGAAATTTTTTGATGGACATACCAATATCACCGATTCCAGCTTTGTCACTTTTGGCGTGAAAGGCTTGCTGCAGGCCAGCAAGAGTCTGAAAAACGCCCTGCTGTTTAACATTTTGTCCTACATGAGTAATGAGCTTCTCACCAACGGTAACACTGCTGCCAGCATTGATGAGTTCTACCTGTTCCTCACAAACCTCACTGCCGTGGAATATGTTCGAAACTTTTCCAAGCGTGTGCGTAAAAAGGACTCCGCAGTTATTATTGCCTCGCAGAATTTGGAGGACTTCAACATTGAGGGCATCCGAGAATATACCAAACCGCTGTTCAGCATCCCGACCCATCAGTTTCTGTTCAACGCTGGAAACATTGATGCCAAGTTCTATATTGATACCCTCCAGCTGGAACAAAGCGAATACAATCTGATCCGTTATCCGCAGCGTGGCGTGTGTCTCTATAAATGCGGCAATGAGCGCTACAACCTGATGGTCAATGCCCCAGAACATAAGGCAAAGCTATTCGGAAAGGTGGGTGGCAGATAATGGGAGGTGAAAGAAAAAATGGACATGAAAGCCCAGCGCTTCGGCATCGAAATCGAGCTGACCGGTATCACCCGTAAGGATGCTGCCGATGTTGCTGCCGCCTACTTTGGCACAACCGCTGTTTATGATGGTACCTATTACGACACCTACGCCGCCATTGACACCCAAGGCCGCAAGTGGAAATTCATGAGTGATGCCAGCATTACCCCGCAGAGGAAATCCGGCGGGCAGACCGTATCTGCTTCGGCAGAATACAAAACCGAGATGGTCAGCCCTATCTGCCGCTGGGAGGATATCGAAAAAATACAGGAGCTGGTGCGCAAGCTCCGGGAGGCCGGTGCCATTGCCAACAGCTCCTGCGGCATCCATGTTCATGTGGATGCCTCGCCCTTTGATGCCAATACTTTGCGGAATATCACCAACATCATGGCCGCCAAGGAGGACTTGATCTATAAAGCGCTTCAGGTATCGGTAGCAAGACAGCACCGCTGGTGCAAGCCGGTGGACAACCGGTTTCTGGAGGAACTGAACC
>CALLZZ010000490.1 GCA_937858235.1 uncultured Clostridia bacterium
GTAAAAAGGGCGGCATTTTTTCATCGAATCGGCAATCGCCATCAATAGGAGGTGCGCCATGGGTGTGTATGTGCATTTTACAGATGAACAGAAATACCGTGCCAACAATGTGGATTTAGCGGATTTTCTCCAGCGGCGCGGCGAAAGACTCCTGCCCAGCGGCAGGGATAAGCGGCTGGCCTCCGACCGCAGCATCACCGTCCGGGGAAACGAGTGGTACGATCACTCCGCAGAGAGTGGCGGGTATGCCATTGACTTCGTGCGGCAGTTCTATGGACTGTCTTTCCCTGAAGCGGTGACCATGCTGCTGGGCGGTGAGCAGGGCGAAGTCTACAGGCCCGCCTCGCAAAAGAAACAGGAGCCGAAACAGCCCTTTGCCCTTCCGAATCCCCACAGCGATATGCGCCGTGTCTATGCCTACCTTACTAAAACCCGGCTCATCGACCGTGAGATGGTCAGTTACTTTGCCAGAGCAAAACTCCTGTATGAGAGCTGCGAAAAATCCAAGGATGGCATGAAAGAATACCATAATGCGGTCTTTGTGGGATACGATGAAAACGGAGTTCCCCGCCATGCCCATAAACGAGGGCTCTATACCGAGGGAACCGGCTTCAAGGGGAATGTGGATAGCTGCGATCCGGCATACAGCTTCCACCACATCGGCATAAGCAACAGCCTCTATGTGTTTGAGGCTCCCATCGACTTGCTGTCTTACATCACCCTGCATCCCAAGGACTGGCAGAAACACAGCTATGTGGCACTCTGCGGTGTTTCCGAATACGCCATGCTGAAGATGCTGGAACTGAATCCGAACCTAAACCATGTAGTCCTGTGTTTGGATCATGACGAGGCGGGGATCGAAGCCTCGGAGAAATATTACGATCTTCTCTTAGAAAAGGGTGTCTCATGTGATAGGGATTTGTCCATACACAAGGACTGGAACGAGGATATCAAGGCAAATCACGGACTACCGGCAATCCCTGCCGAGGAACATCCCCAGCATTTAATTCGGGATGAAATCTGCCGGGAGCTTACCGAAACGGCAATGACTGTGAAATCCAACTGTTCCGCTAACACCCTGTCGGCCCTGCTCGTAAAAGCCCGATCCTATCTGCATTGGGGACAGTTTTCAGAAGCGGATGAATGTCTGAAGGAAATGTGCCGCCTCTCCGTGGCTGCTGCTGCGAGGGAGTACCGACAGATGGATCACAGCCGGAATATCTCCGCAGTGCAAAGCCGTCTGCATAGTGGTTTCAGGACTTATGAAAATCGAGGGCATCTAGAAACCCGGCTGGATTTACTGGAGTCCGACATCATGGCTCTGCGGGGCTTTGAGCGTGTGGTGACCACCGGTGAAAAGGAAAAGCTGGCAGAGTGCTATGAACACATTGCCGCCCATGGTCTCAAGGGCGCAATCCTGCTTAAGCGGCAGCAACAGAAACAGGAACAGCGGCAAAGTCTGACGATGACGATGGCATAAGAAAAGCGGAGCTGTCAAATTACTGAAGGCCCCGCTTATTCGTAGTAGATATATGAATGGGAACACTACTTAGAAAGCCACTACCTCACAGATTGTGAGTTTGCAGTTTTTGTCAGAGCCATATTGCTTTTATAATAAGATAAATCACAAGTAGCCATATTGCCACAATTGGCAATGCAAAATACCATTTATTAGGTTTACCGTCCACCCATATTCCTTCCGCCTGAATACGACATTCCGTAAACATATCAGGCGGAATCAATCGTACTGTTATAGCAATAAGACATGGCAATATAATTACGTCATCCAAATAACCTAACACAGGTATAAAATCAGGAATAAGGTCAATTGGAGACAAAGCGTATATAATTGTCACTCCGGCAAGGATTTTTGCTGTCATTGGTGTTTCTTTTTTTCTTAACGCTATGAAAACAGCAGGAATATCTGTTTTTAATTGTTTAGCTCTCTCTTTAAGATTCATAAATATACCTTTTTCCTACTATATTTTTAATTTATCGCTATCCCGTATGATTTAGACACTGCAATTCTTCAAATATTTTACCACTAAATTAATTGAATAGAAAGGAGCTTTTCATGCCGTCTCAAGTCTATATTTTAATTGCAGCGGCCGCCGTGATGTTTTCTGTCATCGGCGGTCTTTCTCTTTTGGCCCATTATTACACGCTCAACGGAATCAAGTCCCGCACGGTGGGCGACGGACAGCATGGTACGGCACGGTTCGCATCAAAACAGGAAATCAAAAATACCTATCAGCACATTCCCTTTCAGCCGGAGCTGTGGAGGCAGGGCCAATGCCTCCCCACTGCCACCGAGCAGGGAATCATTCTTGGATGCGTAGGAGCAAAGAATAAGATCACGGCGATGGTGGACTCTGACGATGTCCACTGCCTCATGATCGGCGCGTCCGGCGTCGGGAAAACAGCATACTTTTTATACCCCAACCTGGAATATGCTTGTGCCTCCGGCATGAGCTTCCTGACTACCGACACCAAGGGTGATCTCTACCGCAACTACGGAGCCATCGCCCGTGACTACTACGGCTACCATGTGGCGGTCATCGATCTCAGAAACCCCACCCGCTCAGACGGCAACAATATGCTCCATCTTGTGAACACCTACATGGATCAGTACCTTGCCGACGAAAACAATCTTGTGGCAAAGGCGAAAGCAGAGAAATACGCCAAGATTATCTCCAAAACCATCATCAACGCCAGCAGTGAAAATTACGGACAGAATCAGTTTTTTTATGATGCCGCCGAAGGGCTCCTCTCCTCAGTGATTCTGCTGATTGCCGAGTATCTGCCTCCCACTGAGGCAGATGGAAAAAAGGTGGACTGCCGCCATATCATCAGCGTGTTCAAATTGGTTCAGGACTTGCTGGCACCCAGCAAGGTAAAGGGGAAAAGTCAGTTCCAGCTATTAATGGATAAACTGCCCTCCGACCATAAGGCCCGCTGGTTTGCAGGAGCGGCCCTAAATTCCGCAGAGCAGGCCATGGCATCGGTGCTCTCCACTGTGCTATCCCGTTTGAATGCTTTTCTCGACTCCGAAATGGAACAGATTCTCTGTTTTGAAACAGCCATTGATGCGGAGAAATTCTGTAATCAAAAATCCGCTCTGTTTATCGTACTTCCCGAAGAAGATTTGACCAAGTATTTTATGGTCAGCCTTATGATCCAGCAGCTCTACCGGGAGATCCTCGCGGTTGCGGATGAGAACGGAGGCAAACTGAAAAACCGTGTGATGTTCTACTGTGATGAGCTTGGAACGCTTCCAGCCATTGAATCACTCGAATTAATTTTCAGTGCCTCACGCTCACGCCGGCTTGGGATGGTGCCGATCATACAATCCTTCGGTCAGCTCGAAAAGAACTACGGCAAAGAGGGTTCGGAAATCATCGTGGACAACTGCCAGGACACCATCTTCGGTGGATTCGCTCCCAACAGCCAGACCGCCGAGGTGCTGAGTAAGGCATTGGGCAGCCGCACCGTCATGAGCGGCAGCGTAAGTCGTGGAAAGAATGATCCCAGCCAATCCTTGCAGATGATGGAGCGCCCTCTCATGACGCCGGATGAACTCAAATCCATTCCAAAGGGCAGCTTTGTCGTGATGAAAACCGGCACCCATCCCATACGGACAAAGCTGCGGCTCTTCCTTGATTGGGGCATCCGTTTTGAGGGACTTTATACCGTGGAGGAGAAGGCGCACCGAAAGGTGGTCTACGCCGATAAGCAGATGCTGGAGGAAAATATCGTCCGCAAGCACACGACCTGCTTTATGGTGGACGAAGAAACCGGGGAGATATCGGAGCCAACCACCGGAACAGGAACCCTTCATACCCCGGTGGAAGATTCGCCTGAAAACACCATGCGCCGCCGCAATGTACTCAAAACGTAAGGAGGTTTCCATGAGCTACTTTGACCATATTTATACTGCCTCGCCCGATGAGCTTCCCCATCGGGCGAGGACTGTTTATATATATCTTTGTGACCGGGCAGGCAAAGGAGCTGACTGCTGGCCCGCGGTAAAAACGATTGCCTCCGACTTGCAGCTCTCCCGCAGCACCGTCAAGCGTGCCCTGCATGATTTGGTCAAGGCGGGACTCATTGAAAAGGAACCACGCTATCGAGAGAATGGGAGCAACACCTCCAACAGGCTGATTTTGAAAAATCAATAATCACGAATAAGTAAACAGGCGCAGCTTCCACCAAGGGGAAACTACGCCTGTTTGCTGAACCGGGGTGCGGTCCATGGTGAACCCACCAGAACCTCTCACTCTAAAAAGGCTTATTACAGAAAAAGAACAACTTATTAGAATTCAGTTTCGACAAGAAATCTATATCTGCAAAAAAATTATAAATTACGCATGTCGATTTGATTTGAAATGAGGTATGTTTTCTTTCTGGCTTTTGCTTAGTTATCTTCCAGAGTATCAAGAAAGAGAGTGAGACTTTGTCGCTGCCTCGGACGCAAGCCACGGTAGCGATCTATAATTTTTTGCTCATCCTCGCTCAAGTCATATTCTTTTACCGTTTCCAGCTTGCGTCGTATATCTGTACGGCCAAGAAGAAAATCTACCGACACATCAAAGAAATCTGCGTACTTGTTCAATGTCTCAATATCCGGCTGATAGCCGCCTGTTTCATAATTCTGTATTTGCGACTGTGCAATATCAAATTCATCTGCCAGTTTTTGTTGGCTCAATTTGTGTTCCTCACGCAATAAACGTAAATTAAACATCCCAGCCACCTCCTCTGCGTCAATTCTAACAAGACTATCTTATTGCGTGCAAAAAGGTTATCTTTTTATTGATAATAAGATTATCTTATGGTATTCTAAAAGTTAATCTGATTAGAGTAACAGAGAGAGGACGTTTATGATGAATGCAAAAGAAAAAGCAAGGCTTATCCGACAGGCAGGCAAACTCTACACCCTTGGACTTACCGTGGAAAAGCGCAGAGAAAGACTTAGGAAATTAGTTGAAAAAAAGATACCCTATGATTCACCGCAGATGAAAACAGCTATGGAAGAATTTCAGACGGCAGATGATGAATGGAAACGACTGGAGCAGGAGCATCTGGAATACAGAAAAAACTTCTGTGGAGATATGCTGTAACTATCATGTTATGCCTCGAAAAGCATAGCGAAGTGCCTTGAATCTATCCAGGGCACTTCGCTGTATTTTTAGTGTAACTCTTGATTCGCACTACTTTTAAGTAAGCTATGCTATTGGAAGGCACGGAAAAGAGGATTGAAAAATTATTGACATTTCTGAATCCACGGCATATACTGATATATAGAAAACATTCTATGTGAGGTTGTACAATGGAACAAAAGTATATTGAAAGTACAAAAATTCTAAAGGCTCTTGCTGATCCAAAGCGGCTGCGTATTGTTGATATGCTTTCCTGCGGTGAGCTTTGTGCTTGCAAGATTTTAGAAGAATTTCATATTACCCAGCCGACTCTTTCCCACGATATGAAAGTTCTAATTAAGGCTGGTATAGTAAACGCAAGACCAGAGGGCAAGTGGACACATTATTCACTCAACAATGAAAATCTACAAGCCTTTTATAAACAATTAGGCGAGGTGTTTTGCTCTACTCCCGATTGTATCTGCCATCGTAAAGGCGGTGATACATAGATGTGCTGTTGTCGTCGCTGGTGTCGGTGTCACGTTCCATGACAGAACAGACACCGACAAAAAAATAGTCGTAACATAGAAAAATTTCTATATGATAGGAGTGAAACTTTATGAAAACAGAAAAACAATCAGATATTGGATTTTTTGAAAAGTATTTGACAGTGTGGGTGCTGCTTTGCATGGCAGTAGGCATTCTGATCGGCAAGTTTTTACCCGCTGTCCCCTCATTTTTAGGTCGATTTGAGTATGCACAGGTATCTATCCCAATTGCTATTTTAATATGGTTGATGATTTTCCCTATGATGCTCAAGGTAGACTTCAAGAGCATTAAGAATGTGGGCAAAAATCCCAAAGGGCTTTTTGTAACTTGGGTGACAAACTGGCTGATTAAGCCTTTCACCATGTTCGGGATTGCAAGCCTGTTCTTCTTTGTAGTATTCAAAACACTTATTCCGGCAGACTTGGCAAAGGACTATTTAGCTGGTGCTATCCTGCTCGGAGCCGCCCCTTGTACGGCAATGGTATTTGTGTGGAGCCATTTGACAAAAGGTGACCCCGCTTACACTGTGGTACAGGTTGCGACTAATGACCTTATTATCCTGCCTGCCTTTGCGCCAATCGTAGCTTTTTTGCTTGGTGTGAGCGGTGTTTCTATTCCGTGGGATACACTTCTCTTATCGGTAGCACTGTTCGTTGTCGTCCCCCTTACGGCGGGTATCATCACACGGACACAGCTCATCAAACGAAAAGGTGAGGAATATTTCAACAAAACATTTCTGCCGAAGTTTAACAACACCACCATTGCAGGGCTTCTCTTGACGCTCATTATTATTTTCTCTTTTCAAGGCGATGTTATTTTGGAAAATCCGCTGCACATCATCTTGATTGCCGTGCCCCTGACTATTCAGACATTCCTGATTTTCTTTATTGCATACTTGGCAAGTAAGGCGCTAAAACTGCCTCATAACATTGCCGCTCCTGCCGGGATGATAGGCGCGTCAAACTTTTTTGAACTTGCCGTAGCGGTTGCCATCGCCCTATTTGGCGCACAATCACCCGTGGCATTGGCTACCATTGTGGGTGTACTTACTGAAGTGCCAGTGATGCTGATACTGGTTAAAATTGCAAATAATACGAAAGGGTGGTTTTCAGAATGAAACAGCTTATCATTGATTTTCTTTACCTCGATTTAAATACCTGTGAGCGGTGCATGGCAACAGATGAAACGCTCAAACAGGCACTAAAAGTCCTGTCCGGCGTATTTGATACTCTTGGACTCGAAGCCAAGATTAATTCGGTTAACATTACATCGAGGGAGCTTGCGGAGGAACATCGTTTTATGAGTTCTCCGACCATTCGTGTGAATGGCGTGGATATCTGCAACGAGCTTGTAGAAAGCGACTGCACGGATTGCGGTGATTTATGCGGTGATAGCGTTGACTGCCGGGTATTCGTCTACGAAGGCAAAAACTACGAGCAACCGCCCGTACCGATGATCGTGGACGGCATCTTAAAGGCCATTTACGGTGTGCAACCTCAAGGATTAGAAGAAGCCTATATTCTGCCAGACAATCTCGAAAAGTTTTTTAGCGGTAAAAATAGCTGCTGCGGAACCGCTTGCGGCTGTTCTGATACAACATCCAACACTAATTTAAGGAGTGATTTTTCTATGAAAACAATGTCTATTTACGAACCGGCCATGTGCTGTGAAACTGGCCTTTGCGGCGTCGGTATTGATCCCGAACTGCTCCGCATTTCAACTGTAATGAGCAATCTGCAAAAGAACGGTGTCACCGCCTCCCGTTTTAACCTCAACAGTGCGCCACAGGCATTTGTCAACAATTCCGAAATCAACAAGCTGATTATGGGTGATGGCGTTGAGTCTTTACCCGCCACTCTCATTGACGGTAAAATCGTCAAGACCAAGGCATACCCTACCAATGAGGAAATTGCGGCATGGCTTGAAATTCCTGCCTCGTTCTTAGAAGCGGTTGAAACTAAAAAAGGAGATAGCGGGTGCTGCTGTTCGGAGGGTTGCTGCTAATGAAACAGTTTGATCTGCAACATCTAAACCTTACAAAATATCTGTTTTATACCGGCAAGGGTGGCGTTGGAAAAACTTCTATCGCTTGTGCTACTGCTGTGACCCTTGCCGACAACGGGAAAAAGGTGCTGCTTGTCAGCACCGACCCCGCTTCCAACTTACAGGATGTATTCAGTACCGAGCTTGATGGCAAAGGCGTACCAATTGCAGAGGTGCCGGGGCTTGTCGTTGCCAACCTTGACCCGATACAGGCAGCAGCAGAATACAGGGAAGGGGTTATCGCACCCTATCGTGGAAAGCTGCCAGAATCGGTTATCATCAACATGGAGGAACAGCTCTCTGGTTCCTGTACGGTAGAAATTGCCGCTTTCAACGAATTTACAAATTTCATTACGGACGAAGCTGCAGCAAAGGAATATGACCACATTATCTTTGACACCGCCCCTACCGGGCATACCCTGAGGATGCTGCAACTACCAAGCGCATGGAGCAACTTTATCAGCGAAAGCACGCACGGCGCCTCCTGCCTTGGGCAACTTTCCGGCTTGGAAGATAAAAAGGAAATGTACAAAGAAGCGGTAGATACTTTGGCGGATAGCAAATTAACTACCCTAATCCTCGTATCCCGCCTTGAAAGCTCTCCGCTCAAAGAAGCGGAGCGGGCTTCAAAGGAACTTGCCGATTTGGGTGTACGCAATCAGCTTATGATTGTGAATGGAGTATTACCCGCCTATGATGATGGCATATCCGAAAGCCTGTATAATAAGCAACAAAAGGCACTTGCAGATATGCCTGCCGGACTAAAAGACATTGCGGCCTATTTTGTACCGCTACGTGCCTACAATATTACCGGCATGGAAAACGTCCGCAATTTGCTTGTCAAAGATAGCCTTGCCTTGAGCAACAACACCTTGAATGCTGCCGATATTCCCACGCTCCGCAAGGTCATTGATGATTTGGATGCAAGCGGGAAAAAAGTCATTTTCACGATGGGCAAAGGCGGCGTTGGGAAAACGACAGTTGCCGCTGCCATTGCACTTGGCCTATCGGCCAGAGGGAAAAAGGTACATCTGACAACCACCGATCCCGCTGCCCATCTTAAATTTGTCATGAACGAAACAAGCGGCATAACCATGAGCCATATTGACGAAAAAGAAGAACTTCATCGTTATCAGGAAGAAGTGCTTTCTAAAGCACGTGGAACCATGTCAGCAGATGATGTTGCTTATGTGGAAGAAGATTTACGCTCCCCTTGTACACAGGAAATTGCCGTATTCCGTGCCTTTGCCGAAATTGTGGAGCGGGCTGAAAATGAGGTTGTTGTCATTGATACCGCACCCACAGGTCACACACTGTTGTTGCTTGATTCCACACAGAGCTATCACCGTGAGGTAAAACGTACACAAGGGGATATTCCCGAAGCGGTCAAAAAGTTGCTGCCTCGTCTGCGCAATGCCGATGAAACGGAGGTTATCATCGTAACACTTGCTGAAACGACGCCTGTCTTTGAAGCCATGCGGTTAGAGGAAGATTTGAAGCGCGCCGAGATCGCAACAAAATGGTGGGTCATCAATTCTTCCCTTTACGCTACCGAAACAAGCAATCAGCTTTTGAAAGCCAAAGCCAGTCATGAAATTGAGTGGATAAATAAAGTGGGCGAAATCTCCCATGATAACTTTGCAGTTATCAGGTGGAGCGCCGAAGAAATTAAGGATGATAAATTACTTGCGTTGTAAGAAAGGAGATCAGATGGAAAAAGTCGCATTTATTTGTGTCCATAATTCTTGTCGTAGCCAGATTGCTGAGGCGTTGGGCCGACATCTTGCAGGTGATATTTTGGAGTGTTATTCAGCCGGAACAGAAACCAAACCGCAAATCAATAGGGATGCTGTACGGCTGATGAAGCAGCTTTATGGTATAGATATGGAGCAAACACAGTATAGTAAACTCTTGTCTGATATCCCTCCTGTGGACATTGTGGTGACGATGGGCTGTAATGTTCAGTGTCCTTTTTTACCCTGCAAGCACCGTGAGGATTGGGGACTTGACGATCCTACTGGAAAGGACGATCAAGAGTTCATCAAAACAATCCGTTTGATTGAGAGCAAAATTACAGAGCTGGCAAATGGATTAAGATAATAAGGGTTTTATAACGTACTCTTTTAAGTCCCAAAAGTTTATCTCCAAAAGTAGCGTGAAGGAAGTAACTTTCATAAATAAATACAGCTAAGGGCAAACCCATCAAAAGGTGGGGACGCAAAGCCATAGGGTCTAAGGTGTTTTACTGCACTATGATAGCCTGGCTGCCAAAAATCATGCGGAGCCTGCCCTCATTCCAGAGGGCAGGCTCTTATTATATCTGTCGGTTTTTGACGGATAAACAGGATATCGGGATACCGGCTTTCGCCTTGCTCCGGCGAGAGGGGTATCCTATGAGGTTTTATACTTACACGAGGTGTAAATAGAGCAGACAAAGCTCGTACATATTGCCAACCACCTAAACAATTTCATATTTTAGTTTTGAAAAAGTCAGCATTTCGCCGTGGGCGCAGTGCTGACTTTTTTCTTTCGACAAAAAAACTCACACTCCGACTGTTTTTTCCAATATCAGGGGAAAAGTGCTGTTCTTCTAAAATAAGCAGATCACTTCCACACTGCCGCTCCCCTCCGCTTCTGACATTTTGACTCATCATCAAAATCTCAGAAAACGGAGGACAAGCCATATGGCAGAAAAAAAGGAATATCAGATCAAGGTGCAGGGTCAACTCGTCCCTGTCACAGAAGAAGTCTATTTGACCTATTACCGCATGAAACGCCGTGAGCTACATTTGGAGGAAAAGGACGCGGCACATGGTGTTTTTTATTATAGTGCCTTAGACACAGAGGAAACCAATGGTGAGGATGCGATTCCAGACCTCATTTCTCCTCGTGTGGAGGATGTCATTACGGACAAGCTGGTAGCGGAAAAACTTCATCAGTGCATTGCCCAGCTTACCAAAGAAGAACAGGAGCTAATTTTTATTCTGTTTTTTCAGAACAAGAGTGAGCATCAAGTATCCAGAGAAACAGGTATCGCCCAAAAGACCATTCATAATAGAAAGGCTCGTATCCTGGCTCGTCTGAAAAAACTTCTCGAAAAGTAAAAATAATTTGGCTCAACCCCCTCACGAAACCGGATTAGTAGTGAGGGGGTTTTTCATATTCTCCCCACGGCTCTTTGAAAACTTCATATCCGATGACCTGAATACATTAGCTGACAGACCCCTAAAGGGAAAGCGACCCCGGAGGATGCGCCAAGACCACCTGTAGGCAGGCAGCAAGAAAAGCGGAATCACTCACTTTTCTGTTCGCTCGTTTCTTTCTGCTCCTATCAAAGACGGCCAAATAAGGTGCAAAGCGGTACCCATCCGTCCGAAAAGCAGGCTGTGGCAGCCTGTTTCGCAATGACCCCGTCAGCCTATATTGATACTTCTGTCCAGTCACAGCCCCCCTTGACCGGGGGATCACGCAATGAGGGCAGCCGGCAGAGATCCTGGCGGGGGTGAGATTCCCATGATGCGGTGAAGCCAGCCGCAGTTCAGGCCATCGCCTTTTGAGTCCGATACGATTTGGGCTCTGTGTGCTTGGGGAGTAGTGTCGAATTAAGCACCTTGATTACAGAAAAAAGACTTAATGTCAGAAGCGATGGGGATCGCTCTGCCTTTACAGCAGGGCGGTCCCCATATTTGTGCCATTAAGAAAAATGAATGAATTCCGAATCAAGGAGGTGTGAAGTTTGGATACGATAAAGCAAGGCATCAGCCGCGGCGATATTTACTACGCCGATTTAAACCCTGTTGTGGGCTGTGAACAAGGAGGCGTCCGTCCCGTACTTATTCTGCAAAATGATATAGGAAACCGCTATAGTCCCACCACCATAGTCTGCGCCATCACTGGCAAGCCCAAAAAACCTCTGCCCACCCATATGGCCGTTGCCGGAGCGGGTAGACTGTCCATGGAGTCTTTCGCACTTCTGGAGCAGATACGCACCATCGACCGAACCAGGCTTCGAGGCTGGGTCGGCAGGCTGGATGAACAGAAGATGGAAGAAATCAATCAGGCACTTTCTATCAGCGTCGGACTTAGTTCGGCGCCTTTTTTATGAAAGGGGGATTTATATGAGTAACCAAACAATCATGTTTGAAAAATACCCCGACGTAGTCGAGGTAAATCAATTACGGGAAATGCTCGGAGGCATTAGCCGGAAGCTGGCATATAAACTGCTTTCAGAAAAAGAGATACATAGTGTTCGCATTGGGCGAACCTATAAGATTCCCAAAGCATGCGTCATTGAATATTTACTGAGTGAAGAAATGTGCCATATCAAGATTGGTTGATATGGTTTTTTGCTTATTATTGGCCCAAAACCGTAGAAAAATCCGTTGGCTTGTTTCCGCGTAATTCAGTAGCTATCCTATGCTTTCTATGGTATTGTGATGTTGTCAATGGTAGGCAAATACGCTGTTATTTCAAAGGAGGATAACAATGATAACAGGATGCCTACAGCAAAAAAACAATACTTATTATGCCGTATTATATGTAAAAGTGGACGGCAAAAGAAAAACCAAATGGATTCCCACCGGACTGCCTGTAGAGGGAACCAGCGACAGGAAAGCTAAGAAAGCCTTTGACCAGATCCGATTGGAATACGAACAGGAACAGGAAGAAAAAGAGCGTCGGGAAGCCGAGGAACGAGCCAGAGAACTAATCGAGGGCAAACGGAATCCCCAAGCGGATGTATTATTTATCGACTATCTTCAAAAATGGCTGATTCAAGCAAAGCCCACGATAGCCAGAACAACCTTCAAAGGCTATCAAACCATGCTGGACGGTCGAATTAGCCGGTACTTTACCGAGCTGAACATCACCTTGGGGGAGATTACCCCTCAGCATATACAGGACTTTCATCAATCAATTTTTGATGAAGGGCACACACCAAACACGGTCATTCATTATCACGCAGTCCTCCGCAGAGCATTGCAGAATGCAGTGAAAAAAGAGATCATAGGCAGCAACCCTGCTGACCGAGTAGACAGGCCAAAGAAGAATGTATACCAAGCTCAGTTTTATTCCGCAGAGGAAATGATGGCACTGTTTGATGCGATATCAGATGATCCCTTGGAGATTTGTGTGAAGCTGGCAGCTTACTACGGATTACGTCGAAGTGAAGTCCTCGGATTAAAGTGGGATGCGATTAACCTTGAGCAAAAGACCATCTCCATCAAACACAAGGTAATTGAGGACACGGTAGATGGCAAATCCATAGCGGTCGGGGAAGATGTACTGAAAACCAAGTCCAGCTTCCGCACCCTTCCATTACTGCCATCGGTGGAAAAGCTACTGCTCGCAGAAAAGGAAAAGCAGGAAATGTACCGAAGGCTTTTCAAGCGCTCTTACTGCCGAGATTACCTCGACTACATCTGCCTCGACCAAACAGGGAAACTCATGCGCCCTAATTATGTGACAGAACACTTTAGCTGGGTGCTTGAAAAAGCCGACCTCAAAAAAATCCGTTTCCACGATTTAAGGCATTCCTGCGCCAGCTTACTGCTTGCAAATGGGATATCAATGAAGCAAATCCAGATATGGCTGGGACACAGCACCTTCTCGACTACAGCGGACATTTACTCCCATCTGGACTTCCACGCGCAGATTGAATCCGGCTTGGTTATGGATGGGATGTTTGAAAGAAACCG
>CALLZZ010000491.1 GCA_937858235.1 uncultured Clostridia bacterium
CACCATCCCCTGCCCGCCGACAAAAGTGAGGATGTGCCTCCACATGTTGATGCCGTTGGACAGGTGATCCATATCCTGTATTAGACAGAGCCCGGTTGTAGTCAGGCCGCTCATCACATCGAAACAGCAGTCCAGATAAGACAGGTAGTTGCCCGAAAGATAATACGGCAGCGCACACAGCAGCGTGCCCAGCAGCCATGCGCCAGAAGCAACCACCGTTCCTTCTCCGAAGGTCAGCTTGGCCCCCCGGTAGCGAAAGCCCAGGAACATCATTCCCACGCCGACCAGCGACGTTACGGAAGCAGTCAGTATAAATATTGCCGCGATTCGCCATTCCGAATAAATAATGGATACCACTGCCGGTAAAAACTGCAGTGCGCCGAGGGACATGACAATAAGGCCGGTAAAATAGCTAATCGGATACAGCCTGTTGATTGGTTTCTCTATCGTCATAATCTTTTACGCCCCGCATATCAGAGTTGCAGCAATCAAGCCTATCGCAATCGTACCCACCGCAAAAAGTATTTCAGAAAACACGCCTTTCACGGTCGAATCGAATCTCTTCATTCCTGCATCACCTTGAATTTTCTGCTTATCTGATCAATATCTTTCTGTCCGCCCATAAGAATGACTTCGTCCCCGCTCTCCAGGCAGGTGTCGCCGCTCGGGATAATGGCGCGGTCTCCGCGCAGGACGGTGATCAGGATGAGCCCTTTGGGGATACCAAGATCTTTCAGATGCCTGCGTTCGGAGTACGAACCTAGCTCCACAACCATTTTCCGCAGTTGGACGTTCGGCGACCTTTCCTGAAGGAGCTTATTGACATCCGTCCAGTCAAGCTCTTGATTGATGATTCCGGCAATGCTCTCTGTGCTGCTGATGACGGAGTCGACCCCAAGCTTTTGGAACACCCTGATATTTTTCGGATTCTTCACCCGGGAAATCGTCTGCTTTACTCCGAAATAGTCCTTGGCAAGTTGGCAGGCGACAAGATTATTCTGATCGTGACCGGTCACGGCAATCAGCACGTCGGTGTTAAAAATTCCAGCTTCGCGTAGACACTCCACATCCGTCCCATCGCCCTGCGTCACCTCGATGCGTTTCGAGCCAAGTTCCGAGATGATCTGCTTGCAGCGGGAACAGTCTTCCTCAACGATCATGATATGGTGTAGTTCGGCGGACAGCGATTTCGTCAGGTAATAGCCGACGTTCCCACCGCCGATAATCATAATCTTCATTTCTCTGTTTCCCCTTCTTTTAATGCGCAAAAAAAGGCATCCACCGTAAGCGTGGTAGGGCATATCGTTTTCAATCCCATGGATGTGAAAACACGCTGCTTTTCCGGGTCGGTCGTCTGCGTGATAACCATGGGGACATGATAGAGTTGCCGCGCGATCTGGGAAACCATGATATTCATGTTGTCGTCGGTCGTAACCGCCGCCAACGCATCGGCTTCTTCAATGCCCGCTTCTTTCAAAACGTCCTCATCCATAGGCATGCCGGTGATGGTCATACAGTTTGAGCCGCTGCCAAGCTGTGAGAAACTGTCTTTATCCCGATCAATTACGACAACATTGTGTCCTTCTTCCGAAAGTTTGCTGACAAGATTGGCCCCCACCCTGCCGCACCCCACAATAATGATGTACATTATTTAAGATTTCCCTCCTGCTCTTTTTCGGGATGAATCACACAGTCGTTTGCAAAAAACGCACAAGGATGCGGCATGGTAAAGCCGCTGAAACATTCCAGATTCCACGATGAGGGTCTGTATGTAGGGTCAAGCGCATACGCCGCCCGGAAATGTTTCATCGCTTCCAGATGACGATGCTCACTTTCAAGCATCAACCCCATTAGGTTATGCGGGATCGGATCGTGTGGATGTTCAAACATGGCGGTACAAATTAAGGCTTCGCACTCCTTAAATTTTCTTTCAGCAATTAATCCTTTAGCCTGCTCTATTGTAGACATAAGTTCCTCTTCCACGGGAACCCCCCCTCGATTTTTATAACCATATATTAATGCCCATAATGTTAGAGTGCCGTTTGAAAATGCGCGGCGATGTTAGAATTTCGTTAGAAAACTTGAGGTACTGTTTTCTAATCGGTAAAAAGGATGGCTCGAAAATCAGCCGAATCATTGTTCCCGCTTAAAATACACTCTCCATTTGAACAGACAAAGGAATAAAAGCCCTGTCGTAGAATTGATCTGCCACCAAAAACTGTCCAGATAGAAAGTTAGCAATCCACTGGGATTTTCTTGGTGTATTCTGTTGGCGTTA
>CALLZZ010000492.1 GCA_937858235.1 uncultured Clostridia bacterium
CAATCAGAACGGATTGGAATGTTCCTCGGAAAGCAGAGGACGAATCCAAGCTGACGCGCGAACAGCTTGATAAGCTCGTGGCGCTTCCGAAGATTAACCTTGTAGCTACGCAGGGCCAGAACGACGATAAGGAACTGTTCGACCTTTGCGGCACAAAGGATTACCGGAAGATGCTCGATAAGCAGTTCAAGAACAACGACTCGAATTTCAAAATCGCAATCGTTGTTGACATGTGGATTACAGGATTCGATGTTCCGTCTCTTGCTGTCATGTATATCGACAAGCCGCTGCAGAAGCACACTTTGATTCAGACGATCTCCCGAGTCAACCGCGTTTTCGATGGCAAGGATAAAGGACTGGTCGTCGATTATATCGGTATCAAGAACGACATGATGGCGGCGGTAAAGAAGTATGGCGGACCGCAGGAAAGTCCAATTGATGAGCTGAATATCTCTCTGTCGATTTTCCGCAATCACCTGTCGATGATTAACGATTTGCTTTCAGGATTTGATGCTACAAAGTTCCATTCCGGGACGCCGCTTGAGCGGTTGAACTGCCTGAATGCAGCTGCTGAATATGTGCAGACCAGCAAAGATATGCAAACGCGCTTCATGGGACTTTCCCGCAGGCTCAAAAGCGCATACCAGATCTGTTTCCCCTCCGGCGAACTGACTGACGAGGAAACGGCAACAGCGCAGTTCTACCTTGCAATCCGATCCATCATCTACAAGCAGACAAAAGGCGATGCACCGGATGCAGAAGTCATGAACAGCGTCGTTGAAGGCATGGTACGCGACGCCATCACCTGCACCGGTATCGAAAATATCGTTGACGAGCATAAATCAGTCGATCTGTTCAGCGATGAATTCATAGATGAGCTGAAGAAGGTCAAGCTGCCTATTACCAAATTCAATGCGCTTCTGAAGCTCTTGAAGAAAGCAATTACAGCCTATGGCCGGACAAACAAGGTAAAGGCAATCGAATTTGACGAGCGCTTGAGACAGGTGGTCGATGCCTATAACAGCCGCGACAAGCTCGTATTCACGAGTGAGGTGGTTGCTGATTTCGTCAATGACCTCTCCGATCAGCTCATCAACATTATGAAAGATCTGAAAGAGGATCAGGACTCCTTTTCGAAGATGGGTATTACTTTTGAAGAGAAGGCGTTCTATGACATCCTCGTAAAAGTTCGCGATGACCATGGTTTTCCGTACGCGGATGATAAATGCATTGTGCTGGCTAAGAAGATCAAGGAGCTTGTTGACGATAAGGCACAGTTTGCCGACTGGTCGACACGAGATGACATCAAGAACCAGCTCAATATGGACTTGACTGTTCTTCTGTACAAAAATGGCTATCCTCCTGAATGGGACGAGGAAGTCTTCGAGAAGGTCATGGAGCAGGCAGAGAACTTCAAGAAATACGAAGACGAATAATTGTGAAGGGAGGCATCAAGCGTGGAGTTATCCAAAACTGTAAAGGACAAGACATTCGATGATTACTTTACAGAGGTGGAGCATTCCGAGACGATCAGCGGAATGGTCCGCCCTGGTTCTCTGCGCCTTTTTTGCCTCAACGTCAGAAACGGAAACATCAAATCATCCGATCTTGAGAAATTCACCATGCTCAACATCGGGCAATATGTTTTCTCTCGCGCAAAACAGGAGAACTACCGGAATGCAGGAAATTTCGACCTCGTGACACAGCAGGCCCTGAGAGCAATGAGAAAAAGCGCCAAGGCGCGAGACATTGATGCGGGCGAAACACTCGGCGAAATCATGGTCTACGCAGTCATGGAAGAAAAGCTGAATGCTCATAAGCTCCTCAGCAAAATCGAACTCAGTACAGATGCTGCGCAGTATGCAAGCGAAGCTGACGGCATTCATTTTCTGTGCAAAGACGGCAAAACGACCCTCTCCAATCAGATGGTATTCGGCGCTTCGAGCGTCACTGGAGACATCAAGGACGCCATTGATATGGCTTTCGAGAAGATCTCCCGAATCGCCAATCATGAGGACGAGGAACTGCTTCTTGTAGAGAAAACAGCACTGGATCGATTCTATGAAGAAGACGACCTGAAGGTCCTGACCAGCTACGTCATCCCGGAGGAACACAAGAACGCTTCCTACGGAACCTCCTTCGGAGTGTTCCTGGGATATTCCCTTGGCCTGATCCCGGACGGCTATGACGATGACCAGTTCCGGGATCGTATGCACAAGAAGATGATTCGCGACATCAACGCGCACGAAGAATACATAGCTCAAAAGATACGCGATG
>CALLZZ010000493.1 GCA_937858235.1 uncultured Clostridia bacterium
GGCTTCACGCTGCTGGAGGTGCTCAGCGAGAACGTGCTCAAGGCGATTTACGGAGACGGCAATGTATCGGGCACCCTGGCGGAAGGAATCACAGTCCGCGCCAACAGCGAAGAACAGGAGGCCTGCAGCTGGGTGTTTGACCTGATTATGCGGGACAACGCGCTGAAACGCATTGTAGTGCCAAACGGGAAGGTGTCCGAGGTGGGTGAAATCGGCTATCAGGGTACGGAGGCAGTGGGCTATGAGACCACGGTCACCGCCATGCCGTCCGATGCCATCGAGGGCGACACGCATCGGGAGTACATCAAGCGAGCAGCAGCGACAGGAGGTTAACGATGTATACAGGAACTACGAAATCAGGATTTGCATTTGAAATCGAAGAGACTGCGCTGGACAACATGGAGCTGGTAGACGCGCTGGCGGAGGCGGAAGAGGACCCGCTGTCCCTGTCCCGCGTGGTGCGTCTGCTCCTCGGAAAGGAGGACAGAAAGCGCCTCTACAATCACATCCGCACAGAACAGGGCAATGTGCCCATCGATGCGATGTCAGAGGAGCTGAAGCAAATCTTTGCGGCCTGCGGAACAGCGGGAAAAAACTAATCACCCTCGCCGGCATGATTGCGCTGGACCAAAGCGCCCTGGTCTGTGATCTGGCGGAGACATATGGGGTGCTGGATTACAAAGCGTTGCCGGTGAAGCTGCTGGCAACGCTTTGTGCCGGTTTGAGGGACAACAGCCGGATCAAGATGAAGTGCGGTGGGCTCAATGCATCACCACTGGAACTGATGGTCGCCCATGCAGCGGACAACCTGAGCCTCCTACGATGGGGCTTCACCGCCGCCGGGCAGAAGGGCAAGAACCGCCCGCTGCTGTTCACGGATGCGATCAGCCGGGAGCGGGCACAGGAAGTCGGCCGTGGCTATGCTACGGGCGCAGAATTTGACGCTGCATGGGCGGCGCTGAGCGAAAAGGAGGGGGAATGAATGGCATCTGAATTGGGACAGGCCTATGTGCAGATCGTTCCATCCGCCAAAGGCATCAAGGGAAACATCGAAAAGGAACTGGGCGGAGACACGGACGCGGCGGGGAAAAGCATCGGCGGACGGCTGGGGTCAGCCCTCAAGGGAGCCGTCGCTGCGGCCGGTATCGGCGCAGCACTGAGCGCAGCCATTGGACAGGGCGCTGCGTTGGAACAGAGCATCTAGAGCTAAAAAATATATGGTCAGCCAATTACGTGACTGCAACACTGACACAACGCCGTACTATCCTTGTTTCAGGTTTTGTTGCCACATTATTCTGCCTTCTGAGTATTACCGCCCCTGGTGTTGCTGCACTGGGGGCGGTTAATTTTTGCTTCTCCACTATAACTTTTAATATGATGCTATTTTGTTGGAATTCCAACAGACATATCAACTTCGGGGCAGTAAACTTAAAACATAAAGCCTACAATTTAAAGACAGAATACGAAAGGAGAAAAACAATGAGTATGTTTTGCTATCAGTGTCAGGAAACCGCCGGAGGAAAAGGCTGTACAGTGCGTGGCGTCTGCGGAAAAAACGAGGAAGTTGCCAAGCTTCAGGATCTTCTGATTTATACGGTGAAAGGCATTTCGGAGATCATAGTAAAGGAAAAGCTTGATGTCAAAAGTCTCGGTGAGACGAACGATGAAGTGCTCAACAGTCTGTTTATGACAATCACCAACGCGAACTTCGATGCTGATTCGATTGAAAGACAGATTATGAAAATGATTGCCATCAGTGAGGCGCTCAGAGATTCCGCTGTTTCTTCGGATTTACACGATGCGGCAACGTTCAAGGCAAGCTCCAGAGCGTCTATGCTGGAAAAGGCTGCTTCTATCGGCGTTCTGGCAACCACAAACGAGGATGTGCGTTCTCTGCGCGAGATGATCACATACGGGGTCAAGGGTATGGCTGCCTACGCAAAGCATGCAAAAAACATCGGGAAAGAGGATTTGAATATAAACGCCTTTCTATACGAGTCGATGGCGGCAATGCTGGACGATTCCCTTACACCAGACGATCTGGTTGCACTGACGCTGAAAACCGGTGAGTATGGCGTGAAGGTCATGGCTCTTTTGGACGAGGCAAATACATCGAGGTTTGGCAATCCTGAAATTACCGAAGTTGATATTGGCGTCAGAACGAACCCCGCGATTCTGATTTCTGGCCACGATATGACTGATTTGGAACAGTTGCTGGAGCAGACAAAGGATACGGGCGTGGATGTTTACACCCATAGCGAGATGCTGCCCGCCCATTATTATCCGGCGTTCAAGAAATATAAAAACTTTGTCGGAAATTACGGCAATGCTTGGTGGAAACAGCTTGATGAATTTGTATCCTTCCGTGGTCCCATTCTTTTTACCACGAACTGTATTGTTCCGCCCAGAAGCGAAGAGGTCCGAGGCAGAATCTTCACCACAGGTTCCTCCGGCTATCCTGGCTGCAAGCACATTAAAGCCAATGAGAACGGTAAAAAAGATTTCTCCGAGATCATTGCCCTTGCCAAGACCCTTCCGGCGCCCGATGAAATTGAGACCGGCAGCATCGTCGGCGGATTTGCTCATAATCAGGTGATGGCTCTGGCAGACAAAGTCGTTGATGCCGTCAAATCCGGCGCGATCAAAAAGTTCTTTGTGATGGCTGGCTGCGACGGACGCATGAAATCCAGAGACTATTATACAGAGTTTGCCGAGAAGCTCCCGAAGGACACGGTTATTCTGACTGCTGGCTGCGCAAAATATCGCTATAATAAGCTAAAGCTAGGAGATATCGGTGGTATACCTAGGGTTTTGGATGCCGGGCAGTGCAATGACTCCTATTCCTTGGCGATCATTGCACTGAAGCTTAAGGAGGTGTTCGGGCTTGATGATATCAACAAGCTACCAATCGCCTTCAATATTGCCTGGTACGAGCAAAAGGCAGTGATTGTGCTTCTGGCACTGCTATACCTAGGCGTAAAGAACATCCACCTCGGTCCTACGTTGCCGGGATTCTTATCACCCAATGTGGCAAAGGTGTTGGTTGAAAAGTTCGGAATTGCGGGTGTCGGAACGGTTAACGAAGACATCGAACTGTTCATGAAGGACTAATGCAAGAAAGGTGTCTCAGCATAAATCACGGTAGAATCACAGCAGAATAACGATAAATCAGTGCCCTTCTGAACGGTGTTAGGATGTTAGAAGGGCACTTCATTTATAGCGCTATTTATGAAAACACTGGCTAGGATTCAGAGGTCATAGGATAAACAAAGCATAGAAAATTCTGGCCAAAGTTAAGGCGCTTCTCCACCTTTCTTGTTGAACGATGTTCATGATAGCGAAAAGCTTCCTCTTGGTCAATAGCGCACGGAAGGGGTGTTGTCAGGTCGCTGTTTTTATATACTGAGATATGATATAGTAAAATGATAAAAATACAGTTGATTGAAATTCTCGCAGTAAGGAGATATCTATGTCTAACATCATTGAGATAAACGACTTTACAGCACCCGAGCTGGATGTCTTTGCCCGCCTAACAGAAGCACAGCTGCGCAACCGGAGGGAGGCGGAGAAGGGTATCTTCATTGCAGAAAGCACCAAGGTGATTGAGCATGCCCTTGACGCTGGATACGAGCCCGTTTCACTTCTGATGGAGCGGAAACAGATCAGCGGGCAGGCACATGATATCATTGCCCGCTGCGGCGATATTCCCATCTATACTGCCGATCGCGACCTGCTGGCCGGATTGACCGGCTTTCAGCTGACCCGTGGCGTGCTGTGTGCCATGCGGAGACCCCGGCTACCTGACGTTGCGGTGTTGTGCGCCAGTGCACGTCGGGTGGCAATACTGGAAGGCATCGTAGATCCTACGAACGTCGGTGCTATTTTTCGATCAGCTGCAGCACTAAACATGGATGCTGTACTGGTTACACCCTCCTGTTGTGATCCGCTGTACCGACGTGCTGTGAGGGTCAGCATGGGCACTGTCTTCCAGGTGCCCTGGACCCGCATGGGCAGCAAGTCCTCGGAGTGGCCCCAACCGGGGCTCCAGCGTCTGCGTAAGCTGGGATTTAAGACCGCTGCCATGGCTTTAAGTGATAACGCAGTTAGCATAGAAGATACAAAGCTCATGGCAGAAGAAAAATTGGCCATCGTACTGGGAACGGAGGGCGACGGATTGTCGCCAGACACGATTGCCGACTGCGATTACACCGTGTGTATCCCTATGTCCCACTATGTGGATTCGCTGAACGTTGCGGCAGCCAGCGCTGTAACGTTCTGGCAGCTCAGAGCGAGATAACTGCTATGGGGGTTTCTTGAAAATACTCGTGCAAACGAGTATCATTATAATAAGAAGCCAACACGAAAGGAGGGGGCTAGTTGAAGTACATTTCAGCAAAAGAAGCTTCCGAAAAATGAAATATAAATATTCGGGTGGGGTAGAGCTATTGTAAAAATAGCCGCATCTCCGGTGCGAAAAAGTATGGTGATAACTGATTTATTCCAGCCGATACCGAGAAACTGGGAGACTCGCGCAGGGTGAAGAGAGTATCGAGCAAGGACCTTTGCAATACATCCTTGCCCGGAACGTTGGCGGCGGTTAGCGTGGTAGCACTAACCATGATGCCTGAACGGCTGAAGAGTATGGTTTTTCGTTATTTCCCCCCCAATTTAACACCCTTTACTACACCTCTATACACTTCACTTGCGAAATGTTAGGGACCGTGCCGACGTACTTTCCACTGTGGGAGCAGCTATTGTGTTGTGTGGAAGAGACACGACGTTCACATGGCTGGATGTATATTTTCATCTGCTCTGCGCCGGAGCAAGCTATGCGAGCATTGCCGAGTTTCTCCAAGTTCAGGAATTGAAGAAGCAAATAGAATATGATAAAGAACAACAGTGGGTACCAGTGAGCCTTATAACCAAAGACTTGCTAGTACCCACCATTTATAATAGGGAAACGATGAACTGCTGCAAAGGACTGACTGCTACCCGGCGGGGGATTGCCCTAAAGTAAATGTTTTGCCGCCGTCTTGTGTGATATATGTACGCGGGTTATCTCCGGATGCATTATTGAGTATAATCCATCCATGCATCGCATCTCCAAAATACATGTCCTCTGCCACACCGATACTTCCATTAAACGGATCATCGTTATAGACACTATTTGAAGAAAAAGCATAAGCTCTGCTTCCTGCTGCTGCATCAATCACCATGAGAGTATATTCCGTATTTGCATCCAAATAAAAATGGAGACCGCCAGTTTCATCGGTGATTAGATCTCCGCTTTTATGGTTTTCTGGCTCAGCGATTTCTGACTTCAAAAGAGCTTCATCGTGTATCCATTTGGCCTGATAAGTACCATCTTCACGCTGCGTGATCGTCATATTCATCAGTTCCAATTTGTCAGCACGTTGAAACGTTGCGTTTGCATTACCGTCCAACCATACAGTCATTTTCTTGCTTTTAGAAGAGTCAAAATCCACCAGATATGTTTTCGTATCTCCGTCTTCATGCGTTCCATAAAAGAAAGCGTAGATTCCGGTGATGGAACCATCTTTTTCATAGGTAACAGTAACGTAATTTACCACATAAAGTTCCTCTGGCAGTGACAAATTATCATCCAGATCGGAGAGAATACCGTCTAACCCATCCTTGCTAAAATTGTTGTGAATTAGCGGAATCTTACGGCTGTTCTGTTCTTCCCAAATAAAGTTGCCTAGTTTTCCTGTAAAGGGCTGTGCTATTTGGACAATTTGGTAGCAGTATAGTCCCGTCATACCAATTACTATTACAACCTCAATCATCAGGATAATCCTAATCCATCCGCTCTGTCGTTTCTCGGAAGGCACTGCTTTATCGGTGTTGTTAACATGCTGCTTCCGTTGAGAAAAACAATGAATGGTCCATATTGAAATCCATAAAATGCCTGCTATACTAAGTGCAAGCAAAATCGGCGCACGCTGCCTCACCCCACCGTAATTAAGGAGCCGGTACAGGATGCGGAGCCATAAGTAGTATACTGATAGGGAAATTGGATTCAAAAGAATTACCCAATATGTTTTATACTTCATACTTCCTCCTATAAATCTATAAAGTTCAATTCTTAACACGAGCAGAATGGCTTATTTACCTTTTTTAAGTTTTCGTGTCCGTTTTCGGAAACAAATTAACTACTGCCTATTATACACGAAGCCGTGTGGAATGCCTACAAATTCCACGCTTATCTTACCGCAGCCGGTTTTTTCCGGAATAGAATCAGCTCATGCTGCTCATATTAAGTATTGCCAAATACAAGGGAGGTTACAATGTATGGACACAATGAATCAAAATATTAAGTGCAACGTTAAGACCTGTCAATATCACTCGGACCAGACCAACTACTGCACTCGAGATAGCATTCATGTTAACTGCTGTGAGACCGACGCTCCGCAGACCAGTGGTTACACCCAGTGCTCTTCTTTCTGTGCCTATAGATAGCGCACAAAAAAGCAGCCCCCTGTCAGGGGGCTGCTTTTTTGTGCTTTTGTGCTTTTATCCTTGACATCAACACGGCAGTCTCAACGTGGCTAGAGATGACAGAAAAATGTCTTTC
>CALLZZ010000494.1 GCA_937858235.1 uncultured Clostridia bacterium
ACGCATTGAGGCTGTCATAGTTTCGGTTCCTCCCAAACTCTTATTTGTATCAGCATATATTTTAACACAATAAGTTGTTTTAAACAATGTTCAAAATTGAAAAAAAGCCACGTACAGTACAACAAACATATACATCCCAGGAAGATAATATTGATTTAATTATAGATTACCTGAATATACCGATAAGCCATGCTTAATACAATAAACAAATAGTTTGCCACCGGTAGTTATAGGAAACCTACAAGTTGGACTTTGTTCTGGGTACAAGCGATTTAGAAATACTCTGTCACTTTTAACATAGGCCACAAAAGAAAGATAATGATCTTTGGTCATTGGATGGTCAAAAGTGGCAAAGTAATCAGTATCTATTTCCTCTACCGTGATTTTTGGTGCAATAGTTGCAACAGTAGGCAAGATACGTTCTAATTTTCTTCCGCAGCAGAAGATAGAGGCACTTCCTGTGCTCACCAAAATATTTCCACAGGAAGGACAGACGTAAAAACGTACTTTATCAATATTGCCGCTATCCGGCTTATTTGATGTGATTTCACCCTCCATCATCTGTTTCATATCAACACCCAAAATAGTAGATAGTTCTGGCCACAGCGATAGGTCAGGACATCCTAAACCACATTCCCATTTTGAAACAGTTTTATTTTGAATACCCAGTGCATCTGCAATATTTCTCTGGGTAAGGTTTTTTTCCTTTCGTAGCTTGGCAATTAAATTGCCTATTTTCACACAATCCATGCCACCACCTCCATTTCTGCTTAGTATATCATACTACATGAACCTTGCGATTACTTGTACCAATCTTGCTGGAAGCTGCTTCAAATCGGTTATATCCAGTGTGTTTTCAGCACCGTAAAGTTCTCGGATAGCCTCCTTATCCTGTCCAATAGCTGCAGCTAGGAACTGGATGCCTTTTCGCCTAAATTCCTGCAAAGTATCTTTCATATCATACGCTGCCTTTTCACCTGAATAATCAGGCATAGCCTTAGGCTGCCCGTCACTGATGCTGATTATTAATTTGGATTTTTGGGGCGCATTAAGCAATCTATCGGAAATAATGCGCAATGCCATACCATCCCGATTGTTGCTGCGAGCCTGAATGTTCATAAGAGCATATTTTTCATCTGCATCTTTGCTTTCAAAGTCTACATAGGCATAGACAGACATTTGCTCCAGCTTGGAGCGGTCTGCTGTATCCCCGTAAACCATTATCGGAATGCCACACCCTTTGCAGAATTCGTATAAGGCGACAGCTGCCTGTTTTGCTGCATCCAAACGACCAAAGGCTGACATTGACGCTGATTCATCAATCCTGAGAGCAACCGCAATAGAGGGTTCTTCCTCAGGCGGACGCTTGCGGGCAAATGTGCGAAAATCCATAGAGGCAACCTGATCCGCGCAAAATTTTGTGCCATACAACCTCGATTTCGCGAATTCAGCAGATAATTCATGCTCCAACAGCGGATTTGTTTTTCTGATTAATTCCCGAATAACTGGCATCAAAGTTGTCATCATACGGTTATACTCTTCCCTGTTCTGGTAGGTAACTTCCGGACGATGGACAATCAGCTTAATATCTTCATGGACACTTCCTTGAACACTTTGCCGTGCTTCCCTGTTCAACTGTTTACGAAATTCTTTTTTTTGTAATTCGGTTGTATCTGATTTATCGAGCTCATGATAGAATGGAGTGCCATTTTCCCCATTATCATTGCTTGAAATATCAGTATTTTCATCACTGCTCGTATCAGAATGCCCCTCACTGTCTTCTGATTTTCTCAGATGCACTGCATTTTTATCAGCTTGATCTGTCTTGGCAGAGAATTCTCCGTTTTCGGAAATATTAAGTTCCATTACTTCAGGATTTTCTCCGTCTTTTTGCGATTGACATATGTGATCCATTTCCTCAAGCTTTTCTGTCAAGCCATGACTAGCCAGTGCCTGCTCTAAAATAACAAGCTCCTGCGGATCGGTCGTGATTTTGTATAACACCTTATAATATAAACTTTTTTGGATTGAGGCACCACTTTGAACGGCATCCACCCAAAAGATATAAGAACGCATACCGGCCACACCTTTAATGGTATTGGCGCGGGCTGTCTCATCCAGCACCATAATCGTTTCAGCTAAAAGAGATAGTACAGGTTCAGATTCATAACCGGTCTTAGCTTTAACCCGCTCCATCATCACTTCTTTAGGCGGTAAATCTAGTTTTTCTGCATGCTGCACTCGATCTCGCAAAGCTTCATTTAAGGGCCGGAAGCCATTGTAACCGCGGTTTGTTGTGATAACCGCAATAAAATCAGGGTGACGATGCGCGATACGAGTTGGCAAGTTTAGACTGCCATCTGGTTCTAATGCGGAATTTAGCGCCATTAAAACAGCAGCATCCCGAATCACTGTCGGTTCCTGAATCTCCAAGAGCCATCCATTTTCATATGCACGAACAATTTCAGAAGGATAATAGCGATATTCAA
The DNA here is from genome assembly GCA_937858235.1 of uncultured Clostridia bacterium. Lineage (GTDB taxonomy): Bacteria > Bacillota > Clostridia > Oscillospirales > Oscillospiraceae > Onthomonas. The sequence continues at coordinate 2,490 of CALLZZ010000494.1, forward strand.
CCTTATCAGAATGACCATCTTCTTCTGACAGCACCGGAAGAATCGAACCCAGGACATCGGATTTATCCATATCTGCAAAACAGGTTACTTTCGTATAAGGCAGGTTAAAATCAGCAGATAAAGCTTTGGCAATCTGGGTTTTTCCCGAACCAGCATCCCCTTCCAGCAAAATGGTGCTAATTTTCATTTCACCGCGATTCCAATTTCGTACGATCTCTTCATATATTCGTTTTTCTGCTTCACTTTCAATATGTGAAGGCGGCTTTTTCCAGACAAGCGACTGTTCCTCTTCAGTCAGCTGCCTGTCCGGTGACAAAATACAAGTCTTTTTCATTGTTAGTAACACTCCAACTCTTCTAGTATGCGGCTAAGCACTCGTTGACGTTCTCCAATTATTTCTCCTAAATCATTTAAACTTTGGGCAAATGCTTTGATGTCCTCATTGATATTTTGATTGTCTACACACACTTCTACTGGTAATACCCCACCTTGTACTCCAACTCGTTCCACTGTGGGTTTTTCCGGGTCATATAAAAGGGGGAGTCGGTAAGCCTCCTTGAAGTAAAGCAATGTCCTGGACAAAAAAATCATCAAATCAAATATTTGATGGATGGGCAGCTCCTGGGCCAAAATCAATTCACCATCTTTATCATTTTTCCAAATCTGTGCGGCAATCTGCATTTTTTTATTTTCTTCCAGCATAGGCGCACCTAGCGTTAAACGTTTGATGTCAGATTGATAAGCATTTCTGCCATCTATACGGTCATAATCATTTGACACCATAACAACTTTTTCATTCATCGCCATATCCTCCTTGCATTTGGATCAGCAGCGAGACACTGTTCTCTCAAACTTTCTAATTTTGCTGTATGATCTTCATGTGGGTCATCATACTTTAACACTTTAATAACTGATAGTTCAAAGCCTTCAGAGCCATATTTGTTCCAGAGTTCCTGTAATCGTTTATTAGGATGCCAGTTGGCTGCCAATTTCATATTAGTGCTGTTAAAGTCTGATTTTGTATCTTTGGAGATACCCAAAAATACCTCGCCAGTTTCTTTACAACGGTAAGATATTACTCCCATTTCAGGATGTCTGTTTTTATAGGCTTCTAAAAGCTCTTTTTTTCTTTTTGTATCCATCATTTTCACCTCGACTCTAGTATAAAACAATGTATCTCAAAATATAATCCACGCTCCGTAGACTATATGAATCCAAAATTATCCAATAGACAGTATTTTATAAAAATAGTAGCTTGTGCAACTTGCCGTTAAGTTTTTTCAATTTCCTGTATGACATAAGCATTATAAAAACGAAAAGCCGCCAATCAAGAGCTGTTTCCCTAAATCAGCGGCAAGCCTTATATCTAATTTTCTATATCTATTGCAATACTTGACTTAAATTCCACCTCAATTCTGTCATCATGCACCGTAACCCTTTCAATAAGCCACCTTACTAATTGCTCATCATACTCCTCTAACTCGCAGGATTGCTCATTCAAGAAATCAGTCATTTCAGCGATTCGTTGCCTTTTTCCTTCTCGCTCTGCATTTTCAACTAGTGCATTTTGCTTTAATTCTCGAAGGCGGTAAATTTCATCAGCCACATCATCATAGTCATTCTTGGACTTTGCTTGTATAAGAAGCTGTTGCTGTAATTCTTCCAATTTACCATCAATATCATCGGTGGCATTATCATTTTCTTCATTAAATATAGTAGCTATATTTTTCTGTAGCGTCTGGAGGAAGGGTTCTTTGTTGACCAAAAGTTCGTTAATAGCCTTAACAACTGCATTCTGCAATGTTTCCTCATTTATGGTAGGGGCAGTGCATTCAGAGTCCTTCTCCTCCAGACGGCTGACGCATCGCCAAACAATAGACTTGTATCCTCGGTTATTCCAATGTACCCGTCGGTAAACATCTCCGCACTGTCCGCAGTAAACAATACTCGATAAAGCATACTTACTACTGTAAACTCTCTTTTTACCGCCCTTGCCGCCGCGAAGATTTGCTCTTCGGACCATCTCTTCTTGAACTTGCATAAAAAGCTCACGTGGAATGATAGGCTCATGGCTGTTTTCTACATAATATTGGGGAACAATGCCGTTATTCTTGACTCGCTTTTTAGAAAGGAAATCAACCGTATATGTTTTTTGTAGAAGGGCATCACCAATGTACTTTTCATTCTGCAGTATCTTTTTCAGTGTTTCTGGTCTCCATTTGGCTTTGCCTGCCGCTGTTAGAATACCGTCTGCTTCTAGTCCTCTAGCAATCTGTAAAAGGCTGGCTCCTTCCAGGTACTCCCTGTAAATCCGTTTAACAACCTCAGCACCCTTTGGGTCAATCACTAGTTGCTTATTTTCATCCTTGGTGTATCCAAGGAAACGCTTATGGTTGACCTGAATTTCACCTTGCTGATAGCGATACTGGATACCTAACTTAACATTTTGGCTTAAGGATTGGCTCTCCTGCTGGGCAAGGGATGCCATAATGGTCAGCATAATTTCACCCTTGGAATCCATGGTGTTGATATTCTCTTTTTCAAAGAATACTGCGATGTTTTTATCCTTTAACTGACGGATGTATTTAAGGCAATCCAACGTGTTTCTAGCAAATCGGCTAATGGACTTTGTGATGATCATGTCTATTTTTCCTGCCATACACTCTTCAATCATGCGGTTAAATTCTTCACGCTTTTTTGTATTTGTACCTGTGATACCGTCATCCGCAAAAATTCCTGCCAATTCCCATTCCTTGTTCCTCTTAATATAGTTTGTATAATGCTCAATCTGAATTTCATAACTTGAAGCCTGCTCCTCACTATCCGTTGAAACACGACAATAAGCAGCCACTCGTATTTTGGGTTTGCTTTCACTATTTTTATTATTTCCAACCCGTTTAATTGCCGGAATCACTGTTACATTCCTACTTACCGCCACTTGTTACACCTCACTTTCTATCAGACTGTAAGCATATTCCGCCTGCTTGTATGGATCTTCATATTTTTGCACCAGAGGTTTTACTTTGAACTTTACAGGGTAATCCCTTACCGGTTCATCTTTAGGCTCCCATATCCTTCCGAGCTTTTCTGCTCGTTTTCGTTTTTCTACTCTGGCTTTTTCGAAGGTCTCCTCATCAATAATTGGAGGGTAGAATTCATCGCCAAGGTAGTGCTTATTCTGTAACATCTTACTTACTGTGGCATGGTAGCAGTCTATCCCAGCTTTTTTAGCAGCATCCTTCAAGGAAAGTCCTGCCAAGTATCCTGAAAATAATTCTTTTACCTGCTCTGCTGCTATATCATCTACAGCAGCCTTACCGTTTTCAATTCTATATCCATAGGGCATGTGACCCATCTAATTCACCAACCTTTCCTTCAATGTGATTCCACACTTTAATTCAAATCCAATTTCCTCCCTTGAAAAGACAATAATCTTCTCCACGTAATTTTCAAACAGCTCATCCTCATAGGCTGTGAGCGTTTTGGTCTTAGTAGCAAACTTGAGCAGACGATCAACTTCCTCCATTTTTGCAAAATTGCCGTTTACGGAGTGAGTAAGTTGCTCCTTTTCAGCAAGAAGACTTTCTCTTTCTGCTACCAGTGAATTCTTCTCTTTATTAAACAGAGCAGGTTCCAGATATCCTTTGGCCATTAAACCCGTCAGCATCTGGCTCTGCTCCATGTTGTTTTCAATCTTAGTTTCCAACTCTTCAATTCTGCGAAAACTCGCTGCATTATTCTGGTTACGTAACTCATCCAAAAGTGGTCTTAATATGAACTTCTGACCGAAAATGAGTTTATTCATCATCGTAACAAATGCAGTCTTTATATCATCGTCTCGAATGAATTGCATGGAACATTCCGTTATTTGGCTTATATGCTTACTGCAGCACCAAGCGATGTATTTTCTTGTTCCAGATGAATGAATCCGCCTTTTAAAGGTACTGCCACATTCCGAGCAGATAATTTTGCTAGAGAAAGAATATCGGTTTAGATATTTGCTGTTGCGCTTTTCGATGCCTTTTTCCTTTGCTCTCTGATTGAGAACGGCATCAACGGCATCAAAATCTTCATGACTGATAATTGCCTCATGATAGTTTTCTACTAGATACATATTTTTCTCACCATAATTGGTGTGCCTATTAAAATGGCTGTCAGTATAGGTCTTTTGCAAAATAACATCGCCAGTATATTTTTCATTGGTCAAAATCCCTCGAATTGTAGTAGCCGTCCAACGACCACCTCTTTTAGAAGGGATACCCTTTTGATTAAGAGCATCCGCAACTTTCTGTGTGCCTTTGCCCGATAATACCTCTGCAAAAATATACTTCACAACTTCAGCCTGCTTGGGGTTTACTATCATCTGACCGTCAATGTTTTGATAGCCATATGGTGGGTAGGAAATTTTAAAGGTTCCGTTTTGAAATCGTCTTTGAATTGCCCACTTAGTATTTTCAGAAATGGAAATTGACTCACTTTCTGCAAGCCCACTTAAAATGGAGAGCATCAACTCACTTTCCATTGACCCTGTATTGATGTTTTCCTTCTCAAAATAGATATGGACCCCAAGGTCTATCAGTTTGCGAACCATCTCCAAGCAGTCTGTAGTATTTCTCGCAAATCGGCTGATGGACTTTGTAATAATTAAGTCAATTCTTCTGGTTTCACAGTCTGATAACATTCTAAGTAGATCAGAGCGGTTTTCCTTTTTTGTACCGCTGATTCCCTCATCATAATATAAACCTGCATACTCCCATTCTGGATTTGCCTTTATGTAGCTCTCGTAATGGGCCTTTTGTGCTTGCAAGCTGCCTAATTGTTCATCACTATCTGTAGAAACTCGGCAGTAGGCAACTACTCGTGTTTTTGGCTTAATAAAAGAATTGGCCATATTTCCTTCTATTTTCGTTATCTTTTTCATCCTCTCACCTCCTTCTTGGCAGGTCACATATTACCTCTGAAGCCCTTATATATCAACGATTTCACGGCATTATCTCGGCTAAAAAAGGGGAGAAAGTTTGGCGATTTAGTGCGTCTATCTTGTAGAATTCCACCTCAGTTATTAAGCTTTTTTCGAGCATCTTTCTAAGTAATTTTTCTGCCTGGATATAATCAAACTCACGTTGTAGCTGTTCCTGTGATACCCTCTTTAATTTGATGCTTTTGTCGATGATCTCATCCGAAATCTTTGTAACTTTTTTATCCTCGTGCTGATTCACTAAGAATCACCTCCTACCTAATAGCCGTGGGAACAGGTCGAAGTTGAGGATTTGAAAAATTTAATTTGAATCAGAGCATAAAAAAAGAGCCTGCAAGGGAAGAACCCCTACAGGCTACATAAATTTAATAGTTTAATATTTTATTTGGGAAGTCCAATGAAATTCAAACAACACCGCTTTTTTACTCGCTCCATTTGATTAATCATACTTAATAAATGCATCAGTAAAGCCTGCTTTTTTAGCTTTGGCAAGCTGTGCCTCAGCATTTGTTTTGACAGAGTATGCACCAATTTGTACACGGTAATATTTCTTTTTCACTGATTCTGCTGGTTTATTTTCTTCACTTAGTAGTCTCTTCACATCTGCTCGGAAGGTACCCATATTCTTTCCATGCTTAGGAAACCAGTGCATCACATCTGCATGGTTACTAGCGATGCCTAGTTTATAACCTTCACTGTGACAGATAATATCCTTATCGCTAAACCCATAGAGTTTGCAAAGATATACACAAAGCTCCACAGCTTCCTTGTAAATGGCAGAAAAATACGTGGCATCGGTCAAACCGTCCTCGCAGATTTCAAATCCAATATGAGAATTGTTCGCAGTTCCTCCAGCATGCCAACCTCGGTGATTCCAAGGCAATGTTTGATAGGTGGCAATGGAACCATCTGCTAATTTACCAATAAAGGCATGAACACATACTTGACGACCTCCAGGTTTGTCTTGGTTCCAATGGTTGTTGTACTGGTTCTTTCCTAGCAAGCCATCATCCGGTCCAACATATCGCTTGAGCCACGGGTTGTTGGCACCGGTCGAATGAACCATGATACCCTTCGGTGTTATTGTTTTGCCCGCTTTGAAGCAGGCATTATTCGTAAGAATTAATTTGTGTAAATTCATTATAATCACCTCTTATCAGACATTTTGAGCCAATCATACTCCATCACCTGGCTTACGAGGTTCTTCATCACGCTCATGTAACTGCTGAAGAACCGATTTTAGTTTTTCTGGGATGGGCAGTCCCATATGACTGGCATTCTCCAAAATGGATATTCCTTCGTTACTTAGATAGAAAAAGATTACTGCTGTGCGTAAAGCGCCACTATTCTCTCCGATGCTACCTAAAATTTGTGTATCGACAATATGAGCGATACCTACCATTGCAAAGATGAGTACCTTTTTGAAAATTCCCTTAGCACCAATTTCGCTACACAGTTTTTTATCTACAATGGCACAGAGCACTCCAGTCACATAATCTATGACAATAAAGGCTACCAATGCATAGAGAAATCCGTCATAACCGCCTAGAAACCATCCAAGAAATCCACCTACTGTGGCAATAGCCAGTTGTATCCAATTCCAAATCTCTTTCATTAAAGGCACCTCCGTTTCTTGTATTTCCATATAGATCCATATAGAAAAGCGCCCCTGCAAGTTACAAGAGCGCTGAATTTTATCTTTACATTATTTGTATTAGGTCATAAATTTGTTGCATTACATCTGCCCTTGGCCTTCCTGTTCCAATAGGCAGCCATGTGACAGGTGGTATATCGAATGCCTGCGAAGAATCAAAACTATTAACAACCATAATAACTGCATCAATGGCTTTACGAATTTCAACGATATGAAATGGCCAATTCTTAACAGTAGTCTTTCCAGCGATGATCTCTTCTTTCCAAGTCATAGGAGGTAGTTTGTAATAGCTGCGCACCCTATTTACAGCAGTTCGAAGCGTCTGAATATGTGTTGCCTTCACGTGTGTCACATTTGGAATTATGATTTCAAAAGGTAATGCCAATATCGTGAAGGTACGAACAACTTCTGTACTTGCTAATTCGATATCACTGTCAAGACAACGGACAGTAACCGTATGATTTCCTACTGAAAGCGGTTCAGCTTGGTAAACCGTCTTGACCTCATTACCAAGGTAGCCGCTTATGGAAAACCTCTCAGGATTGTCTACACTGTTTTGCCACTCACCTGAATCAATTTTTACCTCCACTATCTGCGTTTGGCCATCCGGTTCGATACCTGTTGTAATCATAAAACGTGGTGTGGTGTTATAAGTAAAGTTTCCAGACATTGGACAGTCCACTACCGGTGCTACAGGCGGGCTGTTTTTCTTTACCGTGTTACTAACAACATAGGCAGACACTGCATCAAGTGCATCTGTGACGCTGATTCGATAACGAGTATACCTACCGGCTACCTGTGAGGCATTTACCTGGAGAGTGCCTGAAGTCGCATTTGAAATAATAGTCGTCAGTGCTTCATAAGCGGACCAATTTAATCCATCTATCGATGTAGCCTGTTGAATGAAATATTGCTTGATGGCACTAGTTCCAAGTACCGTTCCACTCCAAGAAAGGTTTATTGTGTTTGCTTCATAGATAGGAGGGGTTGCGATAAAAGAAGTCGGCGGTATTGGTAGTATATTTTTACGAACAGTATTACTGGAAATAGTCCAGTCTGAGTAAAAATCCTCTCCAGCTGTACCACGAGTTCTTATTCGGAACCTACGATAATGACCACGTGTAGCGGGTGGACTGACATTTAAAATACTGCTTGTTGCAGAAGTGTTTACTATCCCCAATGCCATCCAAGCACCCCAGTTGCTGTTATCAGGCGAATCACTGTACTGTATTTCGTAGGAATTGATGGCATTACCTGCACCGCCGGATGCTCCGCTCCACGAGAGAGTGACATTTCCTTCTGATAATGTTGTGCTTACCGTGCAAAGGGTTGGTGCTACACAAGCTGTGACATTGCAATAGATGCTATTGCTGATTTTCTCTATTGAGTAAACATCCAATGCGTCGATTGTCCAAATACCAAATTGTGTATATGTTCCTGGAGTCCTCGATACTATTGGGTTATAGCTGCCACCGCTTGCCGCCAAAGTCAACGTAGTCAACACATTCCACGCACTCCAAGTGTTGTTATCCGTGGATGTGCGACTGGCAATTTGATATCCCTTAATTGGACTCGTACCGCTAGACGCTCCGCTCCAAGTAAGTGTAATAGTTTCATCACTATATGCTGCAGGGGAGGCAACAGCAATCGTCGCTGGCTTTGGCACAGTATTTCTACGGACACTGTTTGTGGATACTTTCCAGCTAGAGTAATAACTAGCACCTGCTGTACCACGCGTCCGTACCCGAAATCTTCGGTAATTGCCTCGCGTAGGGGGTGGTGCAACTGATACACTACCACTTGCTGCTGTGGTGGTCAGCGTGGTCAGAGCAGTCCATGCTCCCCATGTGACGTTATCGGCAGAGTCACTATATTGAATCTCATAACTAGAAATCGTATTATTGATGCCTCCAGAAGCCCCGCTCCAAGAAAGAGTCACATTACCTTCCGCAAGTGTTGGAGAAACCGTACAAGATGTCGGTGCTCCACAAGCTGTAGTAAGCAATGGAGCGCTTAATACCGTATAGCTTGAATTGGTAATTACACCAGAGGATAATGGCAAACGTCCATCAGATACTACTTTGAATGTGACTGGCTGGGTTGCATTACCTGTAGTAGAAGCACAGGTCACCGAAACATACCTGAGTCTTGGTGTGGTTCCATCCCAGTTATCTCCGTCCGCCGCTTTAATGCGCACCTGCGAAGAAGATCCATTTACAGTCATTGTGCAAAGCAATGCATAACCACTATGAATGAAGGAACCTGATGAACCCAATGCAGCAGATATGGTGAAGTTGTATGTCATCTGGCTATTATTAGGTCGGCTTTTAGTATAAGTAATCGTGTAATAAACGGTAGGGCTAGAACCTGCCTGCAGAGTGATGCCGTTAATATCCGCCACTTACATTCACCTCCTCCTATTCATAAATCGCTGAAACTAACGAGTTTACTAACCCGCAAAGACTAGTATTCAATCGGGTATCAATAATGTTATTTGCTGAAATCGATGTAGCGGCCGAAGGTACTAGAACATCAGCAATACCTAGTTCATAGACATCGCTTGTTCTTGTCAATTCCGGAGCTATGGGCGATGCCGTTGGAGTACCAGTAACAATGGCGAGCTGAATGCTTCTCGTAATTTGACTTAAACGAACCACAACCCTGTCTATGCGAGGATTGCTCCCATCTGCTGTAGCAAGGGGTTTATTTAAAACATCCGTATTTTCATATCTATAACCATTAATCCATGCACTGCCCGGTGCTATGGTTACTGCTAATCCAATCCCAGGAGATACCAGTAAGTTTGTTGGTGTCGCATAAAACACACCATTCGAGACAAGGCTTCCAAAGTATGCAGCGAAGTCCGTTGCATCATAGACTCTATCACCATCGGATGAATTGAAAAATCCGCTTTTTTCCATCAATCACTCCTCCTTCTATTCCGTTTTTGTATACTCTATTACTACATAGCCTGTATACGCAGTTCTATCATTGCCTGGTTCGACTACAATGTCGGTCTTATTTGCGAAGAGTCCGATTTGCGATGCGAAGTTGTTGTACCGGGCAAGGGGCAGTGGCAAGAATACGGTCCCATTTGTCGCAAAGCCTGTTAAACTGACAATAGTGCTGAGGTTTGATATGCCGTGAGCTACGCTTTTCGGTGTCGTATTTGTAAGTGACCCAAGATTCACTTGCTTGCGATAAATTGTCTTACCATCTATCCATAGTCGCCCAGTGTTTTGTTCTGTAGTTGAATAGTCGCTAAAAGAAGAAACCATTTTAGTAGCTGTAATTGTACGGTCTGCAATTTTTAAACCTGTAACTGCTCCATTGGCAATTCTTGCAGTAGTTACAGGTTCATTATTGATATTAAGCCAGTTTGCTTGTCCAGAAGGGTTATTAAATACGAAAACAG
>CALLZZ010000495.1 GCA_937858235.1 uncultured Clostridia bacterium
GTCATCGGTATTAATCAGATTTTCACTTTTTTTATAAGGCGTCAAATCCACTTCGTCAATTTTCCCGGCTTGAAGCACGCCCCGATCAGATACGAACCCTAAAAATCCATTGTCGTGATTATGTTTTACCGTGTAGTTTATTGGCACATCTGCGGTGCCCTCGTTATTGATGGTAAGTTCTAAAATACCGCTTGCGTTTTTAGCGGCAGTGAATTGCTTAGTTATCTTTGAGTGTGCCAATCCGTCAGGTACAACCCACGTTATTTTTCCGGTACCGTATCGTCGGTTATCGTCAAACGTAATCTCCTTGTCCGGTACCGCCATGTAATATTTATCTGGTTCATCACTAAAAATCAGCCGAGCCGGTTCGGATACATCCATGATTCCGGCAAGTTCTCTTCGCTTTTCCACCAGGTTTGAAATCAGTGTGAATTTCATCACGATTCGGGGTGAATCAGAAGTGTATCCGATATACTGTTCGCCACGAGCGGTTCCCAGTTTTTTTAAATTATTGGTTCGTGGTGCCCCTATCCCACGGTCAAGACTGTTGATAATCATGTAATCGCTTATCATATGTCCGTTATACTCAACTGTTATCACTGTCTCTCACCCCTCACCATTTTTTTAATTTTATCCGTTTTACTATTTTCTTCTTCGACATATTTTGCCGTTGCATGTCCGATTTCTCTCGGTGCATTTGGGTGCAGGTATACAGGCACCTCAATGACCGTTGTCCGCTGTGATTCTGTGCTGACATCATATCCGGATGCTAATGCTAACCGCTGTGCGCTCATAACATCATTTGCAAGTGTGGGTGAAAATCCGTTTGCCATCTCGTCTGTGATTGCGGCTACTGTGTTCCGTACTTGCTGAAATTTGTCTTGTAATCCCTCATTCAATCCTGCCATAATTGCGTTTCCGGCAGGAATCAATAATTTTCTATCGTACTCTATTGGGCCTTTATGTTCTTTAATCCAACTTCCGATTCCACTGACAAAATTTTTCCCAGCTTCCCAAGCGGATTTCAGCCCTCTCACAAAACCATCAATAATTGCCTTACCAGCGTCTAGTAAGTTAATTTTGCTAATTTCATTAATGATTGTACTGCCAATTTTTCCAACAGCACCCAACAAATCTGGAATACTTTTTATAATCCCCGAAACAAGGCTTAATAAGATTTTTACACCGACCGCGATTATATCTGGCAATTTCGAAACCAACATTGATAAAAACTCTTTGACCAATGTAAATGCTGCCTTAATCAAATCTGGCAATCTCTGCAAGATTCCAATGACAAGAGATTTTAATATTTCTGCACCTTTTGCTAAGAATTGAGGGTAGTTTTGTACGACCGTATCAATAAACTTGCTGATCGCCTGGATCGCACTATTTCCGACCGCCGGAAGATTAGAGATTATTCCGTCCACCAAATTTAGAAGCAGATTCTTTCCAGCTTCCAAAATCTGCGGAATGTTAGTCCAGATAAACGTCAAAAACGTGGTAATCAGATTCCCGGCCACTGTGATTAGGGATGGGATTGCCTGCAAAATACCATTGGCGATATTGGTTAGCATTTGCACGCCAGTTTGTAGGAGCATTGGAAGGTTGGTTGTGATCCATCCGGTTATCCCAGTTATGATTCCCTGTAGCGACGTTAGAAATTCTGGTAGTCCGCTTGTTATCCCACTCGATATCTGTGTTATTAACTGTCTGCCCTGTTCCAAAAACATCGGGCCTGCCGCGGTCAGAAATGTTACGATTGCGCCTGGAAGTGCCGTAAAAATATTCCCTATCATCGGAATTAGATTTCCGAACACAAATGTCGAAACAGTTTCCGCTAACGCTTCAAGCGATGGCTTAATATCTTGCCCAAGTGCCAGTTTTCCTAAAACGTTAGAAAAGGCGGTTTTCATGGACGCTAACGATCCGCTAAAAGTTTCTGCCGATTCTTTTGCTGTTGTACCCGTAATGTCCAGTTCGCCCTGGACTACATGAATTGCATCATATACGTCACTTAAGTTGTTGATATCGTACTTGACACCGGAAAGTTTAGTTGCATCAGCCAGTAAACGCTCCATCTCGGTTTTTGTTCCGCCGTAACCAAGAGCTAAATTATCCAACATTGTATAGTTTTCACGCGAAAAACCTCTGTAAGCATCCTGTATGGATTGCATGGAAGTTCCCATTTTATTTGAGTTGTCAGACATGTCTATCAGTGCCATATTTGCCTTTTCGGCGGCTTTTTCAGTATCTCCACCAACGGATTGCAGCAGACTGGCGGAAAAACTTGTTACGCTCTCCATGTAGCTGTTAGCGGATAACCCAGCAGTGCGATAAGCTTCATCTGCATAGGCTTTTACCTTGTCGGCCGAGCCTTTAAACAGTGTTTCAATTCCACCAAGAGATTGCTGGAGGTCTGCGCCGGCACTAAGTGACGCACCAATAGCTTTGCCGATGGCAGCAGTAGCTACAATCCCTTTGACAGCAGATACCAACTTGCCGCCCAATCCTCTTCCGGCGCTCTCGCCAGCCGCGGATGCTTCTGGATTCAATTGTCCCTGTATCGCGCCGGAAATTCCTTTTGCCGACGGAACTATTTGGACATACGCTTTCCCAAGTTCAGTTGCCATTGTTTTCACCTCCAATCTTGGCTATCAGTCTGTTTCTGTAGTTTTCAAAATCCTCACCGCTTGCGAATGTGACATTTTCGCTCTTTTCTTTTTGCTCAGACAGCAAAGATGTAATTAGCGTCGGCCTGTTTCTACCTTTTTGACCATCGGCCGAGTTCATCCACACCAGTGTATTTAGACTGTCAGAGATTCCAGCAATCAGCGTTGTTTCCAGTGACACTTTTTGCTTGCTCATCTTCATTTTGATTCTGGAGTTTTCTCTAAGCCCGGCCGCAAAAATAGCCACCCTAAGTGGTGGCATAGTTTTATAGTCATAGATTTGATATGTTTCTGCCAAGTCACAAATAAGGGCGAATTCATCACACTTTATCATTTGAGTGAGGATTAAGAGTTTTTTATTTGTGGTTGCGTGTTAAAAATCTCTGTGATTTCGGTTGTCATTTTTTCGATTGGCACCGTTCCATTTTTCGAGCGGATATGGTCTTTTAATTTCTTGGCCTGTTCCTTTCCCAAAACCATATTGACTACGTTTGTCAGTGCGAATGGATTTTCTTCCATTTCACCGATTTTTTCTAGCAGTTCATAATCGTTCAATTTGTCAGGATCGAGCGTGTACTCAAACCCTGATGTTGTTTTTCCGTTAATCATTCTGCACCTCCGGTAGCGTTTTTAATGTATTCGTAGTGAGTATTTTCGTTGGAATCTGGCAGGGCGGCAATCGTAACCTCATAGCCCATAACCTCATCATCCTTATAGGTGACTTCTCCAATTTCGGAAACTTTTCCGTTTGGAATTACGATACGTTTCAGCGTGCCGCCTTTTAGCACCACATCAACAACTAATGCATGCTCTTCCAGCTCTTTCGCATTAGCCTTGATGGTAATTCCGGTTGCGGAAGTCCCGGTAACATTGTCATTGCCGTATACTTCCTTCAACACCTCGACATTCATCGATTCAATCAGCGTAAATGAAAAAGTATCGGCTTTTTCAGTCTGCACAACTGTTACAATATCGCCGCCCCACGCTTTGATATTATCGGACTCCGGGGAATTTCCATTGGTCATTCCGTCTTCGGAAATATAGCCAAGTGATTTAAATTCTTCGCTTAGTGCCGTAGTTGCATCGGTTGGCAATGTTGTACCAAGTGGTGCAACAGAAACAGCACCGCCAACTTTTGGTTTTGCTGTGGAAACATTTTTTACATCAGACATTTTTTGCCCTCCTAAAAATAATTAATGTCGAACACTGCTTGATAACGGTATTCTTTGGTTTCGGTGTCGGTAAAATTGTAATCACTGTTTAGATGGATGCCGGAAATCTCATCAAGTTCAATCATGCTTTCGATAACTTCCTTGACTTCTTCATTTAGGCTTGCCGCCGCATATAGGGTCGGTGCATAGCTCTGAAATGCAAATGTTGCAGAGTTTGCATGATTTCGTTTTCCACTACTCGTTTTCTCAAAAATCACATAAGATTCCGGCATTTTATCTTCTCGCATCAAAAAAGACGGCACCGATAAGTGACCGTCAAAAAATTGTTTAATCGTTATTTCAATCAGCTATCTCACCGCCTTTAAAATTGTATTATTTTTTAAATTATCTCTTTTAGCTTGATACGTGGTTGCCTGTACCATTGCATTTGCACGTGTCTTTCCGACATATACATCCTGCTCGTATCCATCTCCGCACCTGCTCTGGATTTCAGTGGCTTTCCCAGCAAGAAGGTCTTGAATTTCCTGACCTTTTAAAAGTTCAGCTACCCCGGCACGATTTAATTCAAATTTCTTTTTACTCATACCGTTCCACCATTACTTTCTTGTTCCAGTCAAGCGGAATCATTTCTTCAATCCCTTCAAGCGGGATGCCAAACGTCCGCCACGTCTGCCCAAAAAACTCAACTTTTTGGTTTTCCCAGTTGTGCGTATCGCCTTTTGGAATTCCTAGCGTATAGACGGCTTTCCGTCCGGTAATAGATAGTTGGTTGATTACATCTTCCGAACTTGTTGGAGATACAAGCACATTATCAACTGGCTCTTGTACCTCCTCATATATTGGTGATCCGAACGGATCTTTTCCGACTTCTTTCTTGCTATATAAGATAACTGTGATTCCCTTAATCCTTCCCATAGAAATCAATCACCCCGTATCTCTGTTTCCGTAGCCCTAAACGACTTAATTCGCTGTTCTTAATGAATAATCCACCACCTGGTACAAGATAAGAGCCAGACCAGGAATAACCCAGTGCTGACTCTGTAGTCTGTGTCATTGGCTCCTGGTCTGTGGATGTCATGAGCGTGCGTGCCACAACATCTACAACAACCGACTTGACTACGGACGCATAAGATACGCTTCCGGTGACCATAATGTCCAATTCTTTCCCGACTTTCTGTGCTTCCACTCGCAGGGAATCAGAAACCGTTTCCAACAGCGCACACGCTCTTGCCTTTTCCGATTCCTTTAGCGGCCGCCATAAAATTTCTAAATCTTCGATTGTTGCAAAAGTTTTCACAGTGTCACCCCTTGCTTGATTTCTTTGCGGGCTTACTGGGTTTTTCAACCTCTACCCAATCGCCGCCTTTTATTTTACAGGGGCTTGTAATTATTGCCCCTGTTTTTGTGTTTCGATATTCCATATGCATCAGCCCTCTGTTTTGACGATTCGTGCAAAATTGGAGCCGTCCATGATTCCCCATCCAAGATAGGTTTCTGACCTTAAGTACACCTGGTTGTATCCTTTCAGGTCATTTCCGGAGTTGTCCGGGTCACCGTACTTGATAATTTCAAGCGGAATCTGTTTTGCATATCCCCACTGGAACATGTTTGTGAAGTCTCCTAGAATCGCAACATCGTTATTGGTTCCGGCGGCTGATACAGTGTTATTGATATCGGCTTTTAGCCCATTGATGGAACCTGGGTTGGCACCCCACGCAAGTTCTGGGAACTGTTTTACGCCATTAACTTTCATTTGTGCAAGTGCTGCAGAGAAAGTCGGGTCAAGCGCTGCTCCAGTAACAACTCCTTCTGAACCCTGTACAAGCGCAACGGCGGCTTCGATGTTTGTATCCGGGTCAGCGACATTAAAATCTACCGTCTGAGTTACTTTTGCATCAAAATGATTGGTGCCAATAACAGCGGATGCAGTTCCGGAGCGTGGGTTAATTCCGTGGAAAGCCATCAAATCCAAACCACGCGCTAATTTACGGGCGTAGCCATCATTGAACGCTTTTAAAATATTAATCTTCTCTTCATCGGCTGCATATAAAAATTCGTCCGACACGCGGGCACCATATTCCACCTTAATCGGCACAATTGTGATAGGATCTAGCGAGATTCCTCCGTGAGTCTTCTTTCCATTTTCGGCCACAATGTCAATTTCAGAATCCATTGTAAAAATAAATTCCTTCTGTCCGTTGAATGGAATCGGGGTCTGTTGCGCTAATACAGCAATAGAACTCTTACCTTTAACTTTGTTAATCAAGTCGGTTACGAGTTCGGGATCAAATAAATTTCCTTTAGATAATACTTCTGCCATGTTTTATTCTCCTTCTAAGTTTAAATTTTCTAATAGATTTTTGTACGCACCATTTTCCTGACTGCCTGGCGGTGTCTCTGGGTCTTTCAGCGGCGGTGTTGGTGTGGCTGGCTTAATAAATCCAACAAGTCGTTCAGCATCCGCTTTTAAACTTTCTTCGTCTGTTCCGACAAGACGTTCAGCGAGGTCAAACGGAAGTCCATTCTGCAATGCAATTTTCGTTCGTAAACTTGCTGTTTCATATCCAGCAATTTTTGCATTCAGCTCGGCAACTTCTTTTTCGTGTCCGCCAAGTGTATTTTTCGTTTCCTCCGCTGCTACTTTTAGTGCGCTATTTTCTGCTTCTAAATCTGTTACTTTTGTTTTTAGCTGGTCATAATCTGCGAACTGTTTTTCCAGACTTTCTTTTTGCCTGGTCAGACGATCCTGTATGATTTTATCCAGCTCTTCCTGTGTTTCTATAATCTTAAATTCTGGCATAATAATCCTTTCCCAGCTTACCCGGCTGTATCGGTAATTTATGTATTAAAAAACGACTACCAATCAGCAGTCGTCTAATACCGTATTTGTTGTTTCTTTTTGGGCTTTGTGGTACTGCAAGCCCAGTGTGCTAATAATGCACTATCCATCAGTGCTATATCCATATCATCAAATTGCGACTTATATCCAAATCCACCATTAGTGCCGATATTACGCTTATCGCAGTTTGTGGCTACCTGTGACAGTGACGGTTGGTCTGCGTGGCAGATTGTTTTTTGGTAGATTCCCTGTTCCCACAAGGAGTTAGCGACAATAATTTCTTTTACTGTTGGCAAAATCGGTGCGGTTCGGATTTTAAAATCCTTCATTTCTGCTGCCAAGATATTTTGTCCGCTTGCTCCGTCAATAGCAACGCTGGCAATATCCGCAACCATTAAAAAATTAATAATCCATTGATTTCCATTTCGAACAGATTGGCAGTCGATGGTTTCCACAAATATTCTATCGTCTGCTGTTTTAACAGCTATGCTCATGGCTACGTTCGTTCCATCATTTCCGTATTTTATTCCGACAAACAACTGTCCGGAAAGTTTCGGAAGTTTGGTTACTTCCAACGCGCTCCATTCCTTTTCAGAAATAACCGACTTCTGATTGTATTTCGGCCAGTATCCTAATCGTTGGACATTGTGGTCAAGTTCGTCCTCGCCAAGCTCAGCTTCGATTTTTCGCTCGTTGAGATGATAGCCCATTGATGGATTTGAATTATACCACGCATCAATGTCATGAATGTCATGGATATCTTCCACCGACCATTCAGCCCAGCCGGAATATTTTACACTGCCTTGTAGGACAGTGTTTCGATAGTTCACAAACACCGTACCACTAGATACGGGCGTTGGTGGAGTTCCACACATAATTGTCATGGGATTCTCGCTATCGGTAACAGTGTACTTTAAAGCAGATTCCTGCTCTGTGGTATACTCTTGCGCTTCATCAATTACAAGCAAATCGAACCCTTCACCCAAACCGCCAGAAGATGTCCTTGTCCGAAATTGGATTGTTCCGCCAGAGCGATACAATTCCAATCGCTCTTGACCTTTTGCCTTAATGGAGTTGAAATCGTCTCCTTCTTTGTATCCGGATTTTTCAAGATACTTTTTGAGTTTTTCGAAGGATGAATGTGAAGTACTAATTCGGTGTGCTGTGTGTAAGGTAATTAGACCATTTTCTAGTGCCCATAGTTCCAACATGTAGATGATTTCCGTCTTACCATTTCGGCGTGGTAGCGAGTATCCGAATTTCTGATGTGTCCACAAACCATCGTCATCAACCGCCATGATGTCATTCAACAACTCCGCTTGCCATGGATAGCTTTCATTTTTCGTCTTATGATAGAATTCAATTGCTTCTTGTGCTCTTGATTCTGTATATGGCAATATTACCGATTGTGTTGGGGTCTGATTGCCGTACCGTTTTCCTTTAGTAGACATGTGTATCCCCTTTCAATCTTATCGCATGATAACCCTTTCGCTGGGAGATATTAGACCACCGCCTTTCAATTCTCCGCTGGCTTCTTGATTCCAATTTTCTTTCTTGATTCAATTTTTTTATTTTTCCCCGGATTGTTTTTCCTTGATGGAATGGTTTTTCTCTTTCCATCCCCGGGATCGTACTCAATTGTACATCTGCAATTGTCATGTCTCTGGTAGATTTCTTTCGGCAACTCGCTATAATCGTACGCTCCGGCTAGTGCCCGGCACCACTTACAAGCTTTGCCTTTAAGTTTTCGCGTAATGATTGGTTGCAGCCCGGCCCTTGATTGAAAATCGGCATTTGCTTTTATCGAATCATCAACCACGCTTTGACTGAACGTTACAATCGGGTCACCCAAAATCCATTTAATCACATCGAAGTCTGCTTCGGAAGAAATGCGATTTACGATTCCATCAATGCGACTTTGATTTAACTCCGGAATCTGTGGTTTTAGATGCAGTCCAGCTTTTTTATTCAAATTCTTTTGCACATCCATTGCGTAGCCGGTTATTAGTTCGTGGTTTTTTGCCATTGTTGGATTTAAAATCCGGTCTGCGATATTGTAATACATTCGCCCATCTGGCAAGACGCTTGCATCTATCGTTTCCTCAAAAATGTCCGAAAGAATATTACCGACCTCAATTGCAAAATTATTAGCATCCACGTAAGTGGCTTCGTTAGCCATCAGGTGCTCGACGGCTGTTTTTAATTTTTGGCTTTCAACAGTTCGCTCGTCAAATTTTTGGCTTATTAATTCTAACAGTTCGGGGACAATATCAGCCATCATTCACC
>CALLZZ010000496.1 GCA_937858235.1 uncultured Clostridia bacterium
TCGGAGGCACGACCTCCGGCAAGACGGTGACGGAACGCTCCGCCATGCAGATGACTGCGGTCTACTCATGCGTCCGAATTCTTTCCGAGGCTATTGCGGGCCTGCCGCTGCATTTATACAGATATACAGACACCGGCAGCAAGGAAAAAGCCATCGACCATCCTCTCTATACGCTTCTGCATGATGAACCGAATCCGGAGATGACGTCGTTCGTCTTCCGGGAGACGCTCATGACGCACCTGCTCCTGTGGGGAAACGCCTACGCGCAGATCATCCGCAACGGCAAAGGCGAGGTCGTGGCACTCTATCCGCTGATGCCGAACCGCATGACGGTCGACCGTGATGAGAACGGTCAGCTCTACTACGAATATCAGACCTCGCAGGATGAGGCGCACACGATGAAAGGCTCTCTTGTTAGATTGTCGCCGCACGATGTGCTGCATATTCCGGGACTCGGCTTTGATGGCCTGGTCGGCTACTCGCCCATCGCGATGGCCAAGAACTCTATCGGCATGGCGATTGCCTGCGAGGAATACGGCGCTAAGTTCTTTGCCAACGGCGCGACTCCCGGAGGAATCCTTGAGCATCCCGGCGTGGTAAAAGATCCGGAGCGCATCAGGGAATCGTGGAACTCAGCCTTCGGAGGCTCTGCCAATTCCAACAAGGTGGCCGTTCTCGAGGAAGGTCTTAAATATACGCCGATCTCTATCAGCCCGGAACAGGCGCAGTTCCTCGAAACACGCAAGTTCCAGATAGATGAGATTGCGAGGATATTCCGTATCCCGCCGCACATGATCGGAGACCTTGAGAAGTCGAGCTTCTCGAACATCGAGCAGCAGTCTCTGGAATTTGTGAAGTACACGCTTGATCCGTGGGTATCGAGATGGGAACAGTCGATGAGACGCGCCCTGCTCCGCCCGGAGGAAAAAGCGGAATACTTCTTCAAGTTCAATGTGGACGGGCTGCTGCGAGGCGATTACCAGAGCCGCATGAACGGCTACGCCACCGCCCGTCAGAACGGGTGGATGTCAGCAAATGATATCCGCGAGCTTGAGAACCTCGACCGTATCCCGGAAGAATCCGGCGGCGACCTTTACCTTATCAACGGAAACATGACAAAACTTGAGGATGCCGGAATATTCGCGGCGTCCGCATCAACGCAGGAGGAGCAGCCTGATGAAGAACAGGAATCGACCGAGCAATCGGAAGAAGAATCACAGGAGCCGGAGCAATCCTCAAATCTCCGGGAAAGGAGGAAACCGCTATGACCAGAAAATTCTGGAGGTGGGCGCGAAACGAAGCGCCGGACAGTTTTGGCAGCGACCGAACGCTTTACCTCGACGGGGAAATATCCGATGAGACCTGGTACGGCGATGAAGTCACACCGCAGGTTTTCAAGGATGAGCTGAACTCCGGCAAAGGCAACATTACGCTTTGGATCAACTCGCCCGGCGGAGACGTATTCGCGGCTGCCCAGATCTACAACATGCTAATGGACTATCCCTATGACGTGACCGTCAAGATTGACGCTCTCGCGGCATCTGCTGCAAGCGTCATTGCGATGGCAGGCACGAAGGTGTGCATGAGCCCGGTTGCGATGCTGATGGTGCATAATCCCGCGACTATCGCTATCGGCGACAGCGAGGAAATGCAGAAAGCCATCGACATGCTCTCCGAGGTGAAGGAATCCATCATGAACGCCTACGAGATCAAGTCCGGCCTGTCCCGGAACAAAATCTCGAAGCTCATGGACGCCGAGACCTGGATGAACGCCAAGGAAGCCAAGAAGCTGGGATTTGCTGATGAGATTCTCTTTGCGGACGGTACAGAGCCTTCCGGGGACAATGACAGCACAGAGCATGATGACGGCGAGATCGAGATGCTTTTCTCCCGGAAAGCCGTCACGGACTCACTGCTTTCGAAGCTGATACCAAAACGAAAACCTGAAATAAAGACACAGACCATTAAGGTCGCAGATCTTGAGAAGCGGCTCTCGCTTCTCAGCCACTAATGAATGGAG
>CALLZZ010000497.1 GCA_937858235.1 uncultured Clostridia bacterium
TTGTCCTCGCTGCTCCGGTTGCAGGACTTGCTGCTGTCGGTGTTGGAGTTGCTTCTGCGCTTAAAAATAAGCAGCTGAGACAGGAAAAGGAGCGTCTGTACAAAGAGGCGCTCGCTAAACATGAAGCAATCATCAGGGAAATGAAAAAAGAAGCACATGCCGATAAGGAGAGAATGGATTATCTTCAAAGTTTGAATATTATGCTTCAACGCGCGATTAATGATCTTCGTGCGGATCTTGGTATAGCTTCATGAGTAAATTTGAATATTCAGAAATTGAGCGGCAGATAAATACTGTACTGGCTCATCAGGATAAAGAGCTCCGCGAGATTAATCGACCAGATCATTCCGAAATTGACGCCCGAATATCTGAGAGCGAAGAGCTTTTAAAAAATCTTGAATACGGGGATCAACTTGCTTCTTTAAGGACATCCGGTCTGCAAGTTCCTGCCGAACAACCACACAAGGTTATGGTGGTTCCTTCTTGGGAGAACTTATGCAAAGAAGCCGAGGCGCATGTCGGCACAGGACATGATCTGGAGGAACTATTCACGCCAGAGGAGCTTTTGAGTAATGAGTGGGCAGTTCAGCAGCTGAATTACGAATACAATCAGCTGCATCATCTGGATAAATACGACATTGCCATATGTGTGGCAGCTGGTCTGCTCGGTGCTGCTGTAGACATACTTCTCGTTGGAATACCGCAGAAAACACCGGAAGGTCTCAAGGGCGGTACTCTTGCCAACTTTATCCGCGATCAATTTGATAAGAAGTTCCCGGAAGAAGAAATGGAGAAGCTTGCCAATTCCAAGGTCAGCAAAGTTCCTTATGATGCCCAGGATAACCGGAACACGAAGATATACGTTGATGGATTATCGGCTTACTATCACAGGCTGATGTCCTTGGGGCATGATCCTCTGCTGGGATTAATCTTTGGAGTGTCGGATATTCTTACCGGGAGAATGACCACGATTGGCAGGACGGGTAAGATCGTCTCGCAGGTCATGGAGAACTACGCTGATCGCAAGGAAAGCGACATATTCGCGGCTATTGCAAAGCAGATCATTCATTACAAGTCTGACATAATAACATCAATGGGATTACCGGCACCAATGATGGCATTGTTCAATTTGATGCAGTTTGGATCAATTAGCGAGGAGGAGCAGACCATCGCAGAGATTGTACAGGGAATGTATTATGAGGGTTATGACTTCATCCATTTCTGTACGCTTTCAATTCCAGTGATGATTGTCGAGGTTGTGACGCGAATTGGGTACTCGATTAAACGGATCAAGGAGGGACATAGCGTAAAAGAATCTATTCCGTTTTCTACAAATAGAGACAAGAATCCAAAACTGGCGACGATGTTGTTTATTGGGCATTCAGCCGCTACCGCTGTAAATGCAGGAAAAGTTTTCTTCACCAAGAATCCTATGGCCATCAATTATCCGCAGTGGATAGCCTTTGCAAAATACTCGTACCAGCAATTAAAATGGGTGATTCTGGAGAAACCGAATGCACGAGATGCCTATGTACGTGGGATTATCGACGAGGAACTTAGAGAAGTTATTGAATCAGTGGATAAGACATTTGATGATGTTTCCGCTGATTACATAGTTGTTTTTGAATAAAGTGAAACGCCTGGCCACGGGTTTAGCTCAGACAGTCAGGCACTTTTTGAATTGATATTGTTTTGGAGATTATTTGATCCAATCTCCCATAAGCATGGTCAAACCTTCAGAAATCATTCCAAATTCTTCTACATTTTTGCCTTGTGAATCCACATCAAAATATTGTTTTATTACATTATGAAGGGCAAGACCAAGATCAAACTGAAAGGATCTCTTCTTTTGCGGCTCCAAAGCAAAAAATTGTTCTTTAGAGATGTTGTTAATTAATAGCGTGTCCAGTAAATATTCCTTATAATCGATGTTTTCGGTCTCGTGTTTGGAATAAGGGAAACGGTCTGTTCTTGTCCACAGGTAATGAGTCAAGTCAGGAGAAGGAAGAGAGTCTTTCATTTCTTCAAATTTTCTATCATATTCCCCAGCAAGATAAGTAGGATCAACATTAAGAAATTTCCCGATGCGGTCAAGTAGTTCCGGACTCATTTCTCCGGCACTGAGACTTCTTTGAATTGTTTTTCCGCTGCGATCAATTTGGGGCTGTTCACCAAGTTCTTCTACAGTATATCCCTTTTCATGGATTATTCTTAAAAAGCAGTCTCTGCTGATTGGTACTTTTTCTGATTTTTTGTTAGCCATAATTCCTCCGGACATTATTGACCTTTTTTGTCAGTTGTAACAGACATTATTGTCTGGTAACATGATAACAGAAACAAGAGCAGATATCAATGATGATACCTGCGTAATAAAAAAACGGAGGATGTATTTATGACAGAATATGATGTAATTCAGAATGATTCAGAATTCGATGCATATGAATTCAACGCTCAGGTTATACAGAATCAGATTCATAAGGCTGGGAGTAGCCTTTATGCAGTATCTAAGAGTAAGTATGATCAGAAGGCAAAGCTGATTGAGGAAGCCAAAGATATGACTACAAAGGAAAAACTTGAGGCACTTGATCAGAACTATGATCGTCATGCACAGGAAGTTTGGCAAGGAGTTATCATTTTTGGAGCGATGAGTCTTGGAGTTGTCGGGTTAGCAACAGGTGGTCCTGCTATTGTAAAAAATGTACAGCGTTTAATCGCATGAGAGAAAGCCTGACCACCAGCACTTCGTCGGCAGTCAGGCCTTCTTTAGGCTTTGATTTCCTGTCCATTGCGGAAGGTGAAGCGGATGTCGTCATTGGCGTAGATCGTCAGGTGATCGACGAGTCCGTTGAAGGCATCGAGGGAGAATTCCGTCAGGCTCTCGGGCGTGTTTTCGAATGCCTTGAGGAAGTCCTCGTACCCGGCTTTCCGGGATTGAGTTTCTTCGATTTTTGCGGTGAGCTCTTCGATGCGGGTCTTGAGCTTATCGTACCGGTCGGCAAGGTCGTCGTAGTGCTTCTTATAGGCGTTCTGGTCGAGAGCCGTCCGGGCGTTCTCCACGATGTTTTGCTGCACTGCGTCCGCCACCATCTGTGCCTCATCCAGGAGCCGGTCGCGCTCGGCTTCCAGTTCGTCGGTCTTGAAGAGGAACGGTAGCATCTCTTTGCCGTTGGCGATGACCTCGGCTTTTGTTTCAAGCAGCTTGTTCACCGCCGAGAGGAACGCGGTTTTCACTTCGCTGTCGTCTATGGCTGGCGTGGTGCATTTCTTGCAGCCATCGTATTTATGGTTACAGCGCCAGATAGTTTTCCGATATTTGCTGTTGGAATGCCAGACCTTGGAGCCGTAGAAGGAGCCGCACTGCCCGCAGCGGATTTTGCTGGAGAAGACGTGTACGCCGCTGTGGTACATGATGCCGTTGCCGCGCTTCTTCATCTCGCGCTGGACCAGGTCGAAGGTCTCCGGTGCGATGATCGCTTCATGGTCGCCTTCCACGT
>CALLZZ010000498.1 GCA_937858235.1 uncultured Clostridia bacterium
ACAATAAGCCTTGTCGCGATATTGTTAAAATGAAAGCTCTTAGGGGCTTACCCATAGCCTGGAAAGTAGTCGAACACAGTGTTATTCCACCCATAAAGGGAAGGGATAGAATTAAGGTGCGCAGAATGGCGGAACCGCTACTTTGTACTTCTTCCAAGGGTGTGAACACGGCAACCAGAAGGGGGGACGAAGCGCCCAACACCAGTGTTAGAAACAGTCCAGCCAGACTGGTGGAGAGTATTCCTGTTTTGATGAACTTCGTTATGCGCTCATAATTCCCAGCACCGTAGTTGTAGCCCATCAGGGGTTGGCAGCCGGCGCTGAATCCCATAAACACATGGTGCCAATGGTCATGATCTTGAGGGCGATTCCCAGTGAGGGCACCGTGACCTCTCCATATGTGCTGGCAAGATTGTTGCAGGTGATCCGGGCAACGCTGATCTGCATTTGTCCAATTGTGGCGGGTACACCAATCGCAAAAATTTCTTTTAATATCCTTGGTTCCAGCGTAAATTCGCGAAGCCCAAACTCAAAAGAGTCTTTCTACGCAGATAGCAAATCAGGTAGATCAGCATCGACAATCTATTGCCGATTACGGTGGCCACCGCGGCCCCGAAGATGCCCCAGCCAAGGGTAAAGATAAAGAGGGGGTCCAATATGATGTTTGCAACAGTGCCCACCATCATGCCTACATGGATAATTTAGTGGAGCCTTCCGCCCTAATCAACTGACCAAGGGCAAAATTTCCTATAATAAAGACGCCACCAACCATAAGGATAGTTCCATACTGCTGCGTAAACTTATAACTGAGCTCACTTGCTCCGAGAATATGGGGGATCTGATTGCGAAACACAACCCCCACGATTGCCACCAAAAGACCGAACAGACAGATCAGCAAAATCCCTGTGGAAAGTGTTTTTTCGGCTTTATCCTTGCGGCCGGTTCCCAGAATGGGGGAAAGATAGGAAGCACCCCCTGTTCCAATCAAGCTGGCAACCGTCATGATGATGACAAAAATCGGAGTACAATAGCTGCTGGCGGACAGCTGCAGCTCATCTCCCATCATGCAAATAAACCAGGTATCCACCAGATTGTAGATGACATTACCATCATACCGAGGATAACAGGGACTGACATGGTGAAAATGGTCTTGAGCGGTGGAGCATCCTGCATCCTTTGTATGCGTTTATCCTGCTCCTGCATTATGCCCCCACCTGTTTTCGGCTGTTTCTCATATCACTGTACCCAATCCATACCGCCCAAACGTAGGCACAGGTTTTGGGAATCATCAGAATCCCAACAAGTGGAATTGCATCTGCCCATAAGACAACAGGGATGTAAAAAGCAAAGCTCAATACAATGGTAAGCCACATAAACCGAAACGATTTGTCACTGTGCTGCTTTGCACTTTTATAAAACAGAATAATAATAAGCAGTCCCAGAAGGGCAAATGGAATGTTTCTGTAAATACCCCAAGCCAAGGAAGGGTTTGCACTGGTCCAGGCATTTTGCGGGAAGAAACACAGAATGATCCGCGTTGCCGCAAGCAGATAAACAGCTATGGTAGTGCCTTGGTTTGCGCGGATATCATAGCGTTTTCTCCAGACGTAGTAAAGTAAGACATAAAAAATAGTCATGGTAATGGATGTGATGAATTTACCGATACCAAGTGAAACGGTGTAATTTTCCAGTCCGGTTGTGCATAAGGCAATGGCACGAGGGACAAGGTGAAAAGAATCCCCTGCTCCCAATACCACCGCCATAATGCCAAATAATGTGTACTGCTTGTTGCCATTTGCGTCTTTAATCATTAAAATACCCAATGTTACCACCGCAGTTAGATAGACTACATCAAATAAAGTTTCCATAATCGCTTGCATAATTTACCTCCAAAAAATTAAATGTTAACAGTGAACGTTGTTCAGTTTTGTTCAAAATAATAACATCCTGTTTGGATGGTATTACTTTTTCTATGAAGATTACTTGTGTATAATGCGTCGAATTGCTTCTAATAAAAAGTCACAGGACTCAGCTCCTTGTATGAGCAGCGTCATTAAATTAGTAAAAACAAATTCGATAAAGTCCTCCTTATGAAAGGCTGGAGAAAAAGTATTTTCATTAACTTCGCTGTCGGTATTGAGGGTTGCTAAAAGCCCCTTTTTTATATGCGAAAAATATCTCTCCATGCTTTGACGCCCCTTTTCTTTATCAAGAGCTGCCAAGCTCATGGAGTGTGAGCTAAAGAAAAAAGGATACTTTTCAGAGCCTTTTTTAATTGTAAGAAACAGAGATTGAACGCTGTCAACAAAATTATGCTGTTCTTCACAAATTTTATAACCATGCATAATCTCTTTCCAAACAGACTCAATGATGGCAACCATTAAGTCGCTTTTGGTTGGAAAATAGTTATATATGGATCCAACCGATACGCCACACCTTCTCGCAATATCCCGTATATTCAATCCTTGCAAACCTTTTTCAAGAACAATTTCTTTTCCGACACAAAGTATTGCTTCTTGGGAAGTGATTGATTTGTTCATGCTATACCTCCAAACTGAACAATGTTCATTGTATCAGCTTTGTTTTTTCTTGTCAAGTAAATTTATGTTTAAAGATGGCCTGCTTTTCCTTTTTTAAAATTCAGAAAGGTCAGGTACAAGTACATGAAAACAAAAATTAGCTCACCATCCTTTTGCAAGGATACTCTGGCAAGTGCTGGGGATGTAACTATAAAAGTAAATATTTATTCCTCCGGCTTA
>CALLZZ010000499.1 GCA_937858235.1 uncultured Clostridia bacterium
AGCTCGACAAATGCACTGCTATCAGATTCCCTGTCTGACTTGCCGAGAGCGTCATAATACTCCTGCTGCCGTGAACGAATCAGCTCTTCTATCGGCAGCCAGTAAAATATCTCATTCCACTTGCCAAGAAGCAGACTATGCCACATTCTGCCCATACGTCCATTCCCGTCTGCAAAAGGATGGATAAATTCGAACTCATAATGAAAGATCGCACTACGGATCAGCGGGTGGATTTCGGAGGATTTGTACCAGTCGAACAGATCCTGAATTTCTCCAGGTACAAGTCTTGCAGGAGGAGCCATATGGACGACTACATCTCCATCAAACACGCCTACCCCTCCGGAGCGGAATTTCCCATTCTCCGGAATCAAGCCCTCCATCATCATCTTGTGCGCCTTCAGAAGGTCTTTCACAGAATAGGGATCAAGAGAAAGCATCATCTCGTATGTGTCGTAGGCATTCTTCACTTCTCGGATTTCATTCGGGTTCCCAAGGATATGCTTTCCATCGACGATGGCCGTAACTTGTTCAAGAGAAAGTGAATTATGCTCGATGGCAAGCGACGAATGAATTGTCCGTATTCTGTTTTCTTTTCTGAGGTGCGGATTCAGATTGCCATGCGAGAGCACTTTAATCCTGCCGATCTGCTCACTGATAGCGGCAACTAAGTTGGTAATCTTGTCCGTCGTGTGGAACGGCGGCTTGTATTCACTCATGTGTTTAAACACCCCATTTCCGTATTTTCTGCGACACCCATCGTTAAAAGATTCAAGCTGTGCATGACATCTAATCCCGACACTCGCGCCGTATCTATTAAGACCTCATCTTTGATACAATGCCCGTATGTGCTTTTAGCCCGGAAACCGCGCTGTTTCTGGGCTTTTCTGCGTTTCAGGGCATAAAGCGGGAGCGCGTCTATGGCCCTGTATTGATATGCTGCTGTGGCTGCTGTAGTCAAAAGCGACACCCCCAATCTGCAATCGTTAAAAAGTATGGCTATCGTTGAAAGGTTTAATCGGCGCTCAGGAGCCCGTTTTCACCCATGAATTCCTGAAACTTGAAGATCATCTTTGCTTTGCGCTGGACGATATCGGTCTCCGTGAAATCCGTCGCATGCGTGGCCAGATCCACGAGCTCCTTGATTTTGGTCCCTTCCTTCTGCTGGTTCCGGTTGTTCTCGAATCCGCGATAGTACTTCTTCTTGTCGTCAAATCTGTAATCAGCAGCTCGGATATTGATGCGCTTCTCGAGCAATGCCTTGTTGCCAAGGCTCTCTAAATTGCGCGCATCTGTCAAGGAGTGTTCCATTTCCTGACGCTTGCGGGGATAGATGTGTTCGATTTCCAGAACGCTCTCAAGCGAGAGAAGCTCCTGCTCTGGATCTTGGAATGCCCACCACGTCAGCATCGACTTGGTAATGGCACGGTTATTGCTGAATGTGTAGTTGTTGAAGGCATTCTGTAGCTGCGGAGTATGGAACAGGAAGTCAGAGAATGTCACAGGCTGCCCATTCACGACATTAATCATCTCGGCGAAGACCGGTGTTCTCAATGCATTGACACCGGGATTCGTCACGGCGTATGCCCATATAAAGGCCGTGATCTTGTTGAGGAACTGGTAGAAGCTCTCATCATCGAGCATGCCGTTCTGGTCTCGGTTCGCCATGTAATAAACCGAAACAAAATAAGTCCACATGCCATTAGGAGCGTAATTCAGGACAAAGAGCCTTCTTAGGACTTTGTTTGTAAAGCGATCGACGCTCTGAATCTGCACATCGTTCCAGAAATTAGCCAGGTCGATCAGATTTTCAAATGTCTCATCCGTCTTCAGCAATGCATATGAATTCCGCTCATAGAATTTACGCAGCGCTTCCGTCGTCGAGGACTTGATGCCCTGCTTCGCACGCTCGTAATACATGTACCGCGTGAAAAGCTCATCCATTGGTGTACCGGAAATGGGATGGAACAGAGAGTCACAAAGGACTTCGAGCTTCTTCCATTTCTCGATAAATGAATCCTTCTCGCCTTTGGAAGAATAGTACTTGTAGAACTGCGCTTTGAAGATGTCGGCGTCCGACAGTGGCTTACCGCGGTCATTCAGTGTCGAAAAGATACGCAGAGCCGTATCCTGTGATTCAGCCTCAATCGGCAGAAGAATGCAGTTCTTCATAATCCGCATAGGGAAAAAGGAAAACCAGTCCGGGTACGTATTGAGGAACTCGGCAATTTTCTGTTGGAAGAACCTGTAGTTGTTCGCGTAGTTGCTTTTCCAGTCATCATCGACGATGCCGGTTTTCAGTATGTTGAGGAATTGCTCCTTATCGCTGTCAGTAGCAACTTCGGAATCAATCTTCAAAGCGGACTTGTCCGGCTCGTCGAATTCGTCTGTTTTCCAGATGCACTGCTCGATGAGCTTGCTGGTCTTGATTGCCTTGTCGTTTTTCATACTTCCGTATTTGTCGTAAAATGCGCGAAGCAGGAGCATGAGCGTGGTCAGTCGTTGCTGCCCATCGATGATTTCCTTTTTGCCGTCCTCATTCTTGAATGTGACTATAGGGCCGAGAAAGTACTCGTCTGTGTCACTATCGAATTTGTCACAGTCATTATCCGGAAATGCAAAGAGAAACAAGTCGTTCCATAGAGTCTGGCATTCCTTTTCTCCCCATGCATAGGGCCTCTGATAATCCGGTATCAGGAAATCTGTGTTCTTTTCTGTGAAGAGGTCTTTTATACTCTTCTGATCGATGTTCAGCTTTGACATTAGCTTTTTCCCTCCATGTCAGCACGCATGGTGCCTATCTCTATTCTTCTATATTATCGGCTTCAAAAATCTCCGGTGAGTTCTGCCGTATGTATATGACTTCATT
>CALLZZ010000500.1 GCA_937858235.1 uncultured Clostridia bacterium
GCCAGCTACCACTGCTGGTGGAATTTTACGCAGAAGATGTCCGGTCACTTTAGCGTAAAATTCCACCAGCAGTGGTTGCTGGCTGTCCTTCATCCAACCCCAGTCACCAGCCAAAATGGCTTCTGCTTGTGACTCGGTCAGAGGGACGCTTTCCTTGTGGGTTAGGTTGGAGAGTTTGCTCTTTTTCTCCAGACGGATCAGCGAAGGATCCTGATTATACAGCCGAATTCGAAATTTTTCCCGACGACTGACGCCATACAGTTTTTCCCGCAGAGCACGGTCACACCAGTCGTCAAAGTAGAGGCTGCGGATCTGGTAGCTGCCATCGGGTCCGGCATGAGGATCGGGAGACATAAGGTGCCGTAGACGGTTGCGTAACAGAAAGCAGTCGCCGTAGTTCAGTATGTGTTTGTATTCGTGACGAAAATCCATATAAAATCCTCCTGAGATACATCAACTGGAAATTAGTATAGCGAAAGAGACTTAAAAATTTCTGAAAAAGGAGGGAAAAGAGCCGGGAAGAGGAACAAATCCAATTCCCGGTCAAAGCCTGTGATGAAATAGTGAATTGGAAAGCCGTTTCAACGGCGGCCTTAGACTTGAGTACCCGACGCATTACCAATAGGTGCCGCAGAGTCAGGACGAGGGCTGCCGGTCATGGCCTTCACGGAAATCACACCGTCCTGGAAAACATGGGTAACGGTTCCCTCCAAGGAGAACCCGGAGTAGAAGAAGCCGCCTACGATAATTCTGATAAAAAGGGACTGTAGACTTCCTTGGTGATCAGTGCCAGTAAGATAGCGGCCACGGGAGGAATCAAGGCCCAAAAGGTTGCGTGCCTTGACATTGTTTTCTCTTTCCTTCTTTCTATATCTTTATTCTCTACTCTGTGACAGCCCATTGGATGTTCTCTAACGATCCAAGTGCAACGCCCCAGGCAGAACGCTTTCCGTTCGGCGGTATCCCCTTTCTTGGGAAATGGCTGCCTGGCCTTGTTTCCGGACACTAATGTCTACCGCACCTCTATCATCAATGATTCATTCACAATAAATTTGCAATTAAGATATTGTGATGGTACCACGGGAAGGGCGCTTTGTCAGAGATGGAATTATATTTGACAAAATGTGGTACAGCAGGCTATAGTAGACTGAAAAAACAGGGCAAAAACAGGAAAGCTTGTTGCAATGATCACATATGCAAAAGTAAGGATAAGCCCTGTACGGGAAGCGGAGGGAAACATGTCATGAAAAGGTGGATCAATATTCAGTACAGTCAGGAGGGCAGCGGAGCATCTGATGTGCTTTGTTTGCAGACACCTCTGTTTTTAATTGGTTTTATGGGCGTGGGAAAAAGCAGTATTGCGACCCGGCTAGGACAGCTGCTGCGGGTTCCTGTTCACGAGATGGACGAGTATATCGAAGTGCTGGTAGGGATGCGGATCCCGGAGATTTTTCGGCAGCGGGGTGAGGACTACTTCCGTGGGGTGGAGAGTGCTGCGTTGGCAGAGCTGGGGAATATGGGACCCAGAGTGATTTCCTGTGGGGGCGGCGTGCCGATGCGGGCGGCGAACGTGTCCAATATGCGGGCCAGCGGCAAAACGCTATTGCTGACAGCCCAACCGGAGACCATCTTCCAGCGGGTCCGGAAGGGCAACAATCGTCCGCTGCTGAACGGGAACATGAACCTGCCCTACATCACCCAGTTGATGGAGCAGCGGCGGGAGCGGTACGAGGCAGCGGCCGATACTCAGGTGTGTACCGATGGAAAAACAGTAGAGGAAATTTGCCAGGAAATTGTCACACTGCTGGGGTTGGAAAAAACCGTCTGAACACTCAAAAAGACGGTGGGAAAATCCAAAAAAGTTGGTCAAAGTGATCCCTTGTTTTTTTCCTTTTCAATGCCTATAATGAGCCAAGCGTGGAAACGCCAGAACGAAATGACGTGGAAAGTGCAAGAAGGCTGAACCTTACACGGGAGAGGACATCCGGGGTAAAACTGGAACGCAGTTCAGGAACCAAATGAGGGGGAAAGCCATACCTTGTTTTTTGACGGGAGGAATGAGGGATGGATCTGATTATTACAATAATTGAGCAGGTAGGGATTGCTGCCTTTGCCATCAGCGGTGCGATTACCGGAATTCGCAAACAAATGGATTTGCTTGGCGTGCTGCTGCTGGGAATTGTCACCGCTGTGGGAGGTGGTATTTTACGGGATGTTATCATTGGGGAGACGCCGCCCATGGCGTTCCGGAACCCAAGCTATACGATAATCGCTTGCGCTGCGTCACTGGTGATCTTTTTCCCCTGTGTTCGCTCCCTGCTCAACCGCAAGCATAAGCTCTTTGACCTGATCCTTTTTGCGTTGGATACGGTTGGAATGGCAGTATTTACCATAGTGGGTATTCAGGGAGCCATGGCGGTGCTGGATTGGTATAACCCATTTCTGTTGGGATTTGTAGGGGTCATCACCGGCACCGGTGGTGGCCTGCTGCGGGATGTTCTAGCGGGGAATGTGCCCTATATGTTCATGAAGCATATCTATGTGACTGCGTCGTTGTTGGGTGCAGTCTGCTACATCTACCTGCTGCCCCTGATGGTGGAATGGCTGGCGATGTTGCTTTCCGTAGGGGTGATCTGCATGGTGCGGGTATTGTCCTCCCGCTACCGCTGGAATCTGCCTCGGGCAAAGGAATTTCTAAGTG
Organism: uncultured Clostridia bacterium; assembly: GCA_937858235.1. Classification (GTDB taxonomy): domain Bacteria; phylum Bacillota; class Clostridia; order Oscillospirales; family Oscillospiraceae; genus Onthomonas. The sequence goes on from CALLZZ010000500.1 coordinate 2,702, forward strand.
AATGTGAATGAAAATACAGCTGTAATCAAAAAGCGTCTTCCGGATGAGAAGACGCTTTTTCCTTGCAATACTTAGGATGTTGGGAGGCAACGACGGACGGTATCAATGGAAACACCGTGTTTTTTTGCGGCCTGCGCCAGATCCTGAAATTCAGGTTTGGACTTTTCCACTCCGAAACCGGAGTAGTGCTTGATGCGGATGGAGCCGTAAGGGGTGTCCACCTGGGAAAAACGGACGTTGAGGACATAGCGCTCTTCTACCTGCTTCCGCACCCCGGCGGTAGAGGTGTGACGCAGCATCAACTGTGCGATAGAATCACTGTCCTCCGGAGAGCAGGTCACGCAGAGAATCACACCGGGACGATTCTTTTTCATCTGAATTGGCAGCGTGTAAACATCCAGGGCATGGGTGTCCCACAGCAGCTGTACTGCACATCCGATGTCCTCACCGGTCATATCATCCAAGGTACAGCGCAGCTCAGTAATCTGATTGGGAGCAGAGGTGGGATGGAGCGTGGAATCGCTCCAGAAGGCACGCAATATGTTGGCTTGAGCAAGATCCTTTTGACCAGTTCCAACACCAATCTGATCTATGGTCAGGGTGGGCATGGGGCCAAAAGCGTGGACGAAGTGTTTGAGAATTGCCACGCCGGTAGGGGTGCAGAGTTCACTTTCCAAAGCGCCGGAGCGCCAAGGAATTCCACGGAGCAGTGCGGCAGTAGCGGGAGCAGGAACGGGCAATAAGCCATGGGCACAGTGTACGGAACCACTGCCGGCCACCACTGGGGAGGAGAGAATGCGGTCGGGTTTGAGTTGATCCATCAATAGACAGACGCCAACAATGTCCGCTACCGCATCCAGACTGCCTACTTCGTGGAAATGAATCTGCTCCATAGTGGTTTGATGCACTTCCGATTCCGCCTGAGCCAGCAGGTGGTAGACAGCCAGAGCCTGTTCTTTCACGGAGTCCGGAATGAGGAGGGTGTCAATGAGATCGGTAATCTGACCTAGATCGTTGTGATCGTGCTGGTGGGACTCTTGGATGGAGGAGCCATCGATGAGGACGGAAACATGGGTGCCGTAGACGCCGCATTTTGCCTGTCGAGATTGTTCCAGATGAACCCGGGGGATACCAATCTGGGAAAACTGCTCCACCCAGCGTCGGGGCTCTGGCAGCAGATCCAGCAGGGCGCCCAAGAGCATATCACCGGAACAGCCCATATTGCATTCCAAATAAAGTGTCTTCATGTTTCAGTGCATTCCTTCCGAGAACCGCTGTATAGCAGTGATGGTTGCCGTTGACTTGTTTAGTTTAGCCCATTCGGAGCAAAAAGGCAAGATGGGGTCAGACGGAGGCGAAAAGTACGAAAGAAAAGGGTAAGCTTTTTGACAAAGAAGAGAAGTTCTTCAGGTTTGAGAAAAAGAAAAGGGAATCCTTGACAACTGTGCAGTTCAGATTATAATGGTTACAAAGGGAACTAAGTGGGCGGAATTTTGCCATGGAAAGAGGAGGTGGGAGCGTGATACTGAGAAACTGTATGATGGTATGGGCACACACGGCAAAGCGGCTGTGCGGCAAAAGCATGGAAGCGTTGATTAAAGAGTTTGGTTTGAGTTACGTAGAGTTAGGCATTCTGCTGTTCCTTCATGAACATCCCCAGTTTGATACCAGTCGGGATATTGCAGAATTCTTGATGCTGGCAAAATCCAACGTTTCTACGGCAGTAGAGAACTTGGTTCAGCGGGGCTACTTGAAGCGACAGGCAGATCCCAGTGACCGGAGGATGATACACTTAAAGCTGATGGAAACGGCACAAGCTCTGATCAAACAGGGCGATAAAGCCCATGAACAGCTGTTAAATCAACTGTTCGCAGGTTTTTCGACGGAAGAGATGGCGCAAGTAACCGGGTTCTGCCAACGGCTCTATACCAACGCACAGGAGATGCTGAAAGAATAACCGACTTGTCGGTACATTAAGGGATGATGAAAAACAATGTCTAAATTTTGTGTAAAAAAACCTTTTACTGTGTTTGTAGCGGTGATTATCGCCCTGACCCTCAGCGGTGTTTGCCTGACGAAAATGGTGACCGATTTGCTGCCAGAAATGGAACTGCCCTACATGATGGTGATCACGACCTACCCCGGTGCCAGTCCCGAAAAAGTTGAGTCCAATGTTACTCAACCGATGGAAGGGGTTCTGGGAACGGTAACCGGCATGAAAAACATTACCAGTTCCAGTGCGGAAAGCTATAGCATGGTAATGCTGGAATTTGCGGACGGAACCAATATGGATTCCACCATGGTGAAGGTGAACGCAGCCATTAACTCGGTGAAAGAAAAGCTGCCGGATGAATGTGGTACCTCCAACGTCATGGAGATATCTATGGACATGATGGCAACGATGTATGCCTCGGTAGGGTACGATGGGAAGGATATTTATGAATTGTCCGACTTCACCAGCGAGACCCTGATCCCACGGCTGGAGCGGCAGGATGGCGTTGCCAGTGTCAGCACAATCGGTCTGGTGGAAAAATCCGTAGAGGTGCGTCTGAACCAGAAGCAGATTGACAACATCAATGATAAGATGTTGGTAAAGGTCAGCAACAGTCTGGCGGATGCGAAAAAAGAGATGAATCAGGCCCAGTCCAAGCTGGACAAAGCCCAGTCCAAGCTGAAAAGGTCTCAGACCGATACCAGCGATCAGCTAGGTGCGGCCTCTCAGGCAGCAGATCAGTTGTCTGCCTATCAGAGTCAGTTGGTAAGTCAGCAGGCCAGTCTGGCGGCGATCCAGGGTGCCCGGGAAGGCGTTGTCAGCAAGCTGAAAGAGAATGGCGTGGACTATGACACCATTGACGACAGCATCAGCACCATGAATGACACAGTCACGCAGATGAACAATCTCTACCAAGCGCTGACGGCCATGGGCTGTACCGATGATACAAAGCTGGCTGATTTGGTGGCAGGCGGAGCGGAGATGGGCTTGGATGAGAACAGCATCGGAGCGCTGCAAAAACTGATTGATGGCGGTACGGATACAGTAGGGGGGCTGAAAACCGCTGCCCAGAGCATGTCCGATGGCATCAAGGGTCTAAAAAAGAGTAAGTCGGCAGTGGAGCAGTTTGACAGTGAGATCACTGCCCTACAGGTGGAGATTCAGGTAACGGAATCCATCATCAGTCAGTATGAGGAAGCCATGGGCGGCAACACCTATGGGGACATGGAGTCGGCAAAAATACAAGCGGCGGCCGGATTCGGCAGTGCATCGGCACAACTGGAGATTGCGCAAAAGGAGCTAAAGACGGCTAAGGAAAAGTATGAGGATTCTCGGGAAGAGGCACTGAAAAAGGCAAACCTGGATCACTTGCTGAGCATGAGCAGTCTGTCCTCCCTGATATATGCCCAGAACTTTGAAATGCCGGCAGGGTACATTGACGACAAAAAGGATAACCAGTGGCTGTTGAAGGTGGGCGACGGATTTGACAGCGAGGAAGACCTTCAGGATATGGTACTGTGCAACATAGATGGCATCGGTGATATCAAACTGGGAGACGTGGCCAAGGTTACGGTGATTGATAACGCCGGAGAGAGCTACGCCCGGGTCAATGGGGAAGACGCCATTGTGCTGTCCATCTTTAAAGGCAGTACAGCGGGAACCAGCGCGGTCTCTAAGGACTGCAACAAGGAGATTAAGGATCTGGAATCGGAATATGACGGACTGCATTTCGCGGTGCTCAACGACCAGGGAAAGTTTATCTCTGAGTTTATCAGCAGTATCCTGAGCAATATGATCATTGGTGCAATTCTGGCGATAATCATTCTGGCGCTGTTCCTGAAGGATGTAAAACCCACTTTGGTGGTAGCCTTCTCTATTCCCTTCAGCGTACTGGTTGCGATACTGATGATGTATTTCAGCGGCATCACCTTAAATATGATGTCTCTGGCAGGGCTTGCGCTAGGGATTGGTATGCTGGTGGATAACTCCATTGTGGTCATGGAAAACATCTATCGAATACGCAACCGAGGGGTG